>CAJODA010000039.1:7985-25373 GCA_905233745.1 uncultured Bacteroidales bacterium
ATAGAATTTCATCATATTTTCGGAGTTTTTCGGCATTTTTGGTTCCTTTGGGTTCTGAATATTCCCAATACCCTCAACAGCAATTTTCCAACATTTTGACTGTTATAATTTTTACTATATTTGCGGGCTGGATTTATTTGGAATAGTTTCATCTGCAAAATTCCAGCATTCAATTTTAAAATTCAATTTCTTGAAATGATAAAAAAAACGATTTTTTGTTTGCTCTTTCTCTCTGGCATAATCCTCTGCTCGGCACAGGTGAATGTGGAAGTGCAACTTATTAGTTCCGGCACCCAATCCTTTTCTGTCAGCGAAACCGGCAAGATTTATTTTGACAACGGGTTTCTCATGGTGGATGACGGGGACAACATCCCTTTCTCCTTCCCGCTTTCGGATATCCGGAAAATACTGTTCTCCGGAGCCACGTCCGTAGAAACCATTGAAAGTGATCATATCCGTATATACCCGAATCCCGCAACCACCTTTTTGCGCATCAGCAGCGACCTAAACAGTGACAGCCGTTATCAGATTTTCTCCATTGACGGCCGACTGCTCATGTCTGGTGCCTGCAAGCAAGAAGAGACAATCAACATCAGCAGACTGCCCAAAGGCCTGTATCTCATCAAAGTGGATGGCAAAACCTTTAAAATCAGCAAATCATGAAAAGAACCGTTTCAGTCATCCTGTTTTTGACAATAGTCATATCCCTGCCTGCGCAGGAGATTCTGCATCTGTACAATGGCAACAGCGTCATCTTTGAGAAATCCGTTTCCGAGATTGACAGCATTCATTTTCAAGGCAGCCAATCCATTTTCAACTTCGGCGACAACAATCTTACCTTTCCGGTGAGCATAGTGGATAGCATCACCTTCAGCAACGAAAGCCTGCTGGGCGATGACATCTATATCACCTGGAACGGGAACAGCGTCAATATCATCAATCCTTACGCCAACAATGGTGTGAACATCACAAATGAAGGGGCCAAGGTGACCGTTACGGTAACCTCAACTATTCAGGATATCGTCTATCACCTGTCGGGAAGCTCTTCTGACGGTTATCTTTACATCACCCCCAACAAGCGTTTCACCCTCTCCATGGAAGGGCTTTCGCTTACCAATAGCGAAGGTCCGGCCATTGACGTGCTGGTGGACAAGAAAACCAACGTCATATTGGCTGACGGTTCGCAGAACTTCCTGAATGATGGGGCTGACAACACCAAAAAGGCAGCTTTGCAAAGCAAGAGCGAGCTGATTTTCTACGGCAATGGCACGCTGACCGTGAACGGTTACAAGCGCAACGGCATCCACAGCGACGACTATGTGCAAATCAACAGCGGCAACATCGTGGTGGCCTCTGCCGTAGCCGATGGTATCCATTGCGACTATTTTGTCATGAACGGCGGCACAGCAAACATCACCGCTTCCGGTGACGGCATTGACGGAGACACCGGTTTTATTGAAGTGAATGATGGTATTATCACTATCAACATTCCCGCTGAAGACAAGAAGGGAATGAAGTGCGACAGCACCATCACCATCAACGGAGGCACCATCCTGGTCACGGTTTCCGGCAACCAGTCCAAAGCCATCAAGAGTGGCCGAGACATGTTCATCAACGGTGGGGACATCACGGTAAACGCCACCGGCTCATACGTCAGCGAGACCATCGCCTCCGGGGTTGACCTTTCCTACTGCACGGGCATCAAAGTTGACGGGAATCTGTACGTTACAGGCGGCACCACTACTGTCACCTGCCCAAGCAGCAACGCCGGCGGCAAAGCCATAAGCAGCGACGGGAGCATCACGATATCGGACGGGGTTCTGAACCTTACGGCCATCGGCGAATGTAACAAATACCTCGTTACAGGCAGCACATACGACAGCTATTCATCCACATGTTTGAAAAGTGACGCCAACATCATCATCAATGGAGGCAGTATCACGGCCACTGCAGGTGGACGCAGCATCAGCTGTGATGGCAACTACACCCAAACCGGCGGGTCCGTGACGGCAACCACCAGCGCTGCAGGATTCACGGTTATGGGCACTGGGACCTCCTGTACGGACGGTTTCGCCCCCTCCTGTCTGAAGGCCGATGGCAACATCCTGATTGATGCAGGTTGGTTCAGTGGTGTCAGCACTGGCAAGGGTGGCCGTGGCATCACGTGCGACGGCACTTTCACCATGGGCACCATCGGTGCGGCTGACAGCCTGCTCACCGTCAGTGTGAAAACCAGCGGGGCACCCGTAAATGTCACCTCCGGAGGCGGAGGAGGATTTCCCGGTGGCGGCGGTTCCTCCAACACATGGAAGGGTCTCCCAAAAGGCCTCAAGATTGAAGGAAAACTCACGGTAAACAGCGGCAATTTGAAAAGTTTTTGCGCCCAAACCAGTGGCAGCACCAATGGCGAGGCTATAGAGACCAAAGACAGCCTGTTTATAAACGGCGGCTATGTGGAGACCAACGCCTACGATGATGCCATCAATGCAGGGGTCTATATTGAGGTGAACAACGGGCATGTGTGGGCCTACTCTCGCGGGAACGACGGCATTGACTGCAACGGCACCCAAATACGCTTTAACGGTGGCGTAATTATTTGCCGCGGGTCCGAATGTGCTATTGACGACAACGATGACAACAATCAGGGCGGCCACTTGCAGCTCAGCAACACCACGCTCATCGCCATAGGAGGCAACATGGGAGCCATTGAGGGGACCCCGGCGCTCACCGGACAGAAATACCTCACTCTCGGCAGCTCGGGTGGCGGCTGGCCTGGCGGCGGTGGCAGCAGCAATGCCCTGACTCTGGCCCAAAACGGCGTTTGCGTAAAGAACAGCAGTGGTGCAGAAGTGGTCACCTTCAAGATGCCTGCCGTAAGCAACGGCAACAGCGGTTTTGAAGATCCTGGCGCCAAACGGGTTTCAGGCCTTTTCATCACCACTCCCTCTATTCAAAGCGGCACATACACCTACTACACCTCACCCTCCATCAACGGCGGCACCAACTGGCACGGATTATACAACGGAGCCACTGTCACCACCTCCGGCAACGGGACATCCACTACCGCACACTAGTCTATTTTCACGCTAAACGAGCTCCATAATCACAGACAAACAAGCTATCACAACAGAAAATCATGTATACGGCCAAATCATCTGCAAAGAAAACCGAATCCAAACAGCAAACCGACAGACCGGCTTGGGTGAAACCCTTTTGGATCACCTATTTTTCCATTCTGGGTTTTCTGATACTCCTGTTTATCCTTATCTCTCTAGGTTGGATCGGATATATGCCATCCTTTACGGAGTTGGAGAACCCATCCGCGAACCTTGCTACTGAGGTGATTTCAGAAGATGGGGAGTTGCTGGGCACCTACTATTTGGAGAACCGCTCCAATTGCAAATACGGAGACTTGTCCCAACCTTTGAAGGACGCGCTGATTGCGACGGAGGACTCGCGTTTCTACAAGCATTCAGGTGTTGACATGCGGGCATTGTTGCGCGTAGCCAGTGGTGTGATCACCTTCCACCGGAAGGGCGGCGGAAGTACCATTACGCAGCAGCTGGCCAAGAACCTCTTTCCCCGCGATCAGAAGATGAACAAGATAAAGCTCGTGTTCTTCAAATTCAAAGAGTGGGTGGTGGCCACCAAGCTGGAGCGCAAATACTCCAAAGATGAGATTTTGGCCATGTATTTCAACACTGTCGATTTCGGCAATCAGGCTGTGGGTATCAAGTCGGCAGCACGCACCTATTTTGACAAGAGTCCTGCGGAGATAAACACCGAGGAGGCCGCCCTGTTGGTCGGCATGCTGAAAGCGCCCACCAAATACAGCCCCCGGAGGCACTATCAGGCATCCATCGACCGCCGGAACGTGGTATTGGGACAGATGAAAAAATATGGCTATCTCACCGAAGGCCAATTCGATTCCATCAAGACACTGCCCATTGACATGACCAATTTCAAATCACAAGCCCACTATGCAGGAAAAGCCACCTATTTCAGAGAGTATCTGCGCTTGGTTATGAAGGATTGGTGTGCCAACAATCCCAAGAAAGACGGCTCGCATTACGACCTCTACTGCGATGGTCTGAAAATATACACCACCATCGACTCGCGAATGCAGCAACACGCTGAAGATGCGGTTAAAGAGCACGTGTGCGATTACCTGCAGCCCATGTTCTTCCAACACATCAAGGGGGTGAAAAACGCACCGTTTGTCAACTTGTCGGAAGAACAGACCAACAGCATACTATGGAGAGCCGCAAAACTGTCGGAGCGCTATGACCGTGCCAAAGACGCCGGTCTCAGTGACGAACAAATCAAGGCCCAATTCCAGAAGAAGGTGCCGATGACCGTTTTCTCCTACAAGGGAATGATAGACACGGTGATGTCACCATTCGACTCTATCCGTTACTACAAGTCATTCCTGCACTGCGGACTGATGTGCATGGACGCCAAGTCAGGGCACGTAAAAGCCTACGTGGGCGGCACCAACTACGAGTACTTCCAGTTCGACCACGTGAAGTTATCGAAGCGCCAAGTGGGTTCCACATTCAAACCATACGTTTACACAGTTGCCATGCAAAGCGGGGAGTTTGACCCGTGCACGATGGTGCCCAACGTGCCGGTCACGATAGAGACGCCGGGCGGTTCATGGACTCCGCGAAATTCAGGCGCCCACCGTGAAGGCGAGATGATGCCTCTGCGCGAGGCCTTGGCATTCTCCCTCAACCAAGTATCCGCCTATCTGATGAAACGATACGGACCGGAAGCTGTCATCGCCCTTGTGCGCAACATGGGTATGACTTCCGAGATCCCGGCGGTCCCCGCCATCTGCCTCGGAGCCTGCGAGCTCACCCTGTACGAACAGGTTGGCGCCATCAACTGCTTCCCTAACCAGGGAGTCTATGTGGAGCCAATCTTCATCACCCGCATCTGCGACAAGGACGGCAACGTCATATACAACCGCCTGCCTAAAACCAATGACGCCATTGACCAGATCACGGCTTTCAAAACCGTCCGCCTTATGCAAGGTGTGGTGGACTACGGTACTGGCGGGCGCTTGCGGAGCCAGTACAAGTTGGACTTCCCGGTGGCTGGCAAAACCGGCACCACCGACAACCAGTCCGACGGCTGGTTTGTAGGCTACACCCCGCTGCTCACCTGTGGTGTTTGGGTGGGCTGTGAAGACCGTTCCGCTCACTTTCGCAGTACCGCACTCGGCCAAGGTGCCCGCACCGCCATGCCTGTGTTCGGCCTCTTCATGAAAAAAGTCTACAGCGACCCGAAACTCCCTTATTACGCCGTGGTTACATCTCCTAATAAATCAGCAAAGTCGGGTTACTATTTCACTATCCCCGCCGCCTATACTGGCGACGAGTCCGGTTGCAACGAGACCAATGTTACCGCACAACCTAAGAAATTAAATTTCGACTGATAGCATAGGGACAAGGAATATTCGTACATCGTCCACTGTACTGACATAAGAGGACAAGAGTTTTCGTTCCAGGACAGCATCATTGTACCTTAGCCACTAGCCCTTCCGGCAGATGTGTCTGTAATCACAATAGGAACAATGATTCCCATCCTCAGTCTGTTTAAAGGCTTTTGATGGATTCAATATCTCCGACAACAGTTCCCGTAAGGTATCTCCAAAAACATCCACAATATCCCAGGCCAGACAATCCGTAGCTCCATTCTCCGTCTCTACAATCGCCGGATGCCAATATTCAGGGAACATGATATTTTTGTTGGCATCCTTTATACACATTATGCCGCATTGTATTCCCGGATATTCCTTTATGTAAGAGAGATTCTCACTGGAAGAGTGTCTCAGTAACAGAGCATAGAACAGCAACTGCAACAGATGCTTGTGGCCGGTATCATTCACAACTTGTTCCATGGCCGTCAATGTCACTTTCAGACCATCGTCACTCACCCATCCAGTCTTGTAATCCGTCACAACAGGCAACCTGGAGCCATCTTCAAGGCTATTAATCTGCAAGCGGTCAATGACACCATACAATTTCACCGTCCTGTCGCTTAGAGCAAAATCACAACTCATTTTAACCTCGTTGCCCACAATCTTCACCTTCCCGATTTCCAGTTCCCTGACTGCCTTTTGAAGATAGTTATAGACATCGTTAAACACCATACGGGTAGCGAGATAGATTCGACCACGAGACAGGTCTTCCGGTCGCAAGTGCAATCCCATTTTCTCATCATGCAACATCTTATCATGAATCCTTTCTTCCAAATCATCCATAAACCTTTGAATGATGGCGTAGTGTTCGGACGGATTCTCTTTAATCTCGTTGAAGACGTCTTCCAAAAGGGCATGTACCACGGTACCGATAATGTTGCTCTCTATTCTCTCCTGAAATGTTTGCCGGGGCTCAATCCCGCAAATATCCCTGAAATAGAACTGCAACGGGCAATTGACATACCGGCTCAGTGCGGTGGCAGAATAGCTCATCGTGTATAGTTTCCGCATCGTTTCCTCCGTCTTCTCCACCATGATTTCCTCCGGTATGGATGCCTTGAATTGGAAGCCCACTTGCGGATACTCAAGTTGTATATTGTTTAGCTGTTTCTCCTGTTTAAGAAATTCAAGTTGGGTGATAAAACGGCTTTTTTCCATCAGGGAGGTGTCCGATACATTATTATATATAAGTACTACATCCTCGGCACGCTGTAGCAGCCGGAAGAAGTGGTAGGCATACACCTGGTCCTTGTATAGATAATTAGGTAATGAGTGATTATCATATTTAATTTCAAAAGGCAGCAATGTGTTATAGCTGATACCTGCGGGTAACACGCCTTCGTTCACGGAGAGCATGATAACATGCTTGAAATCAAGGGTTCGTGTCTCCAAAAGACCCATAACTTGCAAGCCTTTCAGCGGATTTCCCTTAATGGCTAACGAGATATTGTCGAGTTGAAGTCCAATCGCATACTTAATCGTAGAGAGTTTCATCGATTGGCCCAGACTGGCAAGACGCTGAAGGGAAGCTTCCGTCTTTTTCAATGCATCGGTTACCATGTTCAACAGGGCAGTTTCCTGGCCATCCGGTTCAGCAGACAGCAGTAAACGCTCAAAGTATTGAATAAGGGCTGGCAGTAAATCGCCCGTATCCGCACTGAAAGTTGGAATATAGCCGTCTGGCAGGTCCGCGTACGTATAGAGTGCCCTTTGGTTGTCTTCAATACTTGCCACCTCCTCTTCATACTGTTTCTCATCTGTAAACAGGCACTTGCGCACGACCGAGTTCCGCAAGACAGCCACCACGTCCTTATGATGGAAGCGCATTACGCCACCATGACTGTATCGCAAAGCGGTTTGGTACATATCCAGCAAGGAACTCAGCAACGTGTATCCAGGGGTGGCCGTTAGCGGATAGCCCATCGTCACATTCACATCATCCATGCCGTATGCTGAAAGGAAGGGCACCAACAGTTTCTCATCGGCCAGCACCAGCGCAGTCCCATCCAAAGAGCCCTGTTTTCCCTCAATTCTTTTCAATTGCTCTATAGCATAAAAAATCTGGTTCATCTCCTTGGCGGCACCGACAATTTGAACCCGCTTGGGATTTTCTTCGTAATCATGGTACACATACTGCACTCCCTCCTGCGGTATATCCAGACCGGCACAGATTTTCCGCAGGAAAAAGGCTGTAGTAAAGCGGTCATCTTGATTGAAATCGCAATAGAAGGGATCCACATCAAAGAAAAAGCGGGCATCAAAGTGATTCTTGATATATCGCACCACTGATAATTCTGACGGAGTGAACACATGGAAACCAGCGAACACAAAGTGTTTGAAGTTGAGTTTCCGCGCATAAACTTCAATATTCTCAGCGCAATCCCGGAACTTGAGACCATTATAGGCCTGTTTGCGCTCCTTAAGTTGATTTCCGAACAGCACATAGAGTTCTGCCAGGCGAGCATAAAACGCCATCTTCTCCATCATGCTCTCCTTTTGGTCACCATCAGCCATTTCAATGGTGAACTCTTTATCGAAGGCCAGTGTTTTAAACACATACTCACCCTCTTGTAACTGCATGTCAATCTCATCGATGTCGGAAAGGAAAGCGGGTGCCCAGGTAAGCATCTCATCAAAAGATTCGGCCACGGGCGGTTCCATCCCTCGGACAGTGCCGTAAAGAGCAGCCAACAGTTCCAGTTTGTCAATAGTCTGCAAAGGTGAAAGCAGATCTATAAAATGTTCGATGGAATAGATGGCGGGCACGAATGCGGGGAGCTGCAGGTTTTGGGACAACTGCTCAAGCAGCATGCGACGGGCGCGCTCGTTTGGGAGCACCACGACGGTTTCCTGCAAAGCAAAGCCAGCGTCCGCAATGCCTTTGGAAATATCAGAGAGGAACGACATGATGGGAATATTAATGGGAAAATCTTGTCTGTATCGCTAATCCAGCTTGAGAACGGCAAGGAAAGCCGATTGCGGAACCTCAACATTGCCAATCTGACGCATGCGCTTCTTTCCGCGTTTCTGTTTTTCAAGCAGCTTACGCTTTCGGGTGATATCGCCACCATAACACTTGGCGGTCACATCCTTGCGCACTGCCTTCACCGTTTCGCGGGCAATGATTTTGGAACCGATGGCAGCCTGAATAGCAATCTCGAACTGTTGGCGCGGAATCAATTCCTTCAGCTTTTCACATATACGGCGACCGAAGGTATAGGCATTGTCAGAGTGAATCAGCGAGGAGAGCGCATCCACAGAATCACCATTCAGCAGGATGTCGAGTTTCACCAAACTGGCGGGTTTGAAGTCCGTAATATGGTAGTCGAAGGAGGCATACCCTTTGGAGATGCTCTTCAGTTTGTCATAAAAGTCGAAGACAATCTCACCCAAAGGCATATCGAAAGTCAACTCCACACGATTGGCAGCCACATACATCTGGTTCAACAGCGATCCACGCTTGTCGATACAGAGTTTCATGATGGCGCCGATATAGTCATCTTTGGTAATAATTTGGGCACGGATATAGGGTTCCTCCACATGGTCGATTTCCGTAGGGGCGGGCATGCCGGAGGGATTGTAAACATCCAACCACTGTTTCTTGGTGGTCATCACCTTATAGGAAACATTGGGCACCGTGGCTATAACATCCTGATCAAACTCGCGGTCAAGACGCTCTTCAATAATCTCCATGTGCAGCAATCCGAGGAAGCCGCAGCGGAAGCCAAAGCCAAGAGCGGCTGACGACTCCGGTTCAAAAGTGAGGGATGCGTCGTTTAGCTTCAATTTTTCCAACGAGGAGCGCAGTTCCTCATACTGGTCGGCCTCAGTGGGATAGATACCGGCGAAGAGCATGGGCTTCACCTCCTGGAAACCCTCTATGGCTGTATCGCAGGGGTTTGAGACATGGGTGATCGTATCGCCCACCTTCACCTCGGTAGAGGTTTTGATACCTGTGATCAGATAGCCCACATCACCGGCGGAAAGCGTGTCCTTGGGGACACGATCCATCTTGAGGATGCCGATTTCATCTGCATCATACTCATGCTTGGTGGCAAAGAATTTCACCATCTCATGAGTCTTGATGGTACCATTGAAGATACGGAAGTAGGCAATGATACCGCGGAAGGAGTTGAATACGGAGTCGAAAATGAGAGCCTGCAACGGGGCATCGGGATCGCCTGTTGGAGCGGGGATGCGCTCAATGATGGCCTGCAACACCTCTTCAACACCTTGGCCAGTCTTGCCGGAGGCTTCTATAATGTCAGATTCATCACAGCCCAACAGGTCTATAATCTGATCCTTGACCTCCAAGGGCATGGCGGCGGGCATGTCCATCTTATTCAACACCGGGATGATTTCCAGGTCATTGTCAATTGCCTGGTAAAGATTGGAAATCGTTTGAGCCTGCACACCCTGAGTGGCATCCACCAGCAGCAAGGCGCCTTCGCACGCTGCAATGGAACGCGACACTTCGTAAGAAAAGTCCACATGGCCTGGTGTGTCAATCAGATTGAGCACGTACGTCTCTCCCTGATAATTGTATTCCATCTGGATAGCATGGCTCTTGATGGTAATACCGCGCTCACGCTCCAAATCCATATCGTCCAGCACCTGATTCTGGAACTCACGATCGTTTACAGTTTTGGTAAATTGGAGAAGACGGTCGGCCAACGTGCTTTTGCCGTGGTCTATATGCGCTATGATGCAGAAGTTTCGAATGTTTTTCATAAGGGCGCAAAGATACAAAAAAACAGGAGACAGGGACAATCAACAGCAAACTGGAATAGCGAGAAGTCCAAACCGTTGTTTTATTGAGAAGAAAAGACAGGAAACGGGGTCATTCCCCAGTTCCGCAACATCTCTCCAGACCTTTAATCAGCAGACTGACTATGTTGTGATATTGCGACAGGCTGGCGTTCTCAGGCGTATCAGAAGGCTGATGGTAACCTCCAGTCCTACCGCCAAGCGTATAGATGAACACGGCGGGCATCCCTTTGTGCGCAAACGGGTAATGGTCGCTGTTTGCTGCATTGGCACGTGATTTTATCTCCTTCACCTTGTGATCTTTATTGTTTATTTCAACCAAAGAATTATAAAAATCCCTGGTATTGTCCGCTTGGGCATTCACCACCATAAAGCCGTCATCCCCACCGCACATAAGATCCAGGTTCAGCATCAGTTTCACTTTGGAAAAATCCATCAGCGAATCACGCACAAAGAAAAACGATCCCATCAAACCGGCCTCCTCGCCACTGAAGGAGACCAAAATGGTGCTATAGCGCAACGGATTTTCCTTAAAATAATGCGCCATGTCAAGAAGTGTGGCCGTTCCGGAAGCATTATCATGGCAGCCTGGGAACATGACATCATCGCCCATCTGCCCCAAATGATCATAATGAGCACCTATTACGATAAAACTGTCAGGAACCGCCGTGCCCGGAATGCAGGCACATACATTTTGTGTGTTATGGAATCGAAACTCATTGGTGCATTGCAAACTGATTTTGTTGTTTCTCTTCTTGACCAGTTCTGATTTCACATAACACAGCACATAATCGCACTCGCTTTTGGCAAAGGCAAACGACCATACAGGGATTTCTTTTACACCCAGCATCAAACCTTTGAAGGGGTACTTGCCGTTCCATACATGCAAATAGCGACAAAATTCATCCACTCTCTCCTTCAATGTCTTGTCTTCACATTGATTCATATCCACATACAACAAACTGCGGTCAATCTGCTTCCTGTTTTTCAGGCAAAATTCTTTGAGGGCGTTCCTATCAACCAGAATTTGCGGTTCGATATGGATAACTACATATTCGTCATTCGCAGAATGGGAGTAAGGGGCAAAGGAAAAGTCGGTCCAATTGTTCAGCGTCTTACCATTTAAGGTTGCCGAGACAGGGCCTTCCATAGAATACACTTTAAAACCGTACCGTTCAAAGTAATCGGAATACACGAATGGGGCAATGCCCGTTTCTTTAAACTGCTTGCGCAGATAGTCGGCAGCGACGCCGTCTCCATTGTATGCATAGCCTCTGCCATGCATTGCAGGGGCACAGAGGTCCTGCATATAACGGCGCACGCGGACGCTGTCTTGCGCTTGGATTGAGAGCAATGAAACAATGAGCAGGAAAAATAGGCTTAACAGTTTGCGCATGTTGGATTATTTTAGTTTGTGAAGAGCATAACAATAAGCTCCTGTGGTGGTGGCCACACTAGTGCCGATGTGCGAGACGGCTATGCCGAGGCGTTTCTGTGTGTCGCACAGGATTTTCTCGTCGGTGCCATAAATGGCAATTTCGCGTTGTTCGCCTTGAGCAAAAGTTTCAAATTCGGATTCATCTTCAAGATTATAGACATACGAGGGTACGCGCGCCACCTGCACGCCGTTCCGGGTAGTCATCTGCGCACGCAATTCGTTAAGCAGTGCAGGCATGTAGTATTTGTGCGACTTGGAAAGACCGCCGCCCAGCACGATGATGCCGTCGAGCATACACACTGCCTGTGCAATGGCATACCCCGCCACCTCGCCGAAACGGGCAAAAGCCAATTGCGCAGCCTTGCGATCGCCCTCCAACTCGCCTTCCGCGATGCGATAGATGTCGAGCGAGTCTTTGAAACTCTCCTTGCGCGGGTCGGAGGCGAGCATCCGATAGTTGTAGAGCACGGCGCGTTGGGAGACACCCTCCTCCACAATCAGCTCCGGCTCCTGCTTATGCGGAGTGCAGTAAATCTCAGAGCAACAGTTGTCACCAATGTACATCTGTTCATGAGAAGTGATGCCAATACCGAAACCCGTGCCCAAAATAAAGCCGATCAGATTGTGGTATTGCTTCACAGATCCCAACTTATGCAAGCGAGCGTTGATTTCTGGCAGGACTCCGGCGAGAGCCTCACCGTATGTAAACAAGTCCGCGTCGTTGTTGATGAACACCGGCAGTTTGAACTTTCGCTCCAGGAACGGGCCGAGCGCCACCCCACCCTCAAAGGCGGGGAAGTTGGTGAGACGTGCAGGAAAAATGCCGTTGGGGTAATCGGCAGGTCCAGGGAAGGAAAAACTGATAGCCACCGGCTTCTCCGGCAATTTCTTCATCACCTCATCAAAACCTCGGACCAGGTTCCCTAAACAACGATCAAGATTCTGTGCCTCAGACGGATATTCTATGGTATCAACAATGGAACGATTGCCACGGATGGCATTGAAACGGAAGTGTGTGCCGCCTGCATCCAGCGTCACCACGATTCTTTTGTCATTTTCGTACATAGTGAAAAAAATTTGCTGCAAAGATACCTTTTTTCGTATTTTTGCAACTCATTATTTAAATAATTGTTTATGAAAAAATCCCTCTCTCTCGTATCTGTTTTTTTTGTCTTTCTAGCCATGGGCTTTGGTGATGCAGCCGGCCAGTTAGTGTCTGTTGTAGAAAAAGCTTTCCATATTTCGCCCTTCATGGCTTCATTCGTGTCTTTTGCGGGCATGATCATGTTCGGCGTGCTGTCGGTGCCCACGGGCGTGTGGCAGTCGAAAACCGGCAAGAAGAAGATGCTGGTTATCGGTCTGATACTGTTCCTGTTGGGAGCCATCCTGCCCATCATGGCGTTCAACTTCCCCATCATTTTGCTGGCGGTGCTGCTGATGGGCGCCGGAGCCACCATATTGCAGGTGTCCGGCAACCCGCTCATCCGCGACGTGTCGCCCGAGGGAAAGTATTCCAGCATGCTCTCCTTCGCCCAATCGCTGAAAGCCATCGGCACCTTGTCCACCTCGCTCATCCTCGTGCTTATCGGCACCTCGCTGATGAAGTACGGCTGGTTCTCCTTTACGCCGGAGGGCTCCACGGAAACCGTCGATATGGGATTCCGCATCCTGTTCCCCATCTTCGCCGCCGTACTGCTCATCACGCTGATTCTGGTCGTCCTTTTCGTGCCCAACAACGCCGAGAAAGAGGACACCCAGCCCACCACGTTGGGCAACTGCCTCAAAGCCCTTGGCAACCCCTACATCCTGATGATGTTCCTGGGCATCTTCTTCTACTGCGGCGCGGAGGCCTCCATGTTCAACCGCATTCCCTCCATCCTGATTGAAAACAACCCGGTCATCACACCGGCATTGGGCAACATCGTGCTCATCATCGCCCTGTTTGTGGGCCGTTTCCTCGGCGGCGTGTGCCTGCGCCATATCAAACCCACCGTTTTCCTCGCACTCACCATTCTGGTATCCATTATCGGCAATGTGCTGCTGTTCCTGCCGTACAATGCCTTCACCACCTGGCTGAGTTTCATCCTCATCGGCATCGGATTCGCCAACATCTTCCCGCTCATCTTCTCCATTTGTGTGGACAGAATGCCCGAGAAGACCAATGAGATTGCCGGCCTGATGACCACCGCCATCGTGGGTGCCGCCATCGTGCCGCTCATCACGGGTGCCGCCGCCAATGCAGCCCCGAAATACGCCTTCTTCGTCACGCTGGCCTGCCTGCTCTACTTAGGCTTTGTGGCGTTGACCAATAACAAGAAGAAAACCGCATAATATCAGAACAGTATTATTTATGAAAAAGATACTCTTGCTGTGCTCGACAGCCATACTTCTCGTCGCAACCGGTTTCTCCCAAAGCGAATACGTGAACCCCCTGGTGGGCACCGCTGAACACGGGCACACCTTTCCAGGTGCCATTGTGCCCTTCGGAGCCATACAAGTGAGCCCCGACACACGGCTTGACGGCTGGGACGGCTGCTCCGGTTATCATTACTCCGACAATCGGATCTACGGTTTCTCGCATACGCACCTGAGCGGTACGGGATGCAGCGACTACGGAGATGTGCTCATAACTCCGTTCACCGGCACACCCTCCATCCACAACGAGGAATATGCCATCTCTTTCTCGCACAAGAATGAGCACGCCAATGCCGGCTATTACCATGTCATGCTGGATAACGGCATCTTCGTGGAGCTTGCCGCAGGCCAGCGCGCGGCCATGCACCGCTACACCTTCCCCAAGAAAGGTCCTCGCGGCATTGTCATCGACCTCACGCACCGCGACAAGGTGCTGGCCTCCGGCATCACCATGAACGGCAATGAGATTATCGGTTTCCGCCGCTCCGAGGCCTGGAACCCCGACCAATACTGTGCCTTTTCCATCATCCCCTCTTCCCCGATTCAGAAAATCGAGTTTTACAAAGATGACCAACTTGTCACCGAAAACGACGTGCGTGGCGAAAACTGCAAGGCCATCGTCTATTTCTCCGAAAAAGTGAAGAGTGTGACGCTGAATGTGGCTATTTCCGCTGTGGATATCGCCGGCGCCATAAACAACCAAAAGGAGCTTCAGGGCAAAACCATCGAGCAGGTCATGGCCGAGGCTGTGGCCGCCTGGGACAAGGAATTGGGCAAAATAAAGGTGGAATCCTCCAACAAAGAGTATCTCAAAACTTTCTATACCGCTCTGTACCATTGTTTCACATCCCCATATCTCTATTCGGATCTGGATGGACGCTACCGCGGACAGGACGGCGAGATCCATCAAGTGGATGGTAAGCATCAAATGTACACGGTTTTTTCGCTATGGGACACCTATCGCGCCCTGCACCCATTGCTGAACATCATCGACAAGAAACGTACAGAAGACTTTCTTTACACCTTCATGCAACACTATCGTGAAGGCAGCATGCTGCCCGTTTGGGAACTCTCGGCACACGAGACCTGGTGCATGATCGGATACCACTCCGTTCCCGTCATCTGGGACGCTTATATCAAAGGCATGCGGCCTTATGATGTCAATGAAATGCTTCGTGCCATGGTGCACAGCGCCAAGCTGAACAAGTTAGGACGGCCCGAATATGCGCAATACGGCTACATACCCGGTGAAGCGGACAACGAGTCCGTATCCAAAACACTGGAATACGCATACGACGACTGGTGCATCGCCCAGTTTGCCAAAGAAATCGGCAACATGGAGGTTTACCATGAGTTCATCGACCGCTCGCAATTCTACAAGAATCTCATGGATCCTGACGGTTTCATGCATGGCAAGCGCAACGGCGGTTTTTCCTCTCCCTTTGATCCCACGGAGGTGAACAACTTCTTCACGGAGGCCAACTGCTGGCAATACTCCACCTACGTGCCGCACGATGTTACCGACTATGTGCATCTGATGGGCGGCGAAAAGGCTATGGGTGTCTTTCTGGATTCGCTATTCTATGGTGACTCCAAGATGACCGGCCGCGACCAGTCGGACATCACTGGCATTATCGGACAATACGCTCACGGAAACGAGCCGAGCCACCACGCCGCGTACCTGTATAATTTCGTGGACCAGCCCTGGAAAACACAAGAGCTGACCCGCAAAATCATGACAGAGCTTTATTCCTCAAAACCCGACGGCCTTTGCGGTAACGAAGACTGCGGACAAATGTCCGCCTGGTATGTCTTCAGCTCCATGGGATTCTATCCTGTATGCCCAGGCAAGAACCAGTATATCATCGGCTATCCGCTCTTCGACAAAGTAACACTGAACTTGGAAAATGGGAAACAACTCATCATCACCAAAAACAAGAATCTCCCGTATATCCAATCCGTATTATACAACGGTCAAGAGCTGAATGTGTCCTACATCACCTACAACCAAATCAAAGATGGTGGTTTGCTGGAGTTCAAAATGGGTGACAAGCCCGGTACCACGTGGGGTGTAGGTTACCAAAACACACCCAAGGCCATCATCTCCCCCACCGTGACCACCGTGCCCTACTTCTCCACCGACAAAGAGAGTTTCAACGACAGCCTGACCGTTAGCATCCATCTTTACCAGCGCAACGTGCCCGGTGCGGCTCCGGCGTCTGCGCTCACGGACATATACTACACCTTGGATGGCAGCACACCCGCGCCAACCCACGGAATCAAATATGTGAAACCCATCACCATCAAAGAGAACACCACGCTGAAAGCCATTGCGTACAACAAGATTTCCGGGGCCAGCAAGGTGGCCGAAGCCCACTACCGTCTCTTTAACAAGGACAAATCCCTTACCTACAACACACAACCCAGCCCACAGTACTTCGCTGGCGGACAGGACGGCCTTATTGACAATGTTCGCGGCAAGATGGTCTGGCGCACGGGCGGCTGGCAGGGCTTCCCCGGCGACTTCGAAGGCGTAATCACGTTGGATGAGTCCAAGACTGTACACTCCGTAGCCGTAAGCTGTCTGGAAGATGTGCGAGCTTGGATTTTCTACCCCTCAAAAGTGGAAGTTTACATCTCGGACGATGGCGAGCACTACACGCTGTTCGGCACCGCCAACGGCATTGGTTCTGAAAAGTCTGAAGATGCCAAACTGCACGAATTTATAATCAAGGGCGACGCCACCGGACGCTATCTCAAGGTGAAGGCATCCAGTTACGGAAAACTGCCCGCTTGGCACATCAGCGCCGGCGAGCAGGCATGGCTGTTCATGGATGAGATTTCAGTAGAATAGGTACAAGGGGTAAATGGGGTACAAGAGGTGAATGGGGTATATGAGGTAAAGGGGAAATGAATTCCCCTTCTGTTTCAGAAGGGGTGGCCGAAGGCCGGGGTAGTAATATGAAGAAGTAAAAAAGGTGAATGGGGTGAGATTGGCTCAAGGGATAGCTGGGTGAAATATATGCGAAGTTTAACTTGAATAATTTTCGCATTTCATTTCTTATTATTTTTGCATCACATACTATAGAGAAGTGAGCAATACTACCATGCACTAATGTGCTGATTTTGATGATTCTCATGTTTGCAGAAAAAGCTGCAAACACCTTTTTCAGTCATTTTTATCAACTTCATATCAAAATCTAATCACTTGCATTATGAACATAAGCAACTCCAATATCTGTATCGTAAGGCGTGCGCCACAAAACAGCCACAAAAATAGTGT
>CAJODA010000040.1 GCA_905233745.1 uncultured Bacteroidales bacterium
GGCATCCTGGAAATAGGGATAAACGGCAGATGCTGTAATGCCGTCTTGCGTAATCTCATACGTGCTGAGAGTGGCAAAAGAGCCAGTGGATGTGAAAGCAACATTATTCAGTTTAATCAGCTCAGCCTGATGCTGAATCATGAAGCTCTGATCATTGAGTTGAGCCAATGTAATGGTAAGCGGGTGTACATCTTCGAACATAGAAACCAATGTGCCGTAGGGTTTTGTGGGCTTAAACTCAAGGAATCCGTAGTAATTGGTCAGTGTGCCGTAAACATCCTTGACTTTGTCGCCAACTTCGAGGGAGCCCAGGCTGTTACCCGGATCGTACACCAGGATTGCGCCCGTGCCATCTTGAAGCACTTTCTGGTTATTGTGGGCAGCCACAGCAGTGACAATCACTTCGCCCGTGAGTTTGTATTCCACGGTTCCTGCCGTGTTTGCCGTAATATCGGTAAAGTCCATCTTTGATCTGAGTTCGGCGATATTGGCCGCTCTGAATTCCGGTGCCACTCCATAGATGAAGACCAGCGTGTCAGCAGCTGTCATCGCATTGCCTGAAGTGTCGGCCACATTGTTGACCACGAGGGTGTAAGTGTTGCCCTCAACCAAAGCAGGGCTAACAGCCAATGTCACCACACGGCCATTCAATGTAGCAGAAGTGATGGTGATGTTATTGTCGAGGGCATAGTTGCCGACAGTCTGTGCGCTGACAGCGTCCACCACCTCACTGAAAGTCACAGCAACGCTGTTTTCCGACGGCGTAACGGAAGTCACAAATGGTGCCACCGTGTCGGGGCCAGATTGTTGAGATACAACCAGAATATTATCAATGAAGAACCTGCTTTGGTTGGCTTCTTGGCCTTGGAATTTGATTTTGGTATTGGCCGTACCACCTGATAATGTCAAGGTGAATGTATTTAGATTAGGATGACTTTGCAGACCCTCCACTTCATATTGGACATCATCCACAAACACATACATTTTGGATTTGTCATTACCCCAGCGTGACGCATCAAAGGAAAGAACAAACTGACCATTATTGCCGGAAAGATTCAGTTCAGGCGTAACTATATAGCCTTGAACAGAGCCTGTTCCAATCTTCAACTTACCTGTGCTCTGATAAACCTTACTGCCAGTCCAACCAGGCGTGTTCACATAATTATCCAATTGGAAATTGCTCGGATTTGTAAGATCAGTGGTATTACTGTCCAAAACAAGAGAGAAATCCTCACTAAGCACCACGGTTTGTGCGTTCAGACCCAAAAAGGCGAACAAAATCAAACTTAAAAAATAAATTTTTTTCATTTCTTTGTGATTTTATAATTAACTAATAATTGTTAATATTCAAGCGTGCAAAAATACAAAAAAAACAATACAATAATTTGTCGAATAAAATATTATTCTGGAAGCAATAATGCACAAAATATTACGTTAATCAAACAAATTCTGTGTTTTTATGAAGAAAGCTCTATACGCTCTCCTGTCGGTTATTCTTTGTATTACAGTATCATGCAAGGAAAACAATCTCACGCCGGCCTACATTTATCTCACCTATGAGGACATCAACAATTGTGTGGATGTCAGCAACTACAATGAGACGCATTCTGTAAACTACGATGCAGAGCAGCTGGCTGCATTCCAACAGCACACCTTCACACACGCCAACGTGTATGTGAACGGCAAGAACCTGGGATGTTGGCAAGTTCCCTGCCGTATACCGGTTCTGGACATGTCGGGAGAAGACTCCGCCTCTGTCGTCATTCTGCCGGCATTCAGAAAGACAGGTATGACCAACACCATACAGGGCTACCCTTTCTTCAACGTCTTGCTGAAAAAATTGCTGCTGAAACCGGGCGAGACATTCAATATTTCAGACGACCCGTTGAAATTCGTGTATAGTCCATACGCACAATGCCCTTATCTGGAGACATTCACAAACAGTTCTTCATTCACACCCACCGACTCCACCAGCGTACTGACCTTCGTGCCCACCACAGTAGACGGACGTAGCGCAGGAGCAATCACCATGACCACCAACACCAGCTTTGACGTCACATCCATTCCTATCACACTGCCAGCCAGAAACTACTACGTTTATCTTGAAGTAACATACAAGATAGACGCAAACATGGATGTCGGTGTTAAGATTTCCACCGGACAGTCTGCCAACGTAGTGCATCCGCTGGGTGGCATGTATGCCACCAATGGGGAGTGGAAGACCATTTATTTTAATTTGGGCAGTGTCATTTCCAGCTACCATTACACCAGCGGCAACGTCACCAGTGCCAACATCGTGCTTTCAGGCATAGGTGAGAAGAACAAGAACATCAACTACTATATAGACAATATCAAGGTACTCTACGAACCCGCCTCATAAACTCACTGCATGAACAAGAAAAGGCTAACCGCGCTATACATCTTTTTCGATATATTGGCATCCATCATCACCTGGATTTGCTTCTATTTTTATCGGAAACACATCGGAGAGCATTTGGACATCAGCGGCATTCTACAAGCCGTTGGCCACGATCCCAAATTCTTCTGGGGATTGTTGTTGTGCCCGCTATACTGGATTTTCCTGCATGCTTTGGCGGGATACTACAACAAGATTTACAGAAAATCCCGTCTCTCGGAATTGGGCACCACCATTGCCACAACATTCATCGGCGCCCTCGTCTTCTTCTTCGCATTCATTCTGGACGATATTGTGACCACGCCGCAAGATTATGTGAAATACATGCTCTTCCTTTTCTTCTGGCAGTTCACCCTCACCTACTTTCCGCGAGTATTCAGAACCACCCGGATTAATCGTCAGATACACAATGGCGAGATTGGATTCAACACTATCCTGGTAGGCTCTGACGAACAAGCTGTCCAAGTCTATGAGATGGTGATGAAACAGACCCCTAGTCCAGGTAATTTTCTAATCGGATACGTAAAAGTGGACGACGAGCATCCTGATGAAATGGCAAACAAGCTGCCTTACCTGGGGGACATCAACCATCTGGAGGAAATCATCGAGGAAAAGCACATTGAGGAAATCATCATAGCCCTGCACAACGGGCAGCGCAAATACATAGAAAAGATTATCGTGCTGGCCCGAGACAACCGGAAA
The DNA here is from genome assembly GCA_905233745.1 of uncultured Bacteroidales bacterium. Taxonomy (GTDB): domain Bacteria; phylum Bacteroidota; class Bacteroidia; order Bacteroidales; family WCHB1-69; genus F23-D06. The sequence continues at coordinate 3,119 of CAJODA010000040.1, forward strand.
CTCACCCTCTGCATCACTCCGAAACTCCAGGACGTGCTGTTGGGCAAAGTCAAGACCTCCTCGGTGCTGTATGAACCTTTAATCTCCATCACTCCTGAATACCTGCCCTCGTGGCAACGTTTCGTCAAAAGAGGCATGGACATCGTATTGTCCACCATCGCTCTCATCCTCCTTGCTCCCTTGTATATCTTTTTGGCCATTGGTGTCAAGAAATCCTCACCAGGCCCTATTTTATACAAACAGGAACGCGTAGGGTATCATGGCAAACCTTTCAAAATCATCAAGTTCCGCTCCATGTACATGAATGCGGAAGATGCTGGTCCAGCCTTATCCTCCAAGGAGGACACGCGTATCACACCCTTTGGGAAATTCATGCGCCAATACAGGCTGGACGAAACCCCGCAATTCTATAATGTACTCATCGGCGACATGTCACTGGTGGGGCCACGACCTGAACGACAGTTCTACATAGACCAAATTGTGGAACGTGCCCCCTACTATCCTCTCCTGCTGGGCATCAAGCCAGGGCTAACCTCATGGGGACAGGTCCGGTTCGGTTATGCGGAGAATGTGGACGAGATGATTGAGCGTCTCCGGTGGGACATGCTTTACATCGAGAACATGTCGCTGCAGATGGACATTAAGATTTTGATTTACACGGTGCTGATTGTCCTCAAGAAAGAGGGGAAATAACAGCAAAATCACCCCATTTCATTTTTATATTCCCTTGACAGAATATTTCTAAACACACGTCTGTGTGTTTTTGAAAATTATGTACATTTGCAGGGCATATTTCAGGCAGTTTGAAAAATCCCCTTTTCGCTGTCTGTTTTCTGTGTGGTTGTTTCTCAAATTATTCTTAATCAATATATTAAATTAAAAACATTCTTATGTCAAAAACACTATTCTTAGGAGATGAGGCTGTAGCCCAAGCCGCATTGGATGCAGGCTTATCCGGAGTGTACGCTTATCCGGGAACTCCTTCCACTGAAATCACCGAATTCATTCAGAACTCCAAGCAGGGTCGCGCCGGTGAGGTGCACAGCATCTGGGCTGGTAATGAGAAGACCGCCATGGAGTCCGCAATCGGCATGTCATACGCTGGCAAACGCGCCATGGTTTGCATGAAGCACGTAGGTTTGAACGTGGCCGCAGACCCGTTCATGAACTCCTCAATCACCGGTGCCAACGGTGGCATCGTGGTGGTGGTGGCCGACGACCCGTCGATGCACTCCTCGCAAGATGAGCAGGACTCCCGCTATTACGCCAAGTTTGCGTTGATTCCGTCATTCGAGCCCTCCAACCAACAGGAGGCATACGACATCACGTACGCTGCCTTTGAGTTCTCTGAGAAATACCGCACTCCTGTGCTGATTCGTCTCACCACGCGTCTTTCTCACTCCCGTGCCGGTGTGGAACGCAAAGCTGAACGTCCGCAGAACGAGCTCCACATTGAGGAGAACCCCAAACAGTTCATCTTGCTGCCCGCCAACGCCCGCGTGCATTACCGCACCTTGCTGGGCAAACAGGACTCTTTTGAGGAAGAGTCCCTCAACTCGCCGTTCAACAAATACATTGACGGTGCCGACAAGAAAATGGGCATCATCGCATCCGGTATCGCCTACAACTACCTGATGGAGAATTTCGAGGGTGGCAAGTGCCCGTACCCTGTGCTGAAAATCTCCCAATACCCGCTGCCATCCAAGCTCATCGCAAAGATTGTTGACGAATGCGAAACCGTTTTGGTGGCTGAAGAGGGGTATCCTTTCATCGAGGAACAGGTTCGCGGCATTCTGAACCGCACAGGCAACATCATCGGCCGTTTGAGCGGCGCGCTGCCTCGCGATGGCGAGCTCAACCCCAACTTGGTGGCCAAAGCCCTCGGTCTGCCCGACACCTACGGTGCACCTATCCCTGACCTCGTAGTGCCCCGCCCGCCGGCATTGTGTGTCGGCTGCCCGCACATCGACTCCTACAACGCCATCAATGCCGCCATGGAGAAATACGGCAAGGGCAAAGTGTTCGCCGACATCGGCTGCTACACACTGGGCGCACTGCCTCCATACAACGCCATTTACACCACTGTTGACATGGGTGCCTCCATCACCATGGCCAAGGGTGCAGCCGACGCCGGCTTGCGCCCCGTATTGGCCGTTATCGGTGACTCCACCTTCACCCACAGCGGCATGACATCCCTGCTGGACTGCATTTATGAGAACACTCCCGTCACGGTGATGATTCTCGACAACAGCACTACGGGTATGACTGGCGGTCAGGACTCCCACGCTCTCGGCGTGCTCGGCGAAATCTGCAAAGGCCTTGGCGTCAAAGAGGACCACATCCACCGCATCAATCCGCTGAAGGCTCACCATGAGGAGAACGTCGCCATTATCGAGAAAGAACTCGAATATGAAGGCGTGTCCGTCATCATCCCGACCCGCGAGTGTATCCAAACCCTCAGCCGCCGCATGAAAAAACAGCAGGCCGCGAAGAAACAGTAATGGGTTGCCCACTTCAATCCAGCAGATAAAAGTAATGGGTGACCAATGTGTCACCCCAACATAACAGTAAGGGCGAATCATGATTCGCCCCAACAAAAAATCAAGAAATATGAAAATAGACATCATACTAGCAGGTGTAGGCGGTCAGGGTATCCTCTCCATCGCCACCATCGTCGGCTACGCAGCCGTCAAAAGAGGAATGTACATGAAACAGGCCGAGGTTCACGGTATGAGCCAGCGCGGCGGCGACGTGCAGTCACACTTCCGCCTCTCCGACCAAGAGATCGCCTCTGACCTCATCCCAATGGGCAAGGCCGACATGATCATCTCCGTTGAGCCCATGGAGTCTCTCCGTTATCTCCCATGGCTGAATCCGGAGACCGGATGGCTGATCACGAATGACCAGCCCTTCGTGAACATTCCGAACTACCCCGACTTTGACAAATTGAACGCTGAGTTGGGCAAGTTGAAGAACAAAGTGGTCATCAATGCGGACAAGATTGCAAAGGACCTCGGTTCCGCACGTTCCGCCAACATGGTAATCCTCGGTGCTGCATCCCCATACCTCGGCATTCCGTTTGAGGAGATTGAATCCGCTGTAAGAGAGAACTTCGCACGCAAGGGCGAGGACATTGTGAATGTTAACATCGCCTGTCTGCGCGCCGGCAAAGAATTTGCCGAGAAACTCTAATAGCTGCCGGCTGAATGAATAACCTGATCGAATTCTTCAAGAAGAATTTCCATTATTTCCTGTTCGCAATTCTTCTGGTATTGAGCTTTGTGATGATGGGAAAATCTATGGCATACAGCAAATACAAGTTTGCGAAATTATGCCAAAACACCATCGGGCCCATCCAGAAGAATTGGGCGGAAATGATGCACCGCTTCAGTCTTGGGGAAGAGAATGACCACCTCACACAACAGAACATTGAGCTGATGCGTGAGCATGACAACATGTTTGTCTGGAAAGAGGACACCACCCTCACCATGATGAGCAATACCGATTCTCTGCATCCGAAGAGCATGCGCCTGTATGACTATACATACGCACATGTCATTTTCAAGACGACGGATCAGGCATTCAACTACCTTATTATTGACAAGGGAAGTGAGGATGGCATCAGCCGCGACATGGCGGTAACCTGCCCACAAGGCGTGGTGGGTGTCGTCAGCGACGTGTCCGAGCACTTCTCCTCCATCATCCCCATACTGCACCCCGATTCGCGCATCAGCGCAACGGTCTCGCCCATCAATCAGGTAGGCACCGTTGTATGGGAGGGGAACAATCCGCAAGTAGCCTATCTGGAGAATATTCCCCAACACTTGGAAATCAACATCGGCGATTCGGTGCTGACCAGCGGTTTCTCCAACATTTTCCCTAAAGGCCTGCTGATCGGCACGGTAAAGGAGGTGGCAACTGGGAAAAATGCCAGCTTCCTCACGATAAAAGTCAAACTGGCCGCTGATTTCAACAGACTTAACACCGTATATCTGATTGAGAACCTGTACAAATCGGAGATTGACAATCTAAAAGCCAACTTCAAGAATGAGTAACGTAGCGTCAAACATATTGCGGTTTATCATTGTGTTGCTATTGCAGGTGTTCGTCTGCAATTACATCCACTTGTTCGGTTTCATCACACCGGCAATATATCTGTTGGCCCTGCTACTGCTCCCCTTGGAGATACCTTTGTCGGTCCAGTATCTGATCGGTTTCTGCAGCGGACTTTTTGTTGATTTGTTCACCCACACGCTTGGTGTGAACGCTGCCGCATGTACCATCCTCATGTTCCTCCGCCCCTTTATCGTCAAAGCGCTCAACGGTCGCAGAACCAATGACAGCGTAGAGCGCCCGATTCCCGGAGTCAAGGACTTCAAATGGCTGGCCATGTTCGTAGGATCCCTGTCCTTTGTCCACCAGTTTCTGGTGGTCATGTTCGAGACCCTCTCTTTCCGCAATTTCGGCCACTCCATAATCTCAATCCTTGGAAACGCGCTGATGACTGCTTTCGTCATCCTTTGTGCCGAATACATCTTCTACCCCATCCAGGGCAAAAGCAAATAGGCATGAAACGTAAAATCCGGCTGCTCATCATCATCACGGCAATGCTGGTTTCCGCCTGCAGCCCCACTCGTCCGCTGACGGAGAATCAACGTATGCTGGTTCGCAACAATGTGGAAGTGAAGGGTGCACCCAGCGAGAATTTCGATGATCTCAAGTCATACTGCCGTCCTGTTCCTAACAACCGTTTTCTCACGATATTTCTGATAAAACCGAGATTATACGCTTTAGGACAACCTACGGTTAACAAAAAAAACGGTGAACTGAAAGACAGCAAGTTCAAGAAATGGTTGCGCGAGAAAGCCGGCGAACCTCCCGTACTTTTGGACAGCAACGAAGTGGAAAACTCCGTCAACCAATTGAAAATCGTCATGAAACAATCCGGCTATTTCGATGCCGATGTATCCTACAAGATTGTTCCTCGAAAAAGCAACCCCAAAAAGGTCAAAGCCAATTATTTCATAACCGCAAACGAGCCCTACACCATAAGCCGGGTAAATTATAACATTAGCATTCCTGAATATCGGAAACTGGTCATCCTCAATCAGGATGAGACATTATTGGAGCCTGGGATGCTATATAATGAGGCCACCATTTCCGACGAGCTGACGCGACTCATCAATTTGATCAGGGATGAGGGGTATTTTTACGCTGAAAAATCCATCATCAGCTGCGAGGTCTCCTTCGACCCGCCCAAAGACTCCCTGCAAGTGAACCCACATACGGTCTCGCTGGAAATTGTAATGAAGATACCGGAAAATGAAAATGCCAACCGTTATCTGTACAAATACACATACCGCAATGTATATGTTTACACCAATTACAGTTCCACCAACCTGGCCACCAACGTTTTCGATACGGTCCATTTCTTTTCCCGTAACCGGAAAGACAGCACGCGGTACATTATTATCACGCCACACTACCCTTGGATGACAAAGCCATTGAAAGATTTCCACTACGGGACACTGGCAGATGCCATCTTTAGCAAACGGGGCGTCCCCTACTCCCAGACGGTGCGACGCAGGACCAGCCAGGCCATCTCCCAACTGGACAACTTCAGTTATTTTTCCATTGAATACAAAGAGAATTTGAATCGGTTAGACACGATAAACCGCAAAGGTGTCCTGGATTCATACGTTTACCTCACCCCGATGAAAATTCATAGCGTTGGAGGACAGGTGGACCTTCGAAATGACAAATCAGCCATCTCTCTATCCTACTCTAACCGGAACCTGTTCAAAGGGGCCGAGCATCTGACCGTCAACCTGTCGGCCGGTTATTTCTACTATTCGCTCACCAACCTGTTCCGGGACGGCGCCACAAATGCCTATCCTGACCTCAATCTGGGTCTATCCCTCACATTTCCTAATATGTTTCTATTTAAGAAATTGCAGCGGGTGGACGGATACAAATACAGCACAGCCCTTAACGCAAGCGCGAATTACAACGGGCTGTACCGCCGACTCATGTACAATATCGGTATGACATACAACTGGAGTCCGAATTACTACATCAACCATAGTGTCAGCCCCATCGACATCAGCACCATAGACAATAGCGACCGGAAAGCGGCCCGTATTCTGAATTATGACAAGTATCCGCTTTCTTACCAAAACAAGTTTGGTAAATTCTTCCTCCTCTCATTCAAGTACAACATGAACTTTCTCGTGCCATTCAACATCGAAAGCAAGCACCACAGCATGCGTGTTTCCGTAAGCATGGAATCCTCCGGACTCGTTCTGAAGGGGTTGAACCAATTGTTCTCCCCCGACCGCCGCTGGACCATCAACCTGTTCAAGCATGAAGATGATATGTCATACAACTATTCCGTTTTTGAAAAGGTTGAAGCCACATGGAACTACACATACAGGGTTGACAAGAAGAACTCCTTCGCAACCAGACTGTCATTGGGGGCCATTATTCCGTTAGACAAGGAATCTCAGATTCCATACGAGCGCGGTTTCTATGTTGGCACCAGCAATAGTATGCGCGGATGGGGATACCGCGGGTTAGGCCCCGGTTCCTACGAGCACAAAAAGGACAGTCTCTATACGGGTGATATCAAAATAGAATGGAATATCGAGTACCGGGGGCCCATTTACAAAGCCTTTAAATTCGGCGTGTTCTGTGATGTCGGTAACATCTGGTTGGCCAAAAAGAATGACGACATGCCCAACGCCGAGTTCGCTTTTAACCGCTTCTATAAAGAACTGGCCATTGATGTTGGAGTGGGTCTGAGACTGGATTTCAACTTTCTCGTGTTCCGTTTAGACTACGCCTTGCCTATTTACGATCCCACTCGCTCCAGCGATGGCAGCTGGGTCAATATTCGTTGGTTGAGCGACAATGCCACGCGGCCGTTCAGGTTTAGAGACGGTTTCAAACTCGCTATAGGCTACGCGTTTTAGGTTAAAGGTGTCTTTTTGCTATTTCCCATATCACGATACCGGCGGCAATGGTGACATTAAGGGAGTGCTTGATGCCGAATTGTGGAATTTCAATGGCTCCGTCGCAAACAGGAAGAAGGCGGTCATCCACCCCGAAAACCTCATTGCCCAGTATGACAGCCACCTTCTCGTGTTGTTGGAAATCCACATTCTGCAACATAACAGACTCATCCACCTGCTCTACCACGAAAACCCTATAGCCTTCGGATTTCAGGCGCAGGGTCAGGGCTACCACATCCTCCGCATACTCCCAAATCACGCTCTCGGTGGCCCCGAGCGCGGTTTTACTAATATCACGGTTGGGCGGACAGGCGGTGATACCGCACAAATAGAGTTTCTCCACCTTGAAAGCGTCGCACGTACGAAACACAGAGCCTACATTGTTCATGCTCCGTATGCTATCAAGCACCACTACCAGCGGTATTTTCTCTTGTTCCTTGAACTGCTCCGGCGTAATGCGGTTCAGCTCCTCCATAGACAACTTCTTCATAACCTGTTTTGAAAACAAAGAGGACGATTAGAACGGAAAATCTCCTGACGGACCATCGGGATTCTGAAAGGCCATACCATCATCCTCATTCATACTGCTACCCAATTCCTCGAATTTCATATTCGGTTGGATGGATTTATCCTGAGTGAATGTCGTATCAGCACCACCGAAATAGCTCTGTTCCATGTCAGTAAACTTAGTGTACTGGCTGATAAAGCGGACCTTCTCAGCCCCGGTGGACCCATGTCTGTTCTTTTCAAACATCACTTCTGCCAGACCGGCAGCAGGGGTTTGGTCCTCAAACGTATCCAAATGGTAATATTCGGGGCGATACAGGAACAACACCAAATCTGCATCCTGCTCAATGGAACCGGACTCACGGAGGTCGGAAAGCATAGGACGTTTGGACCCCCCGCGCGTCTCCACTGCACGGCTAAGTTGCGACAATGCTATGACAGGCACATTCAGTTCCTTGGCCAATGCCTTGAGTGAACGGGATATATAACTGATCTCCTGTTCACGGTTACCTCCCTTGTTCGAGCTGTCTGACCCGCCCTGCATCAGCTGCAGATAGTCCACGATAATCAATTGTATGTCATGTTTGTGCTTAAGACGGCGGCATTTTGCCCGCAGGTCGAACACCGACAGGGCTGGTGTGTCGTCAATTATCAGGTTGGAGCTCTCCAATGTTCCGATACTGTCCATCAGCTTAATCCATTCGTCGTCACTAAGAGTGCCCTTGGAAATATGATCGGAGGGAATACCGGATTCCATGGAGAAGAGACGGTGCACCAGCTGCGTAGCCGACATCTCCAAAGAGAACAGCGCCACCGGCATCTTGTAGTCCAATGCGGCGTTTCGTGCAATAGAAAGCACAAAGGAGGTCTTACCCATACCGGGACGTCCTGCGATAATGATCAGGTCGGATTTCTGCCATCCGCCAGTCCGCTCATCAATAGAACGGATACCACAAGGCACTCCTTGGAGAGTGTCACTATTCTGACGTAATGTGTCCAGCGTATCCAGTGCCGAACGCACCACCTGGTGCAACAGCTTGCTGTCGCGCTTGAAATTGTTCTCTACAATATTGAAAATCTTGGATTCCGCCTTGTCCAGCAAATCCAGCACATCATTGGAATCGTCAAACGAATCGGTGATAATCTCGTTACAATTGTGAATCAGCTCACGAACCACGAACTTTTCCATCACCACACGAGCATGGTACTCTATGTTGGCTGAAGAGGTGATACGGTTGGTAAGGGAAGCCAGATAGGAGGCGCCGCCCACCACCTCAAGCATCTTCTCCTTGCGAAGCTGGTTGGTAACGGTCAATAGATCTATGGGTTGGGAGAGCATAAAGAGTTTCTCTATGGCCTGAAAGATATGTTGATGGGCTTCGACATAGAACATCTTGGCCGACAGGAAGTCAAGGATTGTACTCACCGCATTGTCATCCATCATCAGGGCGCCAAGCACGGCAGCCTCAAACTCCACTGCCTGCGGGGTAACCTTGCCTGTGGTACCCAAGGTGGACTCAATACGATTATACGACAACGATTTTGCCGGCCTACTTTCAGCAACTGGCTTATTTTCCATACATTAAGAAATAGAAGATTTATAGATATTCGAACGGCAAATATCTATAAAAAACAATCTGGTTCGGAGAAACAAGCCGGATAAAGTTATGAACAAACCCGATTAGGGTAAGAAACCGGCGTGGAAAGTGTAGGGCAACAGGTCTTCAACACAACTGAAGCGATAGACAGGACCTGTTTGTCCAGACAGGATTACTTCTATAGGTTGGTTGAATTTCTGCTCGTATTCAAACAAAACCTGGCGACAGCTACCGCATGGTGACACTGGCTTTGAAAGCGGTTCCACGGGGTTCACGGCTGTGATGGCAATGGTATGGAATGGCACTTCAGGAAATCGTGACGAGGCGGCAAAGGCCGCAGTACGCTCAGCACAAAGACCGCACGGATACACTGCATTCTCCTGATTGCTGCCGGTTACCACCACCCCATTGTTCAGCAAAATGGCCGCGCCGACTTGAAAGTGCGAATAATGGGCGTATGCGCGTGTGGCAGCCTCTTCAGCCTGGGAAAGCAAATTCGCCATCTCTTCGGGCAGCTCGCTACGCTCCTCATACACCAGGACTTCTGACTTTAAGGTTAGATTTTTCATATCATCGATAACTTCGATTGCTAACGGAACAACATGGATTTTATTGCATCAGATTACTGTCCCACGTCTATTTGATTGTCAGAGACTCCAAAGCATTTGACAAACGAACCGAATAGGTTTTCTCCCCATCATCGTGATGCACAACGAAGCGGGCGGTATAGCCGTTTTCCGCACTAGCCTGCTCCACGGTGACAGTTGCATTTGGCGACTGGGTGGCGGCTGTAAAGAGGGGCAGTTGACCGTCAGTGTTCAAACAGGCATATTCATATTCATGCACATCCGGATGGAAACCCGGGAGAGGATTACCGTCAACTTCAATATACGAAAGACGCTTGTTGTACACCATCACAATGTCATCAATCACCAGTTTGTCTCCTGCACTACCCCCTTTGGTGATTTTATTGGTGGAAAAAGCCGCCAGTACATAGCTGGGCTTGCGGGTTGATTTTTTCACAACATTGTTCTGCTCATCATAGTAGGTGAACTTAAACTTATAGCGGTGCCATTTATGGTCATTGGGGTCTGTGAACTCGCAGAAAGCATTGCCGACTTTGCCCTTTTGGGCGGTCGATGATTTATGGGAGGAAACGTCCCTATAGGCTATATTCTCGTGCAAGTGGAACTTGGCAACTGCCACGTTAGAGGCCTTCTTCATGTCAAATTTGCACCAGAAATAAACAGAATCCGGGCAACCCGTAAAGGCCATAGCCGCATTATGGCCGCAACTGTTATTCTTGTCCGTATAGGTATAGTTCTCACTACTTTTGTCATCAACGGAGGCCGTACGCATCTGCCCGGTGGTAATCACACCATTCACCAGATTGCCGGCCAATGATTTGGAATAGATTTCACATCCGTAGCCGGAGTGACCGGCCACACGGTTGCTGTGATTCTTTTTCATCATGGAACAGCCCCATGCATACACACCTGTCAGACGGCAGTCGGCGTCACCATAGGAGTGCCAGTACTTCGGGATTGCATCACCAGTACCGGTGGAAGACCATTGTTCAAAATCACTGTTGGCCATCTGCGTTTGAGCAAAAAGGGCACTTGAAGCAATGAGGGCCAAAAAGAAAAAAAATATTCGGGACATATCAACAGTTTTTACAACTTTTAAATCATCCTACTTCACACATCACAAGATTTAAGAGATATAAATCCTAATTCCGGAAAAGAGTCTGCACATATTCAGAGAAGTAGGTGCGCCAATTGCGCCATGTGTGGCCGCCCACGGATTCGTACATGACATGGGGGATTTGATTGCGGGCGAGTTTTTTCCTGAACTTATTAATACGACAGTAAAAGATATCACTGGTTCCTCCAGCAATCCAGAACGTGGTGTAGGCGCTATGCGGAACCTGTTTGCGACCCACCACTGGGGAGAAGAGGCCCACCGACGAAAAGGTGCTGTCATACATATTGACAAGGTTGCACGATTGTTTGGCTCCAGCTGAAAGACCTGCCGCAGCGCGACTGCCAGCCTCATTGGACAACCGATAGGTTTCATCAATGAACTTGTCCATGGCCGGGTAGCATTTCTCAAATTCGCGATCGGCCCATGCAGGATAGAGCAGCATGTTTTTCAGAAGTCCCACGTTCTCAGCCTGCGAAACCAGACAGGTCGGATTGGCATCAGGCATAACCAGAATCATCGGCACAGCCTTTTTCTGTTCAATGAGATTGTCAAGGATTTGTACAGCACGACCACGGTCATTCCAAGCCGTCTCATTACCATTAAGACCGTGCAAAAGGTACAGCACAGGATAATCCCTCTCATTTTCAGCATAGCAGGGAGGTGTATAGATGATAATGCGACGTGGCAACTCCTCATCAGGGCTCTTGAACTCCAACGTATCCATCTTTCCGTGCAGCGGATCGTCAATACAAAGGTCGATGTTGGGGGCACCCGGGATGATGAACACACTCATTCTGTCGCGACGCACGCGTATGGAGTCAGGATTGGTTGGGTCGGGAAAATTTCGACCGTTTTGCTCAAACATGTAGGTATAGACTTCCGGTGGCAGTGGAGGTGTGGTGTATGACCAAACGCCGTTACTGTCTCGGTTCATCTTTACAGAACTGTAATCCTCCTTCAAGGCCGTCGTCGTTTCTTTATGCAACTCACAGTCACAATATAATTTTACAGACTTGGCATCAGGATTCTTGTATTGGAATGTCACCGAACCGTCTTCATGCAGAATAATGGCGTCATTGGCAACATGTTGAGCCAAGGCACCATCTTGCAAAAAGAACAAAAAGAATATCAACAGGCACGAAATGACCCTATTTTGACTTTTCATGATCAGCGATTTCCTCTCTTAACATTTCTTCAAAAAGGTCGATGGAATGATCGATGCTGTAATTCTCGGCTGACTCGGAATAGATTTTCTCCATTCTAAGACGTTCCTCCGTATTGTCAAGCCAGTAGTCAATAGCACGTGCAAGGTCCTTGGGGTCGCCCGGTTTGAAAAGGCTGCGTTCATCCAAGGCAAACTGGGTGGTGGCGGACAATTTACTGTTGGCGATCACCGGAACAAGGCCGGTAGCGAAAGCCTCTATACAAGAGATGGCCTCGGATTCCATATCTGCTGCGTGCACATAAAGGTCAGCTTGCGAAAGAAGCGTAATCAGTTCATCACGGGAAACATATACAAAAATAGGTTTGTTGGGCAATTTTTGCCCAAGCTTTTCCCAACGTTCCTGCATCGGCCCATGCCCGGCGAAGAGCAACTGGATACGATCCGCATATTTGGAATAAGGCACCGCATTAATAATCAAAGCCTGCTGCTTCTCACGAGTAAGACGCCCCACCATCATAATCAGAATCTTGCCTTTGTATTCAGGGAAAGTCTCCGGCCGATCGTTTTCAGAAACGTTGCGCTTGCCTGCCTGTATGAATTCAGGCTGGATGCCATTGCTTATGACATGCAGCTTGGCTTTATACCCCTGTTCTTTGATGGTGTCAGCCATAAACTTTGACGGGGTGTGAACATGGCGGAATCCGTCATACATCTTGCGGCGGAAAAGCCCATAACACCAGTTGGTCAGCCATGTCACCTTATGAAGTCCGAGGTTCGCGGTTAGACTCTCCGGTTGCATGTGATAGGCTCCAGTACACGGCTTGCCCATCTCTTTTGCCACGCGTTGCGTGACAATTTCCAGCATAAAAGGCAGAAAACAGTGTACAACATCAGCCCACTCAACAGCGGAACGGATGATATTCATCACGGATTCACCTTTGAACTTGGCAAAAAAGAAATTATGCTTGTCCATAAGAGGTTGGAATATCGGCAAATGCATATAAGGCAAAGCAAAGATTCCTTCGCCAGGTTCACCCGCAGTAAGGATTCGCACATCATGGCCGCGCTTACGAAGCTCTGCGGCATAACGTTGCGCCGAAATACTAGTACCATTGTTGTGGGTAAAATAGGTGTCAATAACGAACAATATCTTCATCGCAAACAAAATTTAGTGAGGCAATATTATACTCCAATTATTTTTCAGTCTGCAAAAGTACACTTTTTTGTTAATGAATGCAAAAATATCTCGCCGGGATTCTTGCAAACCCTAATATTTATTATCTTTGCGCCACCTGTAACGAAAACAAAAAGCATCGTGAGACAATCTTTAATCCATTCTATACCAACAATTTCTCCAATCAACATTTTCCGGTTGGGGAAGAATCGCTTTATTGTTCCGCTCCCCACTGAAACAAACGTGCGCCGGCAGTGGGGAGGAAGAGTGCCCAAATAAAAACCGGCACCCCAGGCACCGGGCACTGTCCCGGTCGGGCAGGAACACGCCCGGCACAGAAATCAAAATACTTTTAATCAAAACAAAATACCAAACCAATGAAAAAGATAATATTAAGTGTAACAGGCACACTCCTGATCACGGCTGTCCTCAGCCTGATGTTCGTTTCCTGCAACAAGGATAACATCGAGAATACAAATCCGAATCAAGAAACACTCACCCCGACGGCCTCCGACGTAAACTTCACCCCCTATTATCAGGAAGCGGAGAGTTTATCCCTGCAATTCTGGAGCGCTTGCGACGCCGCATATCACAAATACCCTGATGCTTTTCTTAAAGCGTGCCAAGACAACGATTTGGCCACATTCCAAAGGCTCACCAATCTGAACCAGGAATACTTCGACCATTTCAAGGCAGTTCTGCTTCAGGCCAAAGCGGACATCGAAAGCGACCACCCCGGTCTCTGCCGGCAATACGACGAATCCCCGTGTTCGGAGTGCACTGACCTAGCCTTGCCGCGCATCGGGCAGGTGGTGGATTCACTACAGGGGAACAGCGCCGTTTGCATGGAGAAGCTGAACAACAGCGACTGCTGGTTCGTCTGTTCGCTATCCTGCATGGCCACCATGGAACTATATGTACCATGCGTACTTGCGTG
>CAJODA010000041.1 GCA_905233745.1 uncultured Bacteroidales bacterium
TATAATCGAGGATGTTGAAGGAGTAAACCGGTGGGATGTCGTACCGCCGCGCACCGCGACTGGCCTCATTGCTGATGATGCGGCTGACGTATGTGATCACTCTGTCGGCAAAATAGTCCTGACGCGCACGCTGCATCTCGATGATGAACCGCTGGCCTCGCTCATTGGTGCAGTAGATGTCGAAAATCAGTTTTTTCTCCGCCGCAGCGAGTCCCAGATGCTCGGTGGGCAGGAACTGGATTTCACGGATAACCCCCACATAATCGGAGATGCAGTCATTGAGAAATGCGATAAGGATGTCCTTGTTCTCCTCGCTGGCAAAGACACGCTTGAAACCAAAGTCAGTTAACGGATTGATGAACACATTGTTTGTTTTCATAATAATAAAAATTTTGTTTTGTTTTAAGGTAGAGGCGCAAAATCTTGCGCCTCAACAATCATAAATACAGAATTCAAAATAAATCCTTTGAATTCTAGATTCCGCCGCCATGCGGTGTTGCAAAGATAACACGTTATTCCGGTCTGGCAATGAGAATCCGCAAATTTTTATCGGCCAAAGAAACAGCAATATACAAAAATCAAGGGTGAAAATTTAACAACCTGTTGTTAAGGCGGTTGTGTGGGTTTCGGAGGAAATGGGTGCAATGGTGCACCGCTGTAGAGGCGCAAAATCTTGCGCCTCTACAACCATAAAATCCAAAATTCAGATTCCAAAGCCCAACGACCTAACGCCTAGCCACTGCTTTCACAATCCCGTTCTCTTGGAAATATGCCACCAGCTCGCGGTAGAACTCGTTTTTGCTGAGCGTCTCGGTGTTGCCAACTACGATGAGTTTGCATTTGGCGCGGGTGATGGCCACGTTCATGCGGCGCAGGTCTTTGAGAAATCCGATACTGCCCCGTTCGTTGTCACGCACCATGCTGATGAGAATGATGTCGCGCTCCTGTCCTTGGAAACCATCTACGGTGTTGATGGACAGCCGCTCGCGCACGGGAGCCAGTGTGCGGCTCTTAGCTGCCATGCGGCGAAGCACGCCCACCTGGGCCTTGTATGGGGATATGATACCGATGGTGGTACGCTCAATCAGGGTGGTGTCAAAATACATTTGGCGCACGTAGTCTTTCAGAATGTCGAGTAGCAGTCTTGCTTCGGCGCGGTTGAGACGGCTCTGCGAAGCATTGACTCTTTCGGAAAAGTCCGCCTGGCTGGTGTCCACCCAGACCAGTGGCGCATCCCACGGGGCGAGCGTGCGGTGTGCCACCTCCGGCGCTGCTTTCAGCCGGCCTTCGTAGAACCATTGTGAAGAGAAGTTCATGATGGTCTCATTCATCCGGTATTGTGTGTCAAGCAACGTTACGGCATTGGGTTTTTGCTCGACGATTTTCAGCATCAAGGTTTTTTCCAGTCCGCCGCGCGCAGCCTCCACACACTTGATGGTGGGCGGCAGTTGCTGGTGGTCGCCGGCAAGTACCACGCGGTCCGCTTTCAGGATGGCGGCCCAGCAGGCAGCCTCCAGGGCTTGGCTGGCCTCGTCGATGAAAACGGTTCCGAAGTGGCGTGCGCGGAGCACTGGGTTTGCACTGCCGATCAGGGTGCAGGTGATGACCTCCGCCCGTCGGAAGGTCTCCTCGTGAATCTTGAGCTCGAGCTCGTCGCGGTGGCGCTGCAGCCGTTTCAGGTGGTTGTGCTTGTTTCGCGAACGGTCGGGTGACTCGTAAATCTCCCGAATGAGCTTGCGCACGCTCCACAGTTCCGGATAATCGGGATGCGCCGCGTAGCGCCGCTCATAGGTGCACTCCCACAATGGCTTGCTGATGCGCAGAGGATTGCCTACCCGCAATACCTCCACACCACGCCGGATCAGCAATTCACTGATCCAGTCGACGGCAGTGTTGCTGGGTGCGCATACCAGCACCTGCGGCTCGCGCCGAGTGGTCTCGATGATGGCTTCCACCATGGTGGTGGTCTTGCCGGTGCCGGGCGGACCGTGAATCACAGCCACTTCTCGAGCAGTCAGGATCTTGTTCACCGCCTCGTTCTGACTCCTGTTCAGGCTCGGGAACTGCATCGGTGTCAACGCTCGCCAACTTGGTTCCAATTTGCCCGCCAATGTATCCCGAAGGTGTATCCATCGTTCGCTGTCCAGTTCTTGCACTTTCACCAATGCCTCCTCCATCACTTGGTAGGTGGTTTCGTCCAAACCAAGACGAACGCCCAAGACATGGCTTTCCGAAATCCGGCTCAACAGGGTAGGGAAGGAGGAATTGGGCGCGGCGACTAACAAATTGCGTCCTTCGTAGCGTAGAATCGGGCAGATGCCAGGCAATACGGTCAGTTTCGGGTCACGCTCCCCCTCCTGATAGAAGAAGGAAACCTCCTTGCCCGGCTCAAATTCGCAGTCCTGGCTGACCCCAAATTTCCCGGCATATTCCACTTCCATCACATACTGATTCACGGCATTGTAGTAGGCATTGCCCACGGTCACAGGGAACCAGCAGCTGGTGTTGTTGGAGCTGTCGCGCACAGCAGTCCGCATGGCCTCTTCGAAAGCCTTGCGTTCATAGTCGCGCTCCAGGGCGAGCAGGCGGATTAAGGAGGAGAAGTTGGAGGACATGGGAGGAGATGGGATAAAAGGTTTGTAATTATGAACATTCCGAACCTTACGAACTCTCAATAATCAGTCCTTTGAGATATTCTCCTTCGGGGTGATAGATGCTTACGGGGTGGTCGAGGGCGTGTTGGGTGTGATGAACTACGCGCAGGGATTTGCCTTCCATGGCGGCGGCACTGAAGAGGATGGTCTGGAAGTCACTGGCGCTGATGGCCTGTGAACAGGAGAAGGTGAAAAGCAGTCCGCCGGGGGTGAGCTTGCGGAGGGCCATGCGGTTGATGTTGCGGTATCCTTTGATGCCCTGCTCCTTCACACGGTGATGTTTGGCGAAAGCGGGCGGATCAAGCACGATGAGGTCGTAGGTGCGGTCGGGGGTCTCCTCGAGGAACTGGAACACATCAGCGCAGTGGGCGCTGTGGCGGCTGGCGGCGTCCGCGCCCAAAAGGGCGATGTTCTGCTCGGTCAGGTCGACGGCTTTGCGGGAGATGTCCACGGAGTCCACATGCGCGGCGCCGCCACGCAGGGCGTATGCGGAGAAACCGCCCGAGTAGCAGAACATGTTGAGCACGCGTCTTCCTTTGGCCATGCTGCCCACCAAGGCGCGGCTGTCACGCTGGTCGAGAAAGAAGCCCGTTTTCTGCCCTTCGGGAATGTCAATGTTGAAGGAAATGCCATTCTCCAATCCGCAGACCGGTCCCAGCTCGCCGTAGAGGAGTTCGTCCAAGCCGGGGACGGATGCCTCTGCAAGGGTAAGGCCGCTTTTGTTGTATATGGACTTGAGGCCGGGGAGGAGCTCGCGCAAAATACGTACGAAAGTGTCCTTGAGCAGGTA
Source organism: uncultured Bacteroidales bacterium (assembly GCA_905233745.1). Classification (GTDB taxonomy): domain Bacteria; phylum Bacteroidota; class Bacteroidia; order Bacteroidales; family WCHB1-69; genus F23-D06. The sequence goes on from CAJODA010000041.1 coordinate 3,445, forward strand.
CATGCCGTAGGCGTGGAACTGCATCACGGCATTGCCGTCATAGCAGTCGATGATGAGTCCCGGAAGTCCGTCACCCTCACCGTTGACCAGACGGAACATGTTGGTGTCGGGGTTGTTGATGATCCCGATGCTGCGGCGGAACCGCAAGGCGTTGGCGATTTTCTCTCTCCAAAACTCATAGGTGGGGGACAGTTGCTCGAAACTGAAGATGCGCACGGCAATGGAGTTGTCGTGGTAGTGCCCCATGGCGAGGAAGTTGCCGGAATAGTCGCAAACCTCCACAATGTCACCGTTGGCAATGCCCTTCTCTGTTTTGGCTATGGCGCCGGAAAACACCCACGGGTGAAAGCGAAGCAGGGATTTCTCCTTGCCCTTGGAAAGGATAATTCTTTTCATCTGACGAGTTTTAGGCTGCAAAAATACAAAAAAGGAATGAAGAAGAGACGAAGTTGGAAAATGAGAATCGGACGGGGATATGCCGGGGAAAATGGGGGTTAAAAATTGACAAATAGCGGTTAAAAACTATTTCAGATAAGGCGTGAATCAGTTTTCCTATTTTGTAATTTTGCGTAATTATTTGTTGCGGTTGCGCAAATGTCAAGTGAGATAGAGTTGTTATAACCAAAAATATTGAGTTATGAGAAAGTTTTTTTGTTTGTTAGCGGGAATGCTGGCATGTATGGTCGCTTTTGGTCAGGCTGAAAACGCCAAATATTATATTGAGGGCGACTATGAAATCAGCCGCGGTAACAATGGGCAGTTTGTTTACACGTTGTCCAATATTACCTCCAAAGGCATCACTTTTGCACCGGTTCAGAAGATTGTGGGAAATGTGGAGGATGACGAGTCCATCTCCTTTTCTTTCGACAAAGCTGAAACCGACTATCCCGGCGGATTTGATGAGGGCCTGAAATTCTGGAAATGGCAGTACGACGGAAAGGAGTACAAATGGCAGCGCGACAGCGAGGTGAAAGACGCCCGTCAGCAGTTCAAGACAGACGGCGTGATGGTTGTGATGCTCATTCTCGACTGCAGCACTTCTCTGGGCGAGGTCAATTTCGCAAAACTCCAGAATGCCGCCATCAAGTTTATCGATATCCTCTACAACGCCTCCCCCAATGGAAGCGTGCGTCTCGGCATCATCGGATTCAATACCATGAGCAATACGGATAAAATGGTACTTGGCATCCAGCCGCTTACCAGTGACACCAAATCCTCCATGGTAAGATTTATCCATGATCTGTCCATGTACAACAACACCTCTTTATATTACGCCATGCACAAAGGCGCTGACATGATCGGATCCTATGTTTCCTCCATGAGTGCTTCCGACCGTGAAAAATATGATTACGCTTGCATGGTGTCTTTCACCGACGGTTATGACAACCACTCTGCCGACGAGCGCATCGGCATCCCCGACAAAGGTCTTGACAACCCGTACTACCAGTATGTGCGCGACAATGTGGTGGACAAGCTCATCGGCGGAAAGGAATTGAAGAGCTATGTGATTGCCATTAAGGGAAATGATGTGGCTGAGGACAACCAACTCTACCAGGCTGTCTTCAAAGGGTTGGCCTCTGACAGCCCCTTCCTGTTGGAAGATTTCAACCAGCTGGAAGCCCAATTTGAGCAGATGGCACAGGAACTGATGAAACGGTGGCAGAATGTGACCTGCTATGTGCCGGCCGCTTACCGTGGCAAGATTCGTTGGACTCTCGGTGATGAAAGAACCCCCGCACGTGTTGAACCCGTACGTGAAACCAAGCCCGCCCCCAAAAACGAGCCCAAAGCAGAACCGAAGGCACCCAAGACTAAGATGAAATCCTTTATTGGTGTCAACGGTGCAGCCGACTTTGAAGTCGCTTCAGCTAAGAAACCTATTTCTTATGTGGGACTGGGAGTGGGATTTGATTTTGCGGTACCTTACAACAAGAGCTCTTTCGGTGGCATGACCACCTTGAAATATTGCTTTGGCGGTCCCACTCATTTTTCCTTCGGTCCGATGCTTTTATACGGTGACTATGTGAACCGGCACGCCTTCATGTTGGCTGCCGGTCTGGATCTCCGCTTTGCAACGGCTGGTGTTAACTATCTTTCTGTAAACAAAAAACTGAGGGATTGGTATAATATGCAGTGGACGAAGGACAACATGGGTGCCGGTGCAGTCCTGCGCCTGGGTGTCACCACACAGTTACATCAGCTCTATTTCTTCACGGATATTACCGTAGGAGGATATAGTGCAATGTACAACAATATTGGAGAGCCGTCAACTTATAAGTTGTCGCATGTATATTTCAATCTTTCTTTGAATGTAGGTTATAGGTTCTAGAACGAGAATAGACTATACCACGAATGCCGACTGCGCGATGCCGTCGGCAAGCCAAAGGCCGGCTTCTGTCAAAAGGAGCCGGTTTCCTTTTATTTGGAACAGGTCAGGGTTTATTTTTCTTTGGAAAATATCCAGCAGTTCCTTTTGTCGTGTCTCCCCATATCGGACGAGTATCTGCTGCAGGTCCACACCACGGCAGGTGCGCAGTCCGAGCAGAAGCGTTTCGTTGTAAATATCATCGGACGAGAGTGTCTCGTGTCCCTCGCAGTCGATGTCGTTGGCCATGTTACGGTTGTATTGTTGCAGGCTGGCGGGGTTCCATTGCCGGCTTTGTCCGTTGAAGGAGTGCGCGGCTGGGCCGAGTCCGATGTAGGGTGTTTGGTTCCAGTAGGAAGAGTTGTGCTTGGATTCGTAACCGGGCACCGCAAAATTGGAGATTTCGTACTGCTTCAATTCGGAGGCAGGGAGAGTTTCGAGCAGAATCCGGTATTGTTCTGAGGCGAGCTCGTCGTCGATGGGCGCGTGGCGCTGGTGTTCGATCTGTTTGTAGAGGATAGAGTTCTCCTCCGGGGTAAGGGCGTAGCAGGAGAGATGGCGGATAGGCAGGGCGAGGGCAGCCTTCAGCTCCTCCCGCCAGTGTGCGTTGTCGCGCTCCGAAACGCCGTAGATAAGGTCGATGGACAGGTTGTCGAAGCTGGCGGCGGCAGCATTCCGTATGGCCGCCAGGGCCTCTTCTGCCGTGTGCCGCCGCCCCATGAAACGCAGTACGGGATCTTGCAGCGACTGCACCCCGATACTAAGCCGGTTTATTCCCAGTGAACGCAGACCCCGGCAGTAATCGGGCGTGAGTTGCTCGGGGTTAGCCTCCATTGTGAACTCTTCCACTGAGTTCAGTCCAAAAGAGGAATCCAACATCGTGAGGATGCTTTCCAGTTCCTGCAGGGTGAGTAAGCTGGGGGTGCCGCCACCCAGATAGAGGGTCTGGATTTTCTCTCCCTGGAGATATCCTTTGCGCAGTTCAATTTCTTGCGCCAAGGCTTTCAGGTAGGAATTCTTACCACGCAAGTTCGCCACGGAATAGAATCCGCAATAGACACACTTGCTGCTGCAGAAGGGAATGTGAATATATAAGCCGGCCATGGGGTTGTATTTAATGATTATTATTTCATTTTTGTTTATAAACGATCATTACATCGAAAACGATATACGATAGCGCTTGCCTATGGGTGATTAGAGCACTGTGATCATACCCTTTAGATGATGTGGTGCACCATTGTTATCCACAAAATAGATGATGTAGTTATAGGTGTTGTTTCTCACAATCGATCCGTGGAACTCTCCGTACCATCTGAAACTCTTGTCGTTGCTTTTGAATACCAACTGTCCCCATCGGTTGTAGATGAGAATCTGGAATTCTTCAATCTGGTTCTGATGGTATTCGGACAGGGAGAAGCAGTCGTTGTGTCCGTTGAGGTCACCGGGAGTGATGGCGTTGGGAAGGTTAAGATGGAATTCACACTTCGGGACATAATAGTGGTCGGTGGCGGAGCAGGAACCTTCTGTCGCCGTGACGTAGTATGATCCCGGACTGTGTACGATGATTTCCGGTGTGGTTTCCCCAGTGCTCCAGACAAAGTTTGTCATCTCCGAAACAGCTATGAGGTTGGCGGACATTTCAACGCACGGGTCTTCGGTGAGCATGATCACTTCAAGGGTGTTGTTAATGCAGTGCAGGTTCATCACCACAGTGCTGTCTCCGCCACCAACCGTGGTTAGGATGACGGTTTGTGAGCCCGCTCCTGTGAAGGTGACACCATTCCATTGGATGGGCAGGTCACTGATACAGATGGTGGAGTCAACCGTAACAGTTGGATTCACTTGCACGACGAGGTTGATGGTTAGCAGGCTGTCGCAGCCGGCAGCATTGGTGAGGGTTTGGGTATAGGTGCCTTCTTCGTGGTAGGTCTCCTCGTTTATCGTTACGGGCATGTCGTCTACATCTACCGTGATGTCAAGGACACCGTAGGTTTCGGAGTTGATGATAAGAGTCATGGCGACCACGGAGTCGCAGCCGTTGGCGGCGGTGAGGGTGACATTCCGAGTGCCGGCCTCGTTGAAAGTGATACTGTTCCATTCGAAGGGGAGCTCGCTGGCGCAGATGGCCTGTTCGTCAGTGACATTATAGGACGGATTCACGGCGAGGGTCATAGAGACCACAGAGTCACAGCCATTGGCGGCGGCGAGGGTTACGGACTGCGTGCCGGCCTCGTTGAAGGTAACGCCGTTCCAGACATAAGGGATGGCGCTGGAGCAGACGGTTCGGGTGTCAGTGACGTTATAGGATGGTGTCACGGTGAGGTTTAGGGTGACCACCGAGTCACAGCCCGAAGAAGAGGCAAGTGTGGCATGCTGTGTTCCTGCTTCTTGTATGGAAAGTCCATTCCATAGGAGCGGGAGCTCGTTAGAGCAAAGGGTGGTATCCACAGTCTCCGCAAAGTTCTGGATTACGGTAACCTCAAAGGAGGTTGTGGCGGAGCAGCCGTTGGTGTCGGCGTACGTGTATGCCATCTGATATTGGCTGACGTTTTCTTCAAAGAACAGTGTGTCATTCACTATGGTGCCGCCCGTGTAAGAGCCGCCGGCGGGAAATCCCTGGAGGATACCTATGGAGTCGGAGAGGCAGAAGGTGGCGTTGTTGTGTGATACGGTCGGCGCGAAGTCATGAATGGATACGGAAGCGGTTATCGTATTGCCGATGGCATCGGTGACTGTCACCGTATATTGGCCGGCGCATAGATTGAATGCCGTGTCCGTGGTTTGGTTGTTGGGGTCATTCCAGAGGTAGGTGTATGGCGGAGCACCGCCGCTGACGGATGCGACGGCGATGGCGTTGCAGGTGCTTTCCGCTGGCGGCACACATTCCGAATTACATCCGGCATAGGTCGGCGCAGCAGGGGAGCTCTGCCATGTTCCCCCGTCGGGGATACGACGTAGCGTTTGTCCAAGGAAGTTGTTGGGATTTAGACTGGTGATGTAATTCTTGCGTGCCTGAGGAATGTTGTTGTAAGAGGTCAGAGAACCCTGGAATCCGCATTCGGTAGAGGGTAGGCAAGGTTCACAGGAGCGGCAGGAGTAGTTGGAGTCACACCAGCAGATAGCATCTTGTGGGACGCCGGAGGCATCGTAGAAAGCGAACCATCCGCCAGCGTTGGGGAACCACAGCCGCTGGCCTCCCGAACTCCAGCAGTATCGGTCGTTGACCACCACTTCCACCACATTGCCGCCGTTTGCAACGAGTTTGTTGGATGGGACGGCGGGGGCGTTGACACCGCGCACCAGGCAGAAGCCCTGCGGAGGAACCACGGTCCCTTGCGGGAGCACGAATCCACCGCCATAGTTTCCGTTGTCGTAGGCATTGTTGCCTAGAAAATAGCAGGAAATATCCACGGAATCACACTTGTGGGGATTGTACAGTTCAATCCATTCGCCCATGTCATCCGAAGAGGGTCGGTTTCCAGCAATGGAACCGTCATGCTCGGTGGGTGAGAGCATCACCTCGTTGATCATGATGGTGGGTCCGTTGTAGAAACAGTTTCTGCCCATGCAGTCGGTGTTGATGGTTCCTGAAACACTGGCGGTCATATCATCATACAGGAAAACCGTTTGCATGACGATTGTGTCGCAGCCGTTGGCAGCAGGGATGTGCCAGATGAAGTTAGAACTGTCGGGGGTGCCGGTGCTGAGGATGGTGTCGGCGGCGGCGAAGGTGTAAGGCAGTGAGGAGCGCAAGAGGCGAAGCGTATCCCACACCGTTACTTGCTGGTTAACGGTGAGGTTTAGGGTGACCACGGAGTCGCAGCCAAAGCGGTTGGTGAAGTGTTGCACATATTCACCCGATTGAGTGTAGGTAGAATCATTCCATCTATAGCTGTTGCATGAGACTTCTGTAATTGAGGTGGAGTCGGCATGCAAGGTGCAGGATACCGCAACAATGTTGTTGGTGGTGTCGCATTCCGGTTGTAATCCGCCATTTTGCGCCAGAGGCCCTCCGGAGCAGTTTACGGCAATCACAAGGCTGTCAAGTGCAGACAGGCTGCACAACATGCTGAAAGGCAGACGGATGTTGCCTTGTGTGCAGCTGTCCGCCGGCAGGCTTTGCGCAATGGTGACTGAACAGATGGTGTCGCCGCCGTAAGCGTTTGCAAAAACTGCAACAGGATAGGGCGCGTTGAGCACATTGTCACCTTGGTTGCAGTAAGTTATGTTCAACGTTATGCTGTCACGATCTGCTTGTACAGTTGCACCCGTAACCGCCACATCCGGAACAGCATAAAATGGCCGTCCGTACTGGTCGATGGAGGTGGCTTGCTGCAGGAAGTTGTTGAAAGGTCTGCGTACTACATTTTGTGGATCGGTGAACACCGTGGCGTTGTTGAATAGATACTGTGGAATCGTAAGGTCCTCGTTCACGTTGGTCACGTTGTACATGTACTGGTTCCACACCTTCCGGGCGGGTGCCCAAGGTAATCTGGTGGACTCAAAAATATTCAGCTTGTCACTGCCGACAGAGACAATTTCCGCATTTCCGTCGGCATCCACATCGACAATGATAGGATATTGCATGATGGTGATTTCACTGAAGGGGAATGAACTCATCACATACATGGGTATGGTGTCATTTCCAGTGATATGGCTTTTCCCGCTTCCATTTACAATTCTTACGGTAGATTGGTCACAAATCATCAACTCCAGCAGCCCGTCCTGATTGAAATCGAATGCGGTAATGGCATTTGAATAAGAGTCTTCATCGGGCGCTAGCCCCCACATGAAGGAAAATGCACTGGTCGTATAGTCATATTTGTAGGCACGAATCTTTTCATTGTTTCCATAAATATCACATTGTATCAGCACTTCTAGCATACCATCATTGTCGATGTCGGCAATCAGAGGAATACTCTTTCCGCTCATGATTGTGCTAATAGTCATAGGTAAACTGAGAACATTGTTATGGACGTCCCATACGTAAAAGCTAACATTACCCCAATAACCGGCAATATTTCTTGAGCTGATAAAAAGATCCAAATGTCCATCCAAATTAAAGTCTGCAACCTGAGCATGACCATCGGGTACGATATTGTCAGGTGGAACTATTTGTCTTTCCAACAATATGGTGTTTCCGTTGGTTCCGTTCAGATTCGTGATGTTGACATCATAGATTTCATTTCCTAGAACGAGTTCTGATCTTGTGTCATTACAGATATTTACCGCCAGAGGTGAAGACAGCTGCCAGTTTGTGTAGTGCGAATAATGAGCGAATGAAGACCCCGTGTTGTTCCCGCCACTTGCAACGCCTAACAGAACTCCGGTTTCGGCATTGTATATTTTGTTTCTCACATATACCTCAGGATGTCCATCGTTGTTGAAATCCGCAAAATTCACATTAACACCCCAATCCCCATGATTCGATCCGAAATCCACATCCGAGGTCCAGAACGGTATGTTTGGATCGGATGCAGTGATATCGTATGCTCTTAATTTGAGATCATAGCAGGCCGTAACGATCAATCCTTTTCCTGATGGCAGTTTGACCATTCCGTATGCGGCTGCATCATATGCCGTGACGGGTGATACCATAGTTATGGTTGTCTTCAATTGTTTTGTCACGCCATCAAACACTAAAATCTGATTGTTGGTATTAGGTGTGTTTGGAGAATCTCCATTCCTGGAAAAACAGACGATTTCAGGATGATTGTCACCATCCAAGTCTCCCACTAAAGGTATGATAAGGTTAGAGACGATATTTGATGATGACCAACCCACTTCTATCCCCCATTCCGTCCCTTCCGGGAAGAAGACGCAATCGGCGGAATCGACATTATCGGGCAGGATGGTGGGAATTACGGACATGTTGATTGTTAATATGCTGTCGCAGCCCGCGGCGTTGGTCAGGGTTTGCGTGTAGATGCCCGCCGTGTCGTAGGATTCGCCGTTGAGGAGAAACGGCAGACTGCTATCCAAAACGAGAACCTCCAACGTGCTGTCTGTCGGGTGATTCACGGTCAGACTCAACACTTTCACGCTGTCGCAGCCTGCCGCGTTCGTAAGCGTGTGCGTGTATTCACCCGACTGCGTGAGCGTATCGCCATACCAGAGGTAGCTGTCGCAGGCCGTTTCGGTCAGGTATATGGTGTCACAAAGAGGCATTACTGTCACGACTATCGAATCCGTGACCGAGCACTCCGTCAGCGGGGAGAAGGTAATGTCATCAATACCGAAATCATTGCCGCCTGCAATAGTATTTTGATTCAATATGGTAATAACTGCCGAAGTGTTATTACCACTGTTCCACACCTCATAGTAACGAGACCAAACGCCGTATGTGTTTGGAGCAGTAAAAATATTTCCCAGCTGCTCTCCATTTACGCTGAATTGCAACTGTGCCTCTTCCGAAATAGTAGGAGTAGCGTCAGCATTGCATACCCATGCGGAAAACGCATAATCAGTGTTAGGTGTAACCGTCACCGTTTGTGACCATACATTCGTATTAGGAGATCCTGCGCCATTCAGAATCATGTAGTCACCTGATCCTGTCGTATGGTCATTCCAATTGTAAAAGCCAGGATGACAATTGTGTGCGTTATTTCCAATATAATATTCACCTTCATATAGCACACTGGGATTGGACTTGTAAACATAATTGCTTGTGAACCCCGTGTTTCCCATTTCGAAATCACCATTATATACCACATTATCACCCAAAACGGCATTCATGTTCTGACCACTAATATAATAGGTAGTGGTAGTTGACGGACTGACCGTCAATGAGTTACCGCTGGAAAGGATGCTGTTATTTCCAGCGGTCCAATACAGCATATCCGCGCCAGATGCCCATAGGGTTGCCGAAGTGCCAGCAAGAATGGTAGTGTCTGGAGTGTGAGTCAGGGTCGGCATGGTGATGATGGTCAGATGCAGGGTCATGACGCTGTCGGCTCCGTGAATGTCATGGAAACTCTGCGTGTAGTCCCCACTCACCGTATAGACGCTGTCATTCCACGTGTACGATTCGCATGCCACTGCTGAAAATTCAGCCGACGAAGAGTAATGTATGGTCAGGTGCAGCGTGTCCACCTGCACGCAGCCGTTGCCGTCCTCGTGCGCGAAGGTGTAGTCGCCCGACTGAGTGTATGCCTGTCCGTGCCACGTGTAGCTGTCGTACGCGGTGACCGTCTCGCTCTGGTGCTGCGGATGGTTCACTGTCAGGTGCAAGGTGTCAGTGCTGGCGCAGTCGTCGGTGTTGGTGTAGTCGTAAGTGTAGGTGCCGGAGGTCGTGTAGGTGGTGCCGTGCCACTCGTAGCTTTCGCAGACGGCAGTGTCCAGCATGTTGTGCGTGCCATGGTTTACCGTCAGGTGCAGCGTCGCCACACTGTCGCAGCCACTAGAGAGAGGATAAGTTTCCGTGTAGTCGCCACTCTGGGTATAGGTCTGTCCGTTCCATTCATAGCTGCCGCAGGCAGTCTCCTCTATGTCAATATGTGGGGACGCTTTCACCGTGAGTTCAAGCGTATGAGTAGTTTCGCAACCGTTCACCTCTTCGGTGCGCGTGCGGGAGATTATGCCCGGTTGAGAGGTTTCCGCCGACGTTACAACGAATCCGTTGTCGACGTATGGCTCGCCTTGACACACCTCATCGTAGAATGTCTGCGGCTCGGGACTGTTCACCACAATGGTATGCGCCACGGTGTCCGCACATCCGCCGGATGTGGAAACTGTCACGGTGTAGGTCGTGGTCTGTGTGGGTGATACGGAGATGTTTTGAGTGGTGTCGCCGGTGCTCCATGTGTAAGACACTGTTTGTTCCGTGTGCTCATCGGCGTAAGTAAAACTGCGGACAGCGCGAACACAATGGTTGTTGGTTTTGAGATGATTTTCAAATTGTCCATCGCTATTTGTTGAACTAGACCCAAAATCCACTCTACAAGCACTGTTATCAGAAGCCTCCGAACTAGTCCAGTACCAATTCGCAGACATTACCGATCCTCCAGCACTAACTATGGCATTGTTAATAAAGGGTCTTTGGGCGAAAAGGATACCCAGCTGTGCGGGAGCTGGAAGATACCATCCATTCGCAAAATCGACCTTCCCAGCTGCATATTGTGTTGAATTATTTTGGAAAGCTCGAATAATAGCCGTATTTTGATACCCTGAGGTATCCAAATAAGCCTGCTGATAGTTGAGAATCCCATAAACATGATTGGGCATGTCCGGAATATCCACCACATCACCCCATTGACATCCCGTGGAAGCATCGTTCAGCGCAACCACCCAACCGCCACTACCGTCAGGTAAGATAAAAAAGACAATTCCTCTACTTCCATCAGGAGCCGTGTAGACATCCCCAACCTTATACGCTTGTCCACAAAGGCTCAGTGTCATTAACAATAAAGCTATTAAAGAATATACTTGTTTCATACACGACAATTAAAAAGAACGTACACTACGCACCTTAGAGGTCCACCACTTCACTCGTCCGCCCATATCATTATTTTGTGTATAACCGGCATAATTGGCACTATGCTCTGTAGATGACCAATAGGTATAAGAAGCGTCCATCGGAAATTGTTGACCTCCAAGAAGGTCTAATGTTGCATTGATAAATACTATAGTTGATAACAGAACTCTTAACTGGCCATTTGCCGGCAGATACCACCCATTGTTGAAATCCACCGCCCATGCAGCTGGATAGCTCGCTGCATTTCCTGCGGCTCTAATAGCCTGTGTATTAGAATATCCATTCAAATCGGTATAGATATCAGTACCACTATGATTTGGCAAAGAGGGAATATCTGTACCGTAACCTCCCCATGCCAAACTGGCCCCCTGATCCTGCAAGTGAACCGCCCAACCGTGCTCGCCCGTATTGTCCACGTAAAAAACCACTCCCATGGCTGTCTTGCCCGCCACAGGCCAGGCGGAGGGTTTGACAATACTGTTGTCGGTGCAGAGGATGTCGCCGACAGCTACCGGTGGTACGTGAAGCACGGGGTCACCGCCGCCCGCTGTCACAACCTGCAACGTCACTTCGTCTCCAGCGCAGATGGTGTCAGATGTGGCAGTTACGGTGGCTTCCGGCGTGGGTGTCACCGTAAGGTGCAACGTCACCACGCTGTCGCAGCCGCCGGGGTGCGGAAACGATACCGTATAGTCACCGTTTTCGGTGTACGTCGTCCCGTTCCATTCGTAGCTGTCGCAGGCGCTAACCGTCAGCTCAACGGGATCAAAATGCTGTAATGTGTACGCCACCGACGAGACATTGTTGGTGGTGTCGCACTCCGTCTGCTCTCCTCCGTTTTGGGCAATGCCCGTGCCGGCACAGTTCACGGCCATCACCAAGGCCTCCAGATTCTGAATCCCGCACAACAGGCTTTTAGTCAGTGTAATCTCAATCTGAGTGCAGCTGTCCACCGGCAAACTCTCCATCACGGTGGCCGTATGAACGACCTCGCCGCCGTAGGTGTTGGCAAAGACTGTCACAGGGTAGGGTGCAGACAACGTGAGATCCCCGGTGTTGCAGCAGTTGAGTGTCAAAGTCACCGTATTGCCATCCGAAGATGCGCTAGCTGCGTTAATTACCACATCTGCCACAGGATTGAACAAATTACCCAAGGAGTCAATGTAAGGCATTTGATGCAAGAAAGTGTTGAACGGCTTCTTCCCGTTCGGGAATGTGGTGGAGACATCAAACCTGTATTGAGGCACTGTCATGTCCTCGTTGATGTTGACCGAGCTGTACGCCCACTGGTTCCACACTTTGCGGGCGGAGCTCCATGTCCCGGGAATTTGGCTACCATACACCGATACCCAACCGTTCGCGCCGCCCCCGGCATACCAGTCGTTGTAGGCTCTCGTGATGATAATCTCCGCATGGCCATCCGCGTTGACATCCGCCACTATCGGATACTCCGTTATGGTGCCCGAATAGGCCGTGACAGGCGGGCAAAGGTTCTCCAATGTGATGCCGTCTACGATGCATAACTGGTTGATTCCCCTGAAGACAATCTCATTTCGTCCGTCCTGATTGAAATCAAACACGGTAAAACCTGCTGTTTCTTCAAAGGGAAAGTGACGGTGCATCTGAATCATGGTGGACGTAAGCGGGTCATACGTATAGGCAACCATCCCGATTCCCGTAACGGAAAAAATAATTTCTGGGTAACCATCCCCGTTCAAGTCTCCCGAATATGGGATTGACGCACTGAAGGTATTGTTCGAGACTAGCGGAGTGTGGGCTATCAATTGGGAGGTCTGACCATCCCATGCATATACATTTATGGTATGGGGAGCGGCATTTAACGAGTGTGTGATACCAATCACGCAGACATCCACATCGCCGTCATTGTCGAAATCCACCAAGAAAGTCTGGCCGTCCTTGTTCGTGATACTAGATGTGGTGCTTGCTTGGCGCAAAATTGACCACGAATTGCCTGCTGTCCCGGTGTTGTTTGTGATGACCATCTTATAGATAGTATTTCCCGCACATAATTCCAATGTTCCGTCCCCGTCCATATCGCCCAGGGCATACATGTAATAGGGCGTAGTGCTATGTGGCGATCCGAAGCCCATGCCGGTCTCCACCATTGTGCCTTGCAGCAGCAGCGTGCCGTTCTGGGCATTATAGATGTATCTACCGCAAACAATCTCAGCATTGCCGTCGTTGTTGACATCCGCAGCGGATAATAGGTAATTGTTGTCCATAGTGTTTGCACTTGTCCAACGGATTCCCCCGTTGTAATTATAGCAATACAACCGATGATTATTACCCAACAGGAACAACTCGGCCTTTCCATCATGGTCCACATCCGCGATGGTGACCATCTGGCCTGAATTCACATATTGAACCGTTGAAATGGTGTATTTCAATTCGCCTGTCTGACCATTTATCACATGGAAGCCCGAAGAGTACCACGGTGCGCTGTTTGTGTAGCAGCAGGCGATAATCTCCGGCAGGCCGTCGCCATCCATATCCGCCACCATCGAAGTGGACATACTGTTGACATTCGGACAGCTGAACAGCTCCGTCATGGTGAAAGCGTTGGAGTCGGGAGGTACTGTACAGTCGGCATCCAGCACGTTGTCGGGCAGGTCAATGTGGTGGGTGGTTGTCAGAACCAGCGTCACAAGGCTGTCGCAGCCCGCCGCAGTGGTCAACAATTGTGTGTATGTACCCGAATGGTTGTATGTACTGTCGTTGAGCACAAAGGGGTATTCGTTTTCGGAAACAGTCACGTAGATGGTCGTGTCAGCAGTCGGGAGAACGGAGAGGACAAGGGTGTGAATTGTGATGCACCCATCCACCTCCACCGTGCGGGTGAAGGTGTGCACCCCGGGTGTGGAGGTCTCCGCCGCCGTAAGCGTGAAACCGTTGTTGTTATATGTTTCGCTGCGGTTCGGGACTGTTCACCACAATGGTATGCGCCACGGTGTCCGCACACCCGCCAGAATTGGATACGGTGACGGTGTAGGTCGTGGTCTGTGTGGGTGATACGGAGATGTTTTGAGTGGTGTCGCCGGTGGACCACAAATAGGACATGTTCGGATTGTTAATGTTTTTGAATGTCCGCACAGCACGAACATGACAAAGAGTCGATTGTCCTAAGCTACAGAAACCGCCCATGGAACCATTGGATTGTGACCCTCTGAAGTCCACCGCCCATGAGACTCCCTCAATATATTCCGCTGCACACCAATAATATGCTTCAGACAGGTCTGTTCCGCCTGCATTTATTAAGGCACTGGATACACGAGGTAATTCTCCAAAAAGTATGCATAATTGCCCCGTTGAAGGCAAATACCAACCATTATCAATATTCACAACGCCTGCCGCATAGTTTGAATTGTTGTTTTGATAGGAGCGAAGTGTCACAGTGCGACTATATCCTGCGGTATCCCGAGTCATTTGCGAATAATTATAAAGATAGTTGGGAATATTGGGCACATCCGTTCCATTACCCCATGCACATCCTGAAGAGGCATCATTTAATGCCACAACCCATCCACCACTGCCGTCTGGAAAAAGGTAAAAGACTATGCCGTGACTACCATCTGGCGCAGTATAAAGATCACCTATCCGGTAATTTTGGCCCAAAAGTGTTGTCCAGCAAAGCAAACTAAAAGCAAGAAAGTATATTTTTTTCAACAACATAACACTTAAGAATAAAATTAAAATGAACGGACACTTCTAATCTTTACTTCAGTATAGTTCTTCCCTGTCAGTGTCAAATTGCCACCTCCATAAAGCCGCCATACAAGACCTGCATTATTTTCAGTTGAGGATAAATAATCGTAGTTATCTGTCTGAAAGCTTGTGCCTCCAGCAGCCATGATGGAATAATTCACAGTAGAATAGTTGGAAAACAATATGCGCAATTGTCCAATAGCTGGCAAATACCATCCATTGTCAAAATCAACGAGATAGGCGGCAGGATAAGTATTTGCATCCCCTGTGGATCTGATAATTTGTGTGTTCGAATATCCATCTAAATCATATATTACATTTCTAGAATACGAATAATTTTGGAGTGAAGGGATATCGTATGTATAATCTCCCCATGCGACGCCACTAGTGCTTTGATCTTGCAAATGCACCGCCCAACCATGCTCACCTGTATTGTCCACATAGAACACGACACCTTTGGCTGTTTTGCCCGGCACGGGCCAGTCTTCATACTTCACAAAAGTGCCGTCCGTGCACATTATATCGCCAATAGATACATTTTGTGGTGCTGTTTGCGCCTGCAACGTCACTTCGTCTCCAGCACAGATGGTGTCAGATGTGGCAGTTACGGTGGCTTCTGGCGTGGGTGTCACCGTCAAATTCAGCGTCATTATGCTGTCGCAGCCATTGGCAGCGTTGAGCGTTACAGATTGTGTACCTGCCTCGTTGAAGGTGACACCGTTCCATACGTATGGGAGGGCGCTGGGGCAGACGGTTCTGGAGTCGGAGACGTTGTAGGCCGGTGTGACCGTTAGGTGCAGGGTATGAATCGTGCTGCACCCATCCACCTCCACCGTGCGGGTGAAGGTGTGCACCCCGGGTGTGGAGGTCTCCGCCGCCGTAAGCGTGAAACCGTTGTTGTTATATGTTTCGCTCGTAGAATGTCTGCGGTTCGGGACTGTTCACCACGACGGTCTGCACCGCCGTGCCCGAGCTGCCGTCGGGGGCAGTGACTGTCACAGTGTATGTGGTGGTCTGCGCTGGAGTCTCCGTGATAGAGGAGGTCGTAGCTCCGGTGCTCCACTGGTAGGAAAGGCCGGATTCTGAAGCGTAACTAAAACTTCGCACGGCTCGAACTCGGCATGAGGTGGTTTTGGCGGTGTTGTAGAACTGGCCCGAATAGAGATGATAGTTCGACGTAGAGCCAAAATCAACACACCAGGCATTCGATGCGGAATGCTCCGCACTGCACCAATATAAATCGGTTGTCGGTGCTGTTCCGCCTGCACTGGTGAGGGCGGAAGAAATGACGGGAAGCCGTGCATACAGCCTGGAGAGCTGCGCCGGTGAAGGCAGCACCCAGCCGTGGGCGAAATCCACAACGCCAGCAGCATAGCTGTTGTTGTTCTGGTAGCTCCGAAGCAATTGCGTGCTGGCAAAGCCCGCCGTGTCATTCAACAACAGCTGCTCCGATGAACTTTGGTTTGCCAGCCCGGGCACATCTGTGGCATCTCCCCAAACACAACCTGTTGACACATCATTGAGTGCCACAACCCATCCGCCACTACCGTCGGGATGGAGGTAATAGACAACACCCTTGCTGCCGTCAGGTGCTATGTAAACGTCACCAATATGGTAACTCTGTGCGGATGCCATCCCAAAGCACCACACACCTATTATCCAAATTATAAGTCGTTTTATCATTTTTTCACCTCTTCTATAAACTATATTATCGACACACCTTTTTCGTTTTCAACACCAGTATCAAAAAGCGCGAATGACACGGACCCTGGCCGTGTAATCCTTAAGGTTATAGGTCACTATTCCAGTATTGGTCACATACCACATGAACGACTGGTTACGTTCCGTTGACGACCAATACCCCCAATTGGAAGTCATAGGGAATTGCGTTCCCCCGACGGTCTGCAGCGAAGCGTTCACGGTAAGCAGTTCCGAAAATAGCACACGCAACTGTCCTGCTGCGGGCAAGTACCAACCATTGGCGAAGTCTGCCAAATATGCCGCCGGATACGTGGCCGCAGTTCCTGCAGCACGTGCTCTCTGCGTGTTGCTGTAGCCGTTTAAGTCCGTGATTGCAGAACGTGAATTCGCGTAATTGGTCAGTGTGGTGATATCCGTACCGTACCCACCCCATGCCACACTCGTGCTTTGATCTTGCAGATGCACGGCCCATCCATGCTCACCCGTGTTGTCCACGTAGAATACTATCCCTTTGGCCGTCTTGCCCGCCACGGGCCACTGGGACGGTTTCACGATGCTATTGTCTGTGCACAGGATATCGCCTACCAAAACGGAAGGGAAAGGATACATGGGGACACTGACCTCATAATCGGACTCTGCCTGAAGCGTCACCTGTTCCCCCTCGCAAAGGGTATCGTTGGAGACCGTGACGGTGACTTGCAGGGGTGAGAGGAGGGTCAAGTGCAGCGTATCCACCTGGGTGCAACCGTTGGCATCAGCGTGAGCGTATGTGTAATCGCCGCTTGTGGTGTAGGTCTGGCCGTTGCCGGAAGTCCAGGTGTAAGTTTCAGATGTTGTAACTGATAGTGACTGGTGGACGGGACTGTTAATCGTCAAATGCAATGTCACCACGCTGTCGCAGCCCGAAGAGTTCGTCAGCGTAACCGTATAATTGCCGGATTCAGTATAGACATTTCCGTGCCAGTTGAAGCTGTAGCAGGCAGAAGCAGTCGTGTCAGAAGGATTGATATCGTGAACTGGACGGACAGCATAACCGGCGCGACGCATGGCATTATTCGTGGAAAACATCAAATCAGAGGTGAAATAAAGAGTATAGGCCATGGTCTCGTTTTCATGGGTGGAAGACCAATAACCGCCGTCTTCAGCGAAAATTGAGCTGGCCAGACGTCGGAAAGCAGTCGGCAGGAATACTGCCCCTGCATTCTCCATACTCTCCCATGCTGCCAAACTGTAGTTGTTGCCATTCCATCCGGTGTTGCCGGTCTCGTTGACACCAACAGGAAGTGTTATACCCTGCGGATGATTGTAAACATCAGGGAAGATAATAACGCCGGACACATTGTTCACTTTACCTTTGGCGTATCGGGCGTTGGCCGTGCCAATGTTTGAGGTGGTAGCACGAACATCCATGAGATAATGCCATTCGGACCTGGAGAGCGTTCTCCACAAATGGACCGCATTCCCGCCATTAGAGATGGGATTGTGATAGGCCCAGTCGGCCTCTGCACAGGCTCCGGCAAGGTCACTGGTGTAACTGCCGCATGGATAATAACTGGAACTGTTGGTGTTGGTGGCGTAGGGCTGATAAGCCGCAGCACCGCTGTTCCAGCCGCTGGTTCCCCATCCAAAAAGGTCTATCCATCCGCTATAGGATGAAGAAATGTGGTTGTTGCCATAGCCCGCATAATCGTATTGGTGCTCGGCAAAGCGCCAAGTCCCAGTGCTGGCCCGGTATTGCAGGTTGCCACGGCTAAAACACACCAGATCGTCCGCACTGACGGAAAACAAGGACGATGTCGCCCCATCGATGATGTAATTGCTGTATCCAACCGTCAAGTGCAGCGTGTCCACCTGGGTGCAACCGTTGGCATCAGTGTGAGCGTATGTGTAGTCGCCGCTTGTGGTGTAAGTCTGGCCGTTGCCGGAAGTCCAGGTGTAACTCTCGCACGCTGTAATGGCGAGTGACTGGTGGGTGGGACTGTTGAGCGTCAAATGCAGCGTCACCACACTGTCGCAGCCGTTGGCGGCGATGAAGGTTTGTGTGTAGCTGCCGCTCTCGTAGTAGGTGACCCCGTTCCAGATGTAGCTTCCGCAGCCGGTGGCTTCGACAAGCTCAGCCACCGGGGATTTGACCATAAGTTGCAGAGTAAGATTGGAGCTGCACCCGGCCGTGGTGAGTGTGCGGCTGCGGGTGAGTGTGCCCGCTGTGCCCGTCTCCGCCTCCGTGATCGTGAAGCCATTAGCCTCATAGCCCGCCCCCTGGCACACCGTGTCGTAGATGGTCTGCGCCGCACCCGTGCCCACAATAATCGTTTGTTCCGCAGTATTGCTGCAACCGAACTCCGTGGTGCCTGTCACCGTGTAGGTGGTGGTCTGCGACGGCGAAACGTTGATATAGGGCTGCGTGCTACCGGTATTCCATTGGTAGGTCAGCGACGTGTCATACACCACTGCCATATTGCTGAAACTGCGCACGGCACGGACACGACAGGAAGTGTTTTTTTCTGCATAATTGAAATTGCCACTGTTTACGGCCACTCCAAAAGTTATTCTCCAGGCATTGGATGCATCTCTTTCCCCACTGCACCAATACCAATCGTATGCCAACGCTGTGCCGCCCGCCCCTGTAATAGAGGAGGCGATGAAGGGCAGCTGCCCGTAAAGCATGGAGAGTTGTGTCGGAGAGGGCAACACCCACCCGTGGGCAAAATCCACCTTGCCGGCGGCGTAGGTCGTGCTGTTGTTCTGGTAGTTGCGCAGTGCCTGTGTATTCGCATAACCCGCCGTATCGTTCAGCAGTTGCTGGTAATAAGAAGGATTTTGGTTGGCAAGTCCCGGCACATCGGTAGCTGCACCCCATGCGCACCCCGTGGAGGCATCGTTCAGCGCCACCACCCATCCGCCGCTGCCGTCGGGATGCAAGTAATACACGATGCCCCTGCTACCATCTGGAGCGGTATAGACATCGCCAATCTGGTACGACTGCGCGAAAACCACCCCGCCACAGCATAAGAAAAATATAACCAATAGTTTCTTTATTCTCTTCATTCTTTCAATCTCTATATTATTTCCACTGAAATTTCAAAAATAGTTCTGTTATGATTGCTTAATTTTATTTACTCGTCGATATTTCAATGCAACATAATCTTTCTTTATATATATATGGTTCCACCAATAGGCGGAAAAATGCCGCAGCATCTTCTTACGAATATTATAGGTCTTGTAGTGACACATAAAACCGAAATAAGAGTTTATGCTCTGTTGAAAGGCTTTGATCTCATCCTTGGAAGGATAATGATCCCTGACAATCTCATTGTACTTGGATATAGACTGCCAGCAGTTACCTTTGGTCCTGTTGGCAATGTATATCCGATGAGGCAGCACCACTGCACCAATGAACTTCACCCCTTTGCTGAAATGCTGGATATAAATCTTCCTTGAATGTAGCTTCAATAACAAATGATCTTCCAGAAATCGGGCGATTTTAGGAATCTGCCCCAATAAAAACTCCTTGTCTTCATGCACCAGCACAAAATCGTCCACATAGCGGCCATAGTATTTCACGCCTAAGGCTTGCGTGACAAACTTGTCCAACGGATCAAGGTAGAAATTGGCGAATACCTGCGAGGTAAGGTTCCCGATGGGCAACCCTTTGTCTTTCCCCACCCAAAACAGAGATTTGCTTTTCGGAAGCCCCGACCAACTCTGCTTTCCTCCTTTCACAATACACTGTTTTGTTGGATCATTGTCCACGATCTGCCGAGATAGGCGAATGACAATCTTTTTGTCATTTCCAAAATACTGTTCCTCCAAAAATCTCGTCAGCCGTTCACGTAACAATGCCTTGTCAATGTGCATGAAAAAGCCCTCAATATCCAATTTCAGAATATAAGCGTCCTGTTTATATTCTTTACTGCACTGCCAAATGTTTGTATAAAGCCGCTGGATGCCGTATTGGGTTCCTTTCCCTTCCCGACAGCTGTAACTGTCATGAATAAAATAGTTCTCCAACAAAGGATTGATCCTCTTTACGATATAATGATGGACAATACGATCGCGGAAATCGGCCGCAAAGATCTCCCTTTTCACAGGCTTGTTCACAATGAAAGCGATGGAGCGGGAAATCTGATAGGTTCCGTTGTTAATGTCATCACACAACTCTATCAAATTATGTTCATAATCTAATTCGAATGCCAGGGCGTTGATGGTTTTGCGTTTGTTTTTCCGGCAGTCATAATAGGCCTCGAACAGGTCAGTGAGTTCTATTTTCCCGTCGGCATCTTGAAAAAACAGGCTTGGGTCGGAAGTAGAAGCTGTAAAAGCACGGACACTACGCACCCTATTGTTGTTGTTCTTATTGTTGTTGTTCACGTTCCCATTGTTGTTCACGTTCCACGCGTAGCTCATACCGGCAAGTAAGCTGTCAGCAACGGGTGTTGACAGCCCGGTGTAACGACCCTCTGAACGAGGACTGTCTGCCGGTCCTTTTTCATCCTTCTTCATCTCGCTCTCTCGGGGATATGCCCCGGCAGATTCCGGACATAAAAACCTATTGTTCTGTATTCTCAACATAGTTCTTCCAACCTGTAACCTGTTTACCTATATTGTCCATCAGCTCACTGATCTCCGCGTAATTCTTCAATCCGAGCACCCGCAAATCATGCGCGATGCGAATTTCCAACTTCAACAGCTCAAACTGCTCCAAATATTCTTCCAAAAACTGTTTCTTCTCCAGACTTCTGTTTGCTCTGTATATCGACCGCACCAACTCCATGGCATCCCGCTTCATATCCTGTCCCAACGAGTACTTGTACTCCCTCGGAAACTGACGTGTTACGTCATAAATCAGCATAATCAGCTGATATGTGTCTTTATATACCGGCAAATTATAATATAATGTCATTTTTTTCAAAAAATCGACCGCCTTCGGCGGTAATACTTTAATAGTTTAATTGTTGAATAGTTAATTTAAAAAGCACGGACACTACGCACCCTATAGTAGTTGCCCTTAGTGTAGGTGTTCACGCTCCCACTGGTGTACACGAACCACGCGTAGCTCTGCCCGTATTCTGTTGACGACCAATAGTAAAAATAGCTATCCATCGGGAATTGCGTGCCGCCCACAGTTTGTAAAGAAGCGTTTAAAGTAACGATCTCACCGTACAGCAGTCGCAATTGTCCTGCTGCCGGCAAGTACCAGCCGTTGGCGAAATCCACCGCGTATGCGGCAGGATACTTTGTAGCATTGCCGGCGTTGCGGATCTTCTGCGTGTTGCTGTAGCCATTCAAGTCCGTAATCGCGTCGCGGGCGTTAGTATAGTTAGTTAAGGTGGAAATATCTGTATAAGAGCCTGAAGGGGTCCACATTACACTCGTTCCCTGGTCCCGCAGATGCACCGCCCAGCCGTGCTGTCCCGTGTTATCCACATAGAAGACGATGCCCTTGGCCGTTTTGCCCGCCACCGGCCAGGCGGAGGGCTTCACAATGCTGTTGTCGGTGCAGAGGATATCGCCAATGGCCACGGCAGCAGGCGGATGCGTACCTTGTGAGAAAAAAGCATTTTCGCCCATTGCGTTTACGGTGGTGCCCTGCCCCGTACAGATTTCGGCAGGCTGCGCCAAGGCAGTGAGCGTGGGGGTGCCCGTCACCAACAGCTGCAGGATGTGCACGCTGTCGCAGCCGTGGGCGGTGGTGTAGCGGTTGGTAAAGGTAAACCAACCCGTGCTGTCCTGCCGCGCCAGGTCAAAGCCGTAGCGGTGGTAGTCGTGGCCCGTGCAGAGGCTGTCCTGGAAGAAAATGTGGTAGGATGGCCAGTGCGTCACGGTTATCGGAATGGAGCCGCTGCCGCAACCGTTGGCGCCGGTGAGGGAGATGGTGGCCGGGCTGGGTGCATCGTCCGTAAAGTAGAGGTTCACCGATGAGGTGCCCTGGCCATAAATGATGTTCACCCCGTTGGGCACATTCCAGTGGAAGGTGGCCAGCCCCTCGGCATTATTCAGCGAGTAGGTGCCCACCTCGTGGCGGCACACGGAGGTCTCGCCCGTTATCGTATTGCTGAGATTGAACGAGGGGTTCACCGTCAGATGCAAAACAGTCACGAGGTCGCAGCCGGTGGGCAACGTGGTTACCAAGGTGTCCGTGTAGCTGCCTGTCTGCAGGTTGGTGTAGTGGAAGCCTTGGGCGTTGTAGTTCGTGCCCTGGCAGGCCGCATCGTAGATGTGGTTGTATTTCGGCAGCACCGTCAGGAAGAGCGTGGTAGTCACGTTGCCGCCAGTGCAGTTGGCGGTGTTGAAGAAGGTGTTGCGGAAGGTGTGCGTACCGGTTTCCCACTGCGGCGGCAGGTTGAAGAAGTGGGCGCTGTAACTGTCGCCCTCGCAGATGGTATCGTAAATCGTGGAGCTTACGGAGGGGACTCCCGGCTCCGCCGAGAGGGTGCCGCTCAAGGTAAACTGGCAGCCCGTGGCGGAGGTGATGAGGCAGTTGGCCGTGGTGGTGCCGCTTGCCGTATAGGTAGCAGTGGCGCTTGTGCCACCGTTGTCCCAGGCGTAGCTTTCAAAGCCCGAGGGGGCCACCAGCGTCACCTGGCTGCCGTTGCAGCCACTCAGCGCCAGCTTGTTGCTCATGCAGGAAGCGGTGAAATAGGCATAACCAAAGTGTCCCCAATAGTCGCAGTCGTAAGTCACAAACTGCAACTTTATTTGCTGTCCGGCATAGTCGGAGAGGTCGATGCCCACGTTGGTCCAGGGGCGCCAGCGCACGTTGTACCAGCCGTGGGTGTAAGTCTGGAAACCGGGGATGTCACCGGCGGCGGTCACGTCATACTCGGCGCAGCTCTCCACCAGCTGGCCTGCATTATTCAGCACGCGCACCACAAATCGAGGCTGTGCATGTGCGGGGTGGCCGGGGTCTTCCAGCACCACCGCGAATTTCAGCAGCAGGATGGCGTAGTCGGGGTTCACCGTAAACTGGTAGGTCACCGCCTCCGCCTGCTTGCCCACCTGCTCGTTGCCGAGCCTCACCACCCGGTTCTCGCCCGGCGGGAGGAACGGCAGCTGGTGGCCGGTGTTGGGGTCGCTGCCCTGCTGGGAGATGACGGTGTGCCGCCCCGAGGCAATGCCGGTGTATTGGAAGGGGTCGCTGAACATGCCGTATTGGCATGTAACCCCCGCTCCTGTCAGATTTGTGAAATCGGGGCACTGCGCATGGAGGGCCCCGCAAAAGGCGATGAATAGAAGGGTGAGCAGTCGCTTCATATTGATCAGGGAGTGGTTTCTTTGTGATTGGAATGAATTGTGCAAA
>CAJODA010000042.1 GCA_905233745.1 uncultured Bacteroidales bacterium
CATCATCTTTTCGCGCACGGTCGCGTAGTCCACTTGATCGAGCAGCACCTCCACGGCGAGGGCCTCGCAGCTGTTGAAGCAGTGCCACACGGTGCTGTCGAAGGCAAACACGCGGCTGTCCTGGATGTGGATGGTGCCATAGATGTAGGATGGGGCCTTCAGGTCGCGCCCGCTGACGCGCCACAGGAGGGATTGTGCAAAGGCCGTGCAGGCGAAACATATAATTCCGATGGTCAAAAGATACTTTCTCATAAGCGTATTTTTTATAATATGGATGGCAAATATACAAATTATTTCAACAACCATCACTCAAACAGTCAACTGCAATGTCTTTACCAATTTTTCACTGCCATGAATTTGGAAAAAATGTCCATTGTTTCATATTGATGGATTATTTTGTATTTTTGCAGAAAAGAAGTGCTATGCAGATATTATCCGAAAAAATATCCCAAGATAAACTTAAAGTATTAGCAGCCAATACATTTGTTGATATGATTAAATGTGTGGCTGATGTGCGGCTCGGGTTGCTGGCGGTTGATGCCGAACTTCACGCAGACCTTGAAGCTTTGTTGCTTGAAAATGGTTCCTTGCATGAGGACTTATGGGGTTTCAATTTGTATCCTGACGAAGCAGGAGATGATTTTGTAGAGTTTGACTCTTTGATTAACATTCGGGCTTGGCAAGGAAACCGCAGTCGCCATGTGGAAGACGAGACTGTGCGCCAACAAATTAGAGATGTTGTATCTAAATACGTGGAATAATGATGCAACACCATATACTGAGTGATGGGGCTTGGGCTGAATTGACCCTTGCACAACAGATGGCCAACATTGGCAGCGAGAGTTATCGTGCCGCCAAATGGCTGTCAAAAAATCGTGCCGACAATGCTGAAAAGGCTTTTGAAAGAATGCAGGAACTCGTTGATCTCACGCTTGCATACGGTCGTCGCGATGCTCCCAACCGCAAATCATTACTTAGGGAACTGTGCCGTTTCAGAGAGCTTTTCTGCGATGCCTTTCTCCGTGAAGACCAGTCGGAACTCGCTGCCTTGAATCGTTACTTGGACCAATTTGCTGCCATTGCCAACCGGCGATAGGGATGTTAACTGTCAGAGTGCCTTGCGCTACACCGCGGAAGAGATGAAACAGGTGCGCTGTTCGCATCGGGAAAACTCTATACAGTTTTTCCTCCCCTTTAAGAAGTCGTGAAACATATTGAGGCGAACACCCCATACGATCTGCGACATCCTGTCTGGAAAGGTTTTGCTGTTTCATTGCCAACGCAACTTTAATGGCAATCCGGCGGGAATATCGCAACCATCCTTTACCTTGTCAAATGTCATGATTATTAGTTTTCAAAATATGCTGCAAAAAAAAACAAATTTTCGAATATGAAAACTTATAGGTTTCGTAATTTTGTAAAAAAAAACGTATTGCGTTTTTTTATATTTTTGCAGTAGTTTTCAAAACGATACACTCATGAAAAACCTTCTTGCCATGTTTCTTCTCGTCTGTGGATTGTCCATTTCGGCGCAGACCACCCAGACCATCCTTTCCCCGAATCTGAAACTGAAGGTGGACCTCGGCGGCGATAGAATCCGTTATTCCATTTCTGACGGACAGGGCGAGATTATGGACCTGCCGGAAACTTATGAATAGAATTTTGATGATATGACCCATAATGCCTTGAAATACACCCTTGCGCACCTGATGAATGTGGCGCTACCCATGTCAGAGCCTCTTGACTACGCTTTTGATGTTGCCAAAAACGTGCTGACTGTGACCATTGGCGGACAGTACAAACTGCATATGTCCATGTTTGGCAACGACGATATGAAGCTTTTTATGAACGATAAGGGAGATTTGAATATGCTGCTTTGTCCCAGCGCCGACCAAAAGGCAATGATTCCCTTGTTTCGTCCGTCCAGAGTCTCTTTGCATGAGGTCACCAGCTCTCAGGAAGATAACGAACTGATAATCCCTTTTGACCTTGTCACCCCATCCTTTTATATTCTGTCACGGGAGGAGGAACACCGTTCTGACCGGCGTGATGCCCACGGCCGTTTCCGCTATCAGGACAGTCTGGCGTATAGTTATAATTTTATCGATCTGCCTCTGGTTGACGAGTATGCCATGCTTTTGAGAAAATGGATAGTTGAGATGCTGAATCCTCGGTTGGATATTGCACCCCGGAAGTCTCGTATTATCCCCACTCATGACATAGACCTGCTTCGGCGCTTCCACAACCCCTGGCAGGCCTTAAAGTCCATCTTCGGTCGCGACCTGATTCTGGAGCACAGCATTCCCGCCACGGCCGCTTCCTGTCGTGAATACCTGAAATGGCGGAAAAACAGCCGTCAAGACCCATATATTGAAGCAATCCGGGAACTCGCCCAAGAGTCATACAACCTTGGCTTGGAGAGCATCTTCTTTTTCAAAGCCCAATTGCCAGATGAAAACGACTGCACTTATGGCATCGATGACCCTGACATACCCTATTGTATGGATATTATAAATGATTACGGTATGAAAGTTGGATTACATGGGAGTTATGACAGTTATCGCTCGGCTGGGCTTCTCAAATTGGAGAAATCCCGTCTGGAAAAGGTGCATGGAGCACAGGTGTCGATGGTTCGCCAACACTATCTGCGATATAGTGAAGATACCCTTTGTTTGTGGCAGTCTGCTGGCTTTGCGGATGATTACACGCTTTGCTATGCTGAACAACCGGGATTCCGATGCGGCACATGCCATCCCTATCCGCTGTATGACACGAAACGGGATTGCGTCACGAACATCGTTGAACATCCGCTTATTGTGATGGATGGTAGTCTTTTCGATTACTTGCACCTCTCCATTTCTGAAAGCAATCATCTTATAAATAGCTTGCTGCAGCGATGCCAGGCCGTGGAAGGTGATTTTGTCATTCTGTGGCATAACCATCTCCTCAGCCGGAATTATCGGAAATTATATCAGAAAATTTATCTTCCCTTACTTAAAAAATAAACACCATGAACGGACAAGAATGGATATCACGAACTGAGCTGCTGATCGGACATGACAATGTGGAGAAATTATCCAGCAAACATGTGCTGCAGGTAGGTTTAGGCGGTGTGGGCGCCTACTCTGCGGAAATGCTCTGCCGGGCAGGTGTCGGGGAAATGACCATCGTCGATGCCGATACCGTTAGTGTCAGCAATCGTAACCGACAGTTGCCGGCGTTGTGCTCAACTTTAGGTAAGAGCAAAGTGGAGGTTATGGCTGACCGTCTCCTGGACATCAATCCGGAGCTTAAACTGCACTGTGTGCAGATGTTTATCCGTGATGAGAAGACTACTGAACTGTTGGATACAGCTTCCTACGATTATGTTGTGGATGCCATAGATTCTCTTTCCCCGAAAGTGTTTCTGATATACGAATCCTTGAAACGCGGATTGAGGATTGTATCGGCAATGGGTGCTGGAGGCAAGATGGACCCGGGCATGGTACAAGTGGCTGACATCTCCAAATCCAATTACTGTCATTTGGCCAAAACAGTGCGCAAGCGGCTCTATAGGTTGGGTGTGCGTAGCGGTTTCCCGGTCGTGTATTCTACCGAACATGTGCCCGATGAGGCAGTCATCATAGATAAGGATGAAGAGATCAATAAAATGTCCACCGTAGGAACCATCTCCTATATGCCGGCCATTTTCGGTTGTGTGGCCGCTTCGGTGGTTCTTCGTGACTTGTTGGGGATGCCCCTAAAGTAGTTTTTCAATGTAATCCCGTTTGAACCAGGTGAGCTGACGCTTGGCATAGCGCCGCGTATGTGTCTTGATGTCGGCAATGGCCTGTTCCAGCGTGCATTTTCCGTCAAAATAGTCAAACAGTTCCTTATATCCTACCGTGTTCAGTGCGTTGAGGTGGCGGTAAGGGAGAAGTTGGCGGGCCTCCTCCAGAAGTCCCTGCTCCATCATGAGGTCCACGCGGCGGTGAATACGGTCGAAGAGCACCTCGCGAGGGCGGTTGAGGTAATATTTTTCAATGTTGAAATCCCGCTCCTTTTTGGTTTGATGCAGGCACTGCGAGTAGGGTTTGTCCATTTGCAGGCTCACTTCCACGGCTCTGATCATGCGTTTGTGGTCATTGTGGTTCACTTTGGCGTAGAAGTCGGGGTCGAGGGTGGCCAGTTGAGCGCGAAGGGCATCCAGTCCGCCGGTGTCATAGAGTCGGTTGACGTACCCGCGGATGCCGGGGTCGGGGTCCGGCAGCTCGTCAATGCCGTTGCAGACCGCGTCGATATATTGGGGACTTCCCCCGGTCATGATAACCACGGGATGCTTTATAAAAAGCGTCCCCAACAATTCAAGCACCTGTTGCTCGAACATGGAGACGTTGTAGTAGTCGTGAACAGACAAATTGCCTACAAAATAGTGTTGAACTTTGGCCAGTTCTTCCGCAGTCGGGGCGGCTGTGCCGATGCGCATCTCCCGATACATCTGCCGGGAGTCGGCAGAGATGATGGGCGAGCCAAGCTCCTGCGCCAGCGCAATGGTGTAGTCGGTCTTGCCCACGGCTGTGGGGCCCGTGACGATGAGCAGTTTAGAAGTCACTGTATTCGTTCAGATTGCTGAAATCCTCGTCATTGTAGCCCTCTTCGCCGAAGAGATCGTCATCCTCTTCATCATCATAATCCTCTTCGTCCAACTCGGGATCCTCCAGATTGGCTGTGTTCACCTTAATCTCTGGCGGAAGTTCCATGGCTTTGAACGTGCAACGCGGAAAACATTCGGCACTGTCGGTTTGCAGCGTTTTTTGCAGCTCCAGATAGAAAATCTTGGGATTCATGAAATCATATTCGTACAGAATATGCTGATGTGGGTCCGAAATGAAATTCTTCAGCAGGGAGTCGCGCATTACAAACTTGGGCAAACGTGACTTGGTGCTGAAAGAATCGTTGTCATCATACTCGGGTTCTTCCATCTCCTCGTCATCCGAAGTGTCCATCAACGTGATTTCCTTCTGCTTGTTCCACTTGGGATCGCAAATCGAGAATGCGGCAAACTCATTACCCTTCAATCCGATACATTCATACAAAAGTTTGTGCAGAGACTCGAAGTTGTCATTAGCCAGGATTTCTATGTCGCGCACGAAATCCTCCACTTCGTCGTAATAGACTTTAAATTTGTAATAATACATGTTGGATATTGGCTATTGGCTGCTGGCGGTTGACCAAAACCAATGGCCAACGGCTAGCGGCCGGAGTTTATTCTTCATCAGGTTCTTCCATATTGTGATAGACGTTGGTCACATCTTCATCCTCATTGATTTTGTCAAGTAGGACGTTCACCTCAGCGCGTTGTTCCTCAGTAAGGGCTTTCATCTCTTTCGGAATCCGGTTGAAACGGAAACTCTTGATTTCGAATTTGTTGTCTTCCAAGTATTTTTGAATAGGTCCAAAAGCCTGGAACTCGGCCATAATGATAATCTCCTCATCGTCGGCGTCGATTTCAGCGTCAAAATCCATCATGGCAAGTTCGAACTCCTCGATGTCGATTTCGGGGGTGCGGGCCACGGTGAAGATGCTCTTGTGGTCGAAGAGGAAGTCGAGCATTCCGGAGGTTCCTAACGAACCACCCAGTTTGTTGAAATAGCTGCGGATGTTGGCCACCGTGCGCTGGTTGTTGTCCGTTGCAGCCTCAATCAGGATGGCAATGCCGTGAGGTCCGCGACCTTCGTAAACCATCTCCTTGTAATCGGACTGGTCTTTCTCAAACGCACGCTTTATGGCGCGATCGATGTTGTCCTTCGGCATGTTCTCGTTTCTGGCTGTCTGAATCAGCAGACGAAGCTTGGAGTTCTGGTCCGGATCGGGACCGCCAGCCTTGGCTGCCATTGTTATTTCCTTGCCCAGACGGGTGAATGTCTTGGCCAAATATGCATTACGTTTGAAGATTCTTGCCTTGCGGTATTCAAAAGCTCTACCCATAGTGATAAATGGTTTTTATAAGTTTGTAAGGTTTATAAAGTTTTTAAAGTTCCTGAAGTTTGTACAGATTGTGAAGTTTTTAGAGACAGGTAAGGTTTATATAGTTCGTTACAGCAATCTTCTTTTTCACTTTCTGCCCGTTTCGGCGGCAAAGATAGTAAAAAAATAAGTACTTTTGCGGCGTCTATTGGCATGGCAATGAAATTTTTCAAAAAAAAGGAAAACAAATACAAAGCTGTATCTATTACCGCTCTTACGTGGAAGCGTTTTAAGAAAGAGTGGGAGGGTATGGTCTCGCTCGGTTTCATCATCCTGGTGATAGTCGTTGCCATTTTGGGGTATCTTGTCACCCCGGACAGCACACCCTATTGCAATAACGTGCAATTGGAAATAGCCTTGCGGAAACCAGGGTTTACCGTGCAGCTCCTGCAGGTTGAGCCGGGACACGAGGTGCCCAAGGTTGGCGTGCTCCACAAAATGCTGTTCGGCCAGCCGGCGCCTTATCAGACTGTCCCTGTCAGCGCGTGGCGCGACATGGGCGATTCTGTGGAGGTGCAGCTTTTCGAACAGTCCGACAGGCTCCGCTATGCCAAGTCCGAGTTGGCGGACACTCCTGTTATCACACGCAAGTTCCGGTTAGGTACCGACCGATATGGTCGCGATGTGCTGAGCCAACTCATGATGGGTAGTCGCGTGAGCCTGTCTGTCGGCTTTCTCTCTATCTTCATTGCGCTGATTATCGGTATCACCGTGGGAGCTGTGGCAGGCTATTATCGCGGCCGCGTGGATGATGTGCTGATGTTCATTATCAATGTGGTGTGGTCCATTCCGACCCTATTGCTGGTCATTGCCATCAGCTTCGCGCTGGGTAAGGGGTTCTGGCAGATTTTCATCGCCATCGGTCTGACTATGTGGGTGGATATTGCGCGTGTGGTGCGCGGACAGGTTATCAGTCTGCGTGAGCAAGACTTTGTGGAGTCGGGCAAGGCGCTGGGTTACAATAGTTTCAGAATCATCTTCAAGCATATTCTTCCCAATATCACAGGTACGGTCATCGTAATTGCCGCCTCCAACTTTTCATCAGCCATCCTTATGGAAGCGGGTTTGAGTTTCCTGGGTTTGGGTGTGCAACCGCCTATGCCCTCTTGGGGTATGATGATGAAGGAGAATTACGCCTACATTGTGCTGGACAAGGCCTACCTCGCCATTGTGCCTGGCATAGCCATTATGTTGCTGGTGCTGTCGTTCATGCTGATAGGGAATGCTTTGCGCAACGCCATGGATGTGCGGAACTAGCTCACGGTCCCTTTGCTCTTCTCGCTACTGTAGGGAACCACGTCAACACCCACAAAATCTTGTTTCAGGTATTTGAAATAACCGCTGACGGCAATCATTGCCGCATTGTCGGTGGTCAGGTCTAAAGTGGGGAGAAACAGATTGCGGTGGTAGCGCCGGGCTATGTCGGTAGCCGCATTGCGCAGCGCGGAATTGGCGGAAACACCACCGGCCATCACCAAGTCTTTGCATGGGGAGGTTTTCAGAGCCTTCACCACTTTGTCCATAAGAGACTTTACGATGGCGTGCTGAATGGA
Organism: uncultured Bacteroidales bacterium; assembly: GCA_905233745.1. Taxonomy (GTDB): domain Bacteria; phylum Bacteroidota; class Bacteroidia; order Bacteroidales; family WCHB1-69; genus F23-D06. The sequence continues at coordinate 7,560 of CAJODA010000042.1, forward strand.
GGCTGCCAAGTCATGGATGTTCTCCTCAATGAAATTCGGATTCTCTTTGAGATGGTCGCGTACAAAGTACAGGAACGAGGTCTTGAGTCCGCTGAAGCTATAGTCCAGACCGGGCACATGGGCAATGGCAAACTGGAATTTTTCCGGGTTCCCCTCTTGGGCATACTTGTCGATTACGGGACCGCCAGGGTAGGGGAGTCCGAGAATCTTGGCCGCCTTGTCAAATGCCTCGCCTGCGGCATCATCTATCGTGCCGCCCAGTCGCTGCATGTCGAAATGGTCGTTCACCTGTAGCAGCAGGGTGTGTCCGCCGGAGACGGTCAGGCAGAGGAACGGGAACGACGGCTTTGGCTTTTCCTCATCAGGCTTGTTTAAAAAGTTAGCCAGTACGTGGCCCTGAAGGTGGTCAACTTGTATCAGCGGGATGTGCAGACTGTATGCCATCGCCTTGGCAAACGAACTCCCCACAAGCAATGAACCGAGCAGTCCCGGACCGTTTGTGAAAGCGATGGCAGATAATTGATTTTTGTTTATCTTTGCACGCTTCAATGCTGTGTCAATCACAGGGATGATGTTTTGCTGGTGCGCGCGTGAGGCCAACTCTGGAACCACGCCTCCGTATTCGGCGTGAATCTTCTGACTGGCAATGACATTGGAGAGAATGGTAGTACCTTCAACTACGGCAGCTGAAGTGTCGTCGCAGGATGATTCGATACCAAGAATGTAAATTGACATAGGCTAACAATTGTGGGCAGCAAAATTAGTAAAAAAATCGGGAAAATAATTCTCTGGATTGTTGTAGGGTTCCTGTCGCTAGACCTTCTTCTGGTGGGTCTGCTTTTTGTGCCTGCCATACAAACTTTTGTGGTCAACAAGATTACCCAAAAAGTTAACGAAACCTGGGGTACGGAAATCTCAATCCGCGATGTGCGTCTCACCCCAACCCTGCGAATCGTAGCGCATGGTGTACGCATCCAAGACGACCATAACAACGATATGATCTATGTTGAGGATGTGAACGGCAGATTGAAAGGAATCCGCCTCTCCCCCTTTACGATAAAACTTGGCAGCGCCACCTTTGGGAATGCCAATGTTGTGATTCGGCAATATGAGGGCGATACGGCCCTCAATATCCTCAATTGGGCAAAAAAGTTCTATACGCAAGAGGTTACGGACAGTGAGTTCATAATTACCGCCCGACATCTTAATTTGGTTGATTCGCGGTTTGTGCTTGTTTTGGATTATCTTCGGAAAGTGTATGACTTTCAGGACAACCCGCCGATGGACTATGGCTATTTTGAGCTTAGAGATATCAAAGCGGAGGCGGACAACTTTATTCTTGATTATGACAGCGTGGCTGCCAAGTTTAAACATCTGAGTTTCAATCAATACAGCGGTTTCAGCTTGAAGGACGCACAATGTGATTTCAGCATTTGCAGCCACAGTATGCGTTTTGACGGACTGAAAGTCAGAACGGAGAAGAGCAGGGTGGACGGAGACCTGTCATTCACCTATAACGACTGGTATGACTATGTGGATTTTCTCGACTCGGTGCGCATCACCGCCGTTGTCCGACCCTCGGTGCTCTCCATGAGTGATGTCGGGGATTTTGTGGGCGAACTTCGTGGCATGTCGGAGGTCTTGCTCGTTTCCGCCGACCGGTTTGACGGGTGTGTCAATGACTTTCATATTATCAACTTTTTGGCAAATTGCGGATATGACAACCGCCTGCATGGGGATTTGGCGCTGAAAGACATTACAAACCTCGATGAAGCCTACATTAATTTGCAGCTCGACTCCTGCAAACTGAACATCCCCGAACTGGCGCTGCTAACCCTGCCGGGTGGCAAGAAACTGACCATAAACAAGAATGTTTCGGAAATCGGACAGACCTATTTCGGAGGCTCGTTTGTCGGAACGCTTACGGATTTCAATGCCTGCCTGCATGGCAGAACGGATGCGGGATCCTTGAATGCGAATCTGTCGTCATTGGTAAGCGAAGACACCATGCACTTGACTGGAGATGTGAGCACCGAAGGATTGAATCTTGCCAAATTAACTCAAGCATACGGTACGCTAGGAAATGTTGACGGCTATCTTGCTTTTGAAGGTAGTGTGGATGGCACGAAATGGAGTGGCGATATCTTTAAAACCCTGCAAGGCCATGTGGATGCAAATGTCACCCGCATTGATTTGCTAGGATACCCACTCCGACACATCACCCTGAATGGAGACTATAAAGACAAATTCTATAACCTTACGCTAAACTCCAACGATCCTCACCTTGGCTGTGACATCCTGGCACAATTGGATATGACGGATGACCTGCCCACCTTGCAGGGAAATGTTTCGGTTAACCATGCTGATTTGGGTGACATTGCCAACAGCGTGCCGAAACGCGATTCAGTTACAGCAGAGGGACTGGACAAAGTTGTCTATATACTCCAAAAGAACCCATCACTGGAGATGGGGTTCGACAATTTGGTCATATCCCTGCGTGGTACTAATTTCGATGATGTGAGCGGTTATGTGGGCTGTGATAATATCCGTGTCTATAACAATGGAGACAGCCTTTCCGACTGCCGCTTCCGAATCACTTCCATCAATACGGATATTGCACACCGTTTCGTTGTCTCGTCCAATATTGCCAACGCATCTTTGGAAACCAACTATCCATTGGCTGATGCCGTGGACTCAATCAAGGCTGTTGCTTATAACTTTTTCCCAACCCTCATAGCGCCCCCTAAATCTCTTACACAACCTGAGACCAATACCGAACATGTTGATGATAATTTCTATATTAAAGCTCAGATAACCACCTACCGTACCTATAATGTACTTAAACTCATCTTCCCAGATCTCTATGTGGCCTCAAACGCTAATGTGGATGTGGCCCTGTATTCCGGAAGCCAGAATGATGTTGTCAATGTCAATATTCCCTTCTTCTTTATCCGTGACAAGATCCGCTTGCACAGACTTGTCCTGAATGGCAATTCCCAGGATAAAAATAGCCTTATAATTTCCGGAAGTGTCGATTCGTTGGCTATAGGCAAAAGGGATAGCAAATTGGTTTTTGATGACATCTCCTTGGACGCCAATTCAAATCAAAACAGTATTCTATACGATATTTCCTGGCATAATGACTTTGACAAAAATACAAATGAATATTCCAAAGTTGCCGGTTCTGTTAACATAGCCAATCCTTCTGATATTGTTTTCCAGTTGAAAAACACCGCATTATGTCTGAATGAGGTGATGTGGAAGTTCAATAATGACAATGTTGTCCATCTTCAGAAAGATAAGGTGTCCATTGACAATCTCGTGATTGAAAACGATTCAAGCCGCCTGTTTGTCCATGGGGACTACTCCTTCAAGAATGACATTTCGGACCTTAATATCAAGGCGGAGGCGTTGGATATTGCGCTTGTAAATCCGCTGTTGTCAAGTATGAGCTGTGGTGGTCGTCTGACTGCGGATGTGCATTTGCGCAATGGTAAACGGCGTGTGATCCTGGGTAAGTTGTTAGCCGACGATTTTGTTTTCAATGAGGTGGAAATTGGCAATCTGTTTTTGATGGCCGGTTGGAACGGAACCAGCGACATAGGTTTTAGCGGGGGATTTTTCCGAAGCGATAAAGCCGTTACCCCTGAAACCCTCTCCGAATATGATTACCGCCAGTTTGAGCAGGAGAAGGATATCTTCGCCCGCATACGGGGTGGATATGCCACAACTAGTAGAAAATTGCAAGTGCACACCAGTTTTGATACCCTGAACGCCGGATTCCTGTTTCCCTTCCTGTCAGAGTTCAGTGACCATATCCAAGGCACAGCATCTGGTAAACTCTCCTTCTATGCCACCCCGGACTCCACTTATTTTGACGGCAATGTGATGGTCTTGAAGGCCAATATGGGTATTGCTGCATTGGGAACCAGTTATGTAATTGAGAATCAAAACATCCGTTTCAATTCAAAAGGTATCTTCTTTGACAATATGAAACTGAGCGACTTGGAAGGAAATCCGGCAATTTTGAGGGGAAGCATTCGCCATAAGATGTTTGAGAATATGCGTTTTGACTTGAGAATCAACACGCCGGGTATCATGGTGCTCAACACCCCGAAAAGGAACAATTCCGATTTCTATGGAATTGGATATGCTTCCGGAGAGGTGACTATTACCGGCACTGACAAGAAATTGTTTTTCCGTGGGCCTAATCTGGTGACCAAGAAGGGAACAGAACTTTATCTTCTGGTGAGCTCGGCAAGCTCCGTTTCCGAATCCAACAGCATCCATTTCAGGACTACAGTGTCGGGCAACAGCACCGTTGCGAAGACAGCTGAATCGGAAATGAAACTGGACTTTGACTTTACGTTTAATGTGACTGACGAGGCTGATGTTGTGCTACAGTTGGAGTCTATCGGCGGTACGCTGAAGGCTCGCGCCAACGGCAATTTCCGTCTTACCTACAATGACAAGGATGACTTGAATCTATACGGCAGCTTGGAACTGCATTCCGGTGATTTCAGGTTCTCCTTATATAATTTGGTTAATTCCAATTTCATCCTAGTGCCTGGCGGAAGCATCATCTTTGACGGACCCCTGGAGAATATGATAGTGCACGCCAGTGCATACAAGAATTCCAAAACCTCCCTCGCTAATGTGGTGCCTCCCGAGTACCTGGCCAGTACGGTTGCCTCTAATGTGAATGCCTACATGCACCTTAACGGAGAGATTATGAAGAATATCGACCCCACCTTTAGCTTTGAACTTCCTAATAGCAGCGATGAGGTCCGAAACATCTTCTATAATGCCATTGATACTACCAACAAGGAGAATATGACCAAGCAGTTTGCCTATTTCATGGTCACCAATAATTTCATGCCTGAAAATTTGTTTTCTGGAGGAGGTAGCGGCACAGGAAACTTCTTGAGTAATCTTATTAACAATACTTTAAACAATTTGTTGAATAGTAGAAAAGCCTCTTTCGGCGTGATATATAATCAGGCAAATGAAACCACGGTCGCCGAGTACGGTATCAGGGCCAATGCAAATTTGGCCGAGGAGCGCGTCAGCATATCTACCAGTGTCGGATATTATGACGATCGTACAGTGGATGCCAGCAATAATGTGTATGGCGACTTTACAATCGAATATAACATTAATAAGCAGGGAACGTGGAAACTGAAGGCTTATACCTACATCGGTGAGCGCAATGAGAATTTCTATGAAGTTACCGATCACCAGATAAATTACACAGCAGGCGTGGCTATGGCCTATAAACAGAGCTTTGATTCGAAGATCAGACGCAAAATCAAAATGACCACGGAGTCAGCCGTCAAGCGTAAAGAAGAGAATCCTAAGAAAATAGCGAAGAAAAAGAAGAAGTGATCGATATCCGGAAAAGATTCTTCATCTATTTTATGGCAAAACTCATTTCAGGAGCCTCTTGAAGCTTTTCAAATTGTTTGTTGGGCTTGATGAGATACGTCCGGTTGTTATGTACCAGATAAAATTGGTTGCTGAAATGGACAATTTTCATGTTTTCAATGTCCATGCCTTTCACTTTCAAAAGGTTGTTTGCATATTGGTATGATAGCCTGTTCTTGATCGGAGTGGACCACATTTGGATTTGCCATTGGATTGGGCTGTTGGCAGGAGTGGGGACAATACGTTTGTTTTCATCCATATAGGTGATCCGAATGGTGTTTTTCTTCAATATCTTATCTTCGGATACACTCTGAGGCATCTCTTCGTCCGCCTGCCAATCCTGGATTTCATCTTCGTCAAGCATGAAGTCCTGGTAATCCGTTTCCTGATCTATGGAATCTTGGGCAAGGGAGTCGGGTTCAAGGACCTTCGGATTGGTTTCTTCTTGATTCACATGCTTGTGAATGACATAGTTGATGACAGTGTCTTTGGAACCGGCAGGGGTGGAGTGTTCCAGTATCTTCACCACTGTGGGGTGTTTATAATCCAACCAATCCACTATCAGCATGGTGAGAATAGCACCTGCCAGCAGGCCGATTATGACGCCCACTATGAACAGAACCCTGCGTCTCTGTTTGCCCGGTTCGATATTGGTGTTGTTGTCCTCTGTCATGATTGGCTATTAAAAACCCGGCAAAAGTACAAAAAAGGTGAATGTGTAGAGTGCTTTATTCAGAAGAAATTCTTCAAGGGTATGCGGTCGGCCATGCTGTTTGCTTGGGTGAGGTTTCGGCGTTCATGGCAGCCTGTTGTGGTATCTATTCCGCTTGCAGCTCCTTCAGCTTTTGGGCAAAATCAGGAAAGCTATGGTCGAGGATTATGGGGCGGCCATTCATGTCGACGAAGCAGTGGCGCGAACGCCCTGTCATCACGAGTTCACCTTCTGGCAACTTGCGCATCGTGTAGCTAATGGAGAGTCGCACGCCGCGAAATTCTTCGATTTTCACTATAATCTCCACGTTGTCGTCAAAGCAGGTGGGCGTCTTGTATTCGCACTCAATGCCAATTACGGGCGAAATGATGCCATCTTCCTCCAGTTTCCGGTAACCGAAGCCAATCTGGTCGAGATAATCGACGCGGGCCTCCTCCATCCAGCGCACATAATTGGAGTGGTGGGCCACACCCATCTTGTCCGTTTCATAGTATTTTACATGGTGTATGTATGGTTTCATAATAAAGTTTTCTTTAAACCAAGATGCTGAAATTTGGCCACAAAAATAAAAAAAATCGAAATTATCACCTTTAATTTTGTAATATTCCTGCTATAACTGCATCTGAAAAACTACGCTTGTATGGAATTCGTATGTGATTTTCTGGAATAAATGTCTGTACGTTATTTCACATTTGCGTTTGATTGTACTAACAAAAAAAATATTATCTTTGTCAGCCTTTAAGTGTTGATGGATAGTAGGAATTTGAAGGGTGGATTAGTGATGCAATTAAATCAAATTTATCGTAGTACAATCAATGAGGACTCATATTCTTCAAAAGAAATCTGCGCAGTATCTGGCGCCGAAAATAGCCAAGGAAAAGGGTATCTATCCTTATTATAAACCTATAGAGTCAGAACAGAGTACAGTGGTGAAGATACAGGGGAAGAATGTGCTTATGTTTGGATCAAACAGTTATCTTGGCTTGTCAAACGACCCCCGTTTGAAGGAAGCCGCCCAGGCCGCTATTGAAAAATACGGCACCAGTTGCTCGGGATCGCGTTTCCTCAATGGCACGCTTGACATTCATGTAGAACTTGAGAATAAACTCGCCAAGTTGGTGGGCAAGGCAGAGGCGATTTGCTTCAGCACAGGCTTCCAAGTGAATCTTGGGGTGGTTTCTGCCTTGTGCGGCCGCAACGATTACTTGCTTCTCGACAAACTTGACCATGCTTCCATTATTGAGGGCAGCCGCCTCTCATTTGGCAAAACGATGAAATATAACCACAATGATCTGGCAAGTTTGGAATCCTGTTTGCAGCAATGTGATCCGGAATCGGTCAAACTGATTGTGGCTGACGGCGTTTTCTCTATGGAGGGGGATATTGTCCCATTGCCTGAGCTGGTTTCTTTGGCTGACAAGTACGATGCCGATATTATGCTCGACGATGCGCATTCTCTCGGGGTGTTGGGCCATCAGGGCAGGGGAACGGCCAACTATTTCGGCTTGACCGATGAGGTGGACCTGATCATGGGTACCTTCTCCAAGTCGTTTGGCTCGCTGGGAGGTTTCATCGCCGCCGATTCCGATACAATCAATTATTTAAAACACAATGCCCGCTCGTTGATTTTCAGTGCAAGTATGCCGCCCTCCAATGTGGCTGCGGTCAGCAAGGCGATTGACATCATGTTGGGTGAGCCGGAGCGCATCCAGCATCTTTGGGATGTGAGCAACTACGCTCGCCGGCAGTTCCAGGAGAGAGGCTTTGACACGGGCCGAAGCGAAACACCCATCATTCCTCTCTTTGTGCGAGATTCGGAGAAGGCTTTCTGGCTGTGCTCCCGCCTGCTGGAGGATGGCGTTTTTGTAACTCCGGTCATCGCTCCGGCTGTTCCCGAGAATGACGTGCTAATCCGTTTTGCCTTGATGGCGACACACACTTTCGAACAGGTGGATGAAGCAGTGGAGAAGATTACAAGGGCATTCAAGGATGCAGGAATACTTTAGCCATGGTTATACTGATTACAGGTGTTTCTTCGGGTTTTGGTTTGGAAACCGCGCGATTGCTGGCGCAGGAGGGGCATGTTGTGTACGGCACTGTGCGCCGTGAGGTGGAGCAGCTGCCCCAAGTACACTACCTTCATGTGGATGTCCGCGACCGCAAGACAGTAGCAGAAGTTGTCAATAGGGTCGTAGAGCAGGAGGGACGTGTTGATGTGCTGGTTAACAATGCCGGCATGGGCATCGGCGGCCCCGTTGAATTTGCCACCGAAGAGGAGATCAGGGAGCAGATGGACGCTAACTTCATGGGACTGGTAAATTTTGTGACTGCCGTGTTGCCCTTCATGCGCAAGCAGGGCTCCGGCAAAATCATCGCGATGAGCTCCATCGGCGGACTGATGGGACTTCCGTTCCAAGGCTTCTATTCTGCCAGCAAGTTTGCGATTGAAGGCTATTGCGAGGCTCTCCGGCTGGAGACCCAGAAACTGGGCATTACGGTTACGGTTGTCCGTCCCGGCGATTTTTCCACCGGCTTCACCGCCAGCCGGAAAAAGACGGTCAATGCTGAGGCCATGAATGCCTACAGGACTTACGCCGAGTCGATGGAAAAGGTGGAACATGATGAGACTGGTGGACTTAAACCAGAGGCTCTGGCCCGAATAATCAGCAAGATTGTCCGTGAAAAGCACCCGCGTTGCGGCTATGTGGTTGCCTCTTTCGAGCAACGGCTGTCGGTGCTGCTGAAACGTGTTCTGCCCGCCCGGTGGTTCGCCGGAATTCTGGGCAGCTATTACAAATTGTAGTGGATTGTTTGTCCTGTTTTAGCTGAAATAGGACTTTAAATTGGCCGTTTGTAGGCACGACGGCGCATGTACGGGGTGCCGTCGAAATCCACGTATATCGACTGCACTTTGTGGTTGTGCTCAAGTTGGGGATTTAATATCACTTGCTTAATACCCCGTTTGAGGCAGTTGACATGCAGGTACTTCGTCAACAAAAGCGGGATCCCCTTTTGCTGGTATTCAGGTAACACACCGATCATCAGGCCGTCCAAAGAGTCATTTTCCTTCAACGCTTTCAAGATACGGAAAAGACCGAACGGGAATAGACGTCCATTGGATTTCTTGACGGCTTTGGCGAGTGAGGGGACACAGAAAAAGAATCCTACAGGATAGTCCTCGTCATTGACGACTACAGCCACAAAGTCTTTGTCAAGTATGGGGACATAGGTTTTCAAATATGCTGTGATCTGCTTGTCGGTCAGGGGTGAAAATCCGTTTAGTGGGGCGAAAGATTCGTTGTACATGTGGAAAATCTTCATGCCATATCGTTCTTCATGCCATATCGTTTGGCCATTTCCCGTGTGCTCTTGGGATATATGAGATGAACATGGTACTTTTCTTCCACTGCTTCGGAAAGCTTGAAGATTGGCGGCAGTTCGGGTTTCACCTCCAGCTTGTTTTGGATCCAGTCCACATCCTTCGTGAATCCGATTTTCTCCAATAGGGTTCCGTAATAGGGGAAGTTGTAGATGCAGGTAAAGGGGCTGAGACGCTCAAACCCCTCCACGAGCAAGCCTTCCTTGTCCATGTCGGTGAAGCCCCAAGGACCTCTTATTTCTGTGCGTCCGCGCTGCCTGCCCCAATCGGAAACAGCATCAATCAGGGCTCTCAGTACGGCTTCGTCCTCGATGAAATCGAGCCAGCCAAATCGGACGATGTGCTCGGCATCGTCGGCAATGTGGTTGATGATGGCAGCTATGCGGCCCACAATCTCATCGCCACGGTAGGCAAGGAAACAGTCGGCTTCGCAGAAGTCGTAAGCACCGTTTAACTTGGGGTTGAATGTGATGTACTCATCGCCTTCTAAGGCGGGGACCCAGTTTTCGCAATTTTTGTAGAGTTTGAGTGGGAATTTCACAAAACGCTTCATCTGTCGGTGGCTTACCACCTTGACAATGTTGATGTTCATACGCTAAGTCTTTGCAGTTTAACTGATAACATTCACTTGAAGATGCATGAGCTAGTATTCCTGATAAGGGAAAGTAACTCATTTTTAAGACAACTGTTAATTATTTCTTTGCAAAAATACATTATTTTTTCAAAGAATAGTAAAACCCACTTGATTTGAATTAAACTTTTTTCTTTGCATGGTTATATCTTCAGTTATCGGAATCAGTAATCTTTTTTTTTGCGATTTCTGGATGGCCATCTCGGTAGGTGAAGCCCCACTGCTGCTGCAAGAGTGTTCAGTGCAAGTTCCCTTCTTCCGCGTTCCTTCTGTTATAGTTTCCACTCCCCGGCTGTCAGTGTGCGCTCGCGGTCGGTGCCGGGAAAAACGGTGGCGGTAGTGCCCTCGGGGACTGTCAGTCGCAACTTCGTGCCGTTAAGTTCAATGCGGATAGTGCCGTAGCTTGTGGGCTTGGTGACGCGCACCCAATCCACGCCCTCGCAGGGCTGCGGGTCAACGAAGAAATGCTGGTAGCCTGGCCGGTCGGGGTTTGGGCGAAGGCCTGCCAGCGCCTGGTAGAACCAGATGCCGACACCGTTGTAGCAGTTGTGCACGCGGCTGCGTTTGCCGTCCCAAGACTCCCATGTGGTGGTGGCACCATTGTGGATCATGTGCAGGTAACCCGGATAGTCGGGTTGGCGCAGCAGCGTGGCCATCAGGTCGGTCTTTCGCTCGCGGATGCACCACTCGGTGAAGACGTGCACACCGACCAGCCCCACCGCAAAGTGTGCCTTGTACTTCCCGTAGCAGTCTTTCAGCAATTGCTCTTTGACTTGCTCGGCAATAGCGTTGTCGGGCGGGATGTTCATCAGCAGGGCATAGCTTTGGTCCAACGGGGTGCCATTGGCGTAAGTATGCGTTTCCGGGTGGTAGAAATGGCGGTGAATGGCGGCGTTGAGCCGGTCATGCCATTCGGAAAACTTCCGTGCATCATCATAGAGTCCCATCAACCGGGCCATTTGCACCATGTTGCCGAGGCATTCGCTGAGGAAGCAACTGGTGACATGCAGCACGGACTCGCCTTGCATGTCCACGCCTTTTGGGGCTAGCCAGTCGCCAAGGAACCAAGTGTGCCGCTCATTGTCGGGCCAAGGTTGCAGAATCTCGTCCTCGCAATGCTGTTCGATGAATTGCAGCCACTGTTTCATTTGGTGATAATGCAGGGCAATCATCGAGAAATCCCCATAGTTAAGGTATGTGCGCCAGGGGGCTTTGATGATAAAGCCGCTCCAGTAGGGACCGCCGCCGGTGCGGAATGCGGGTGCCACGTATGGCAGTTCGCCGTCGGGCTCCATCGCGTCGCCCCAGGCCATGAGCCAGTTGTGGTAAGTGTCGCGCACATCGTACATCGTCTGCAGCGTCATCGTGGAGGAGTTGCCGTCGCCTCCGTATCCCATGCGTTCAAGGTGCGGACAGTCCACCATGTAGCCGCTGAAAGTCAAGCACTGCAAGGTGTGTTGGATGAGGTCATGGATGTCGTTGAGCCTTGGATCGGAGCACTTGAAGGTGGCCGCCTCATCGGGCCTTAGCGCGCTGATGGGCAACGCCCGTGCCGCTTGGATGTCCGCACCTGTGATGCGCACATAGCGGAAGGCGTGATAGTGAAAGCGGTTGGTGAAATTCTCTCGGTCGCTGCCTCGTGCAATGTAGATGTCGCTTTCGGTGTGCGGCGGTACAGCCTGCAGGTGGTCGAGATACTCCATCGTCACCTCGGTGCCTGCGGAAAGCGGCTGGAAATCGGCCTGGAACCACCCCGTCACCACGCGGCCGAAGTCGAGAAGCAGCAAGTGATCGTCCTGTCGTTCAATGGACACAGGCGAAAGTGTATCAAGGATACGGTTGCCCTCAAACTCCTGAATTGACACCCTAACATCCGTTGTCTTGAAGCGGGTGGCGGGTCGCCAGTCTGGTTTCTTGTTCGCATCAAAGCGCTCTCCGCCAAATTGCAGCGGCTGCCAGCTGCCCGTGTAGCGGTAGCCGCTCGGCGAGGCCTCCCATGTGGTGTCGGTTTCGGTGATCATCTCAAATCGGGCATTGTATTCATGAATTACTCTGGCAGATACAGCAGCTGGCGTGCCATAAATGCGACCCCAGCCTTGGCCCAGCCACAGCAACAGTTCGTTCTCACCTTCATGTAAATAGGGCAAAAGCTCGTATTTCACACTGAGCAAACGCTTGTTGAGCTGCGAGACTGCAGGTTGCAAAACCTTATCACCCACTTTCACGCCGTTTACATACACCTCGTGGTAGCCGAATGAGTGAATATCAATAGATATTCTTCCATTTGAAATATCGGATTCTGAAAGTGTTATCGTTTTTCGAAGCATCGGGGTTTCCGCCCACCCGTCATCCGTGCGGCAGCCGTAGAACTGCTGTGCATTGAGAGACATCAGAGCCAACAGCAACAGTGATAAAAGTGCGATACGTTTCATCTATATCAAATCATTGCCCGACGGGACTTCACCTTGTGAATATGAGGTTTTGTGACGTACATCTTTACCAGATGCCATAGGTTTTCGCCCAAATGCTCGTAAATCCGAACCCGCACCCGACCCGTACCGGCAGGGAAGTATTGCGTGACAACAGGGCAATCATTGGTATAAAGAAAACTCTTTTCCCCGTTCGCAATAATCTCAAATTCAACCTTTGTCATCACTTTGGATTCAGGATGCTTTTCCAACTGCACTGTTATTTTGTGGGTGGTAAACCTTTTTTCATGAATGCATACATGAGGTGGATCAAACGCAGTACATCTTTGTTCCAATCTCACATCTAAAGACTTGTCACCATCTGCGATTTTTACACCTATCATAGTGATTGTCATACAAGTGCTGTCGCCTTGGTTTTTGTTGAAACGCGCAGCATACGTGCCCGGGGCAATTCCCTCTATACGATAATAACCCGTTTTATCTGTCAGTGTTTGTGCAACCAATGTGTCAATTTTGTCATCAAAACGGTCGCCACTATTGGTGAAGAGTTCCACAGAGACCTCGTGTTCAGCATTCCCATAAGGACTGATGACAATCCCGCTGAGGGTGCCTTGGGCGGCGAGTCGAACTGTCACCATCAACAGAACACAGAAACATATTTTTTTCATTCGAAAAGGATTGTGGTTCACCATTGTCAAAACAATAAAACTTCTTATTTTCAATATTTTACAAAGAAGTTAATATAGCTTTTCATATTGCACAAAAGTACAATAATTTTTCAGAAAAGCATTTTCCCCTTCTTTATTGTTTCAGAAGCAACTCCAAAATAAATGGAAAAAAATATCTTTGCAGCCCGTTTTTAAAATTTTCTGCAATGAAAAAACTGTTTTTAATAGCATTAGCTTTGGTAATAGCAGCGATGATTCCCGAAACGTCGCTGCACGCACAGGATCTGGCACACTACAAACAGGTTGTCAAGGAACTGAGCTCCGCGAAATATCAGGGCCGCGGTTATGCCTACGGCGGTGCTAACAAGGCGGGAAAACACATACAAAAGGAATACAAAAAGGCGGGTGTCGATGAGGTTGTCTGTCAGCCGTTCACCATCGATATCAACACCTTCCCCGGCAAGATGGAAATGTCGGTGGATGGCCGCAAGCTGACCCCGGGCGTGGAGTTCTCCATGCGCGAGTACTCGCCCGGCGTGCACGGCACTTACAAGCTCTACTATGTGGACACGGCCAACTACAACGCCGAAAAGATGTTCGCAGATTTGGCCAAACCCGAATACAAAGACTGCTTTGTGGTCTGCGATTTCATGTTCTCCTACAAGCATTACAAAGATTTCCAGAAAATTTGGGGCAAGGAGGGATGCACCAACGCGGGAATGATCCAGACATGGGAACCGCTGCTGAAGTTCTACAAGGCATACGGAGAGAAAATCATGGGCAAACCTGTCATCTGGGCCACTTCCGACTTCCCGAAGGATGCCAAAAGTATCACCGTCAACATTGAGAACAAGTTCCTGAAGGATTACGAACTTTTCAACGTCATTGCCAAGGTAGAGGGCAAGCGGCACGACAGCTGCTATGTCTTCACGGCACATTACGACCATTTAGGCAACCTCGGCAAGAAGGTATTTTACGCCGGTGCCAACGACAACGCATCGGGCACTGCCGCCATCGTGACATTAGCCAAGTATTACGCCCAGAACCGTCCTGAGTACGACATGTACTTTATCGCCTTCTCGGGCGAAGATGCCAACCTGCGCGGTTCGGAGTGGTATGTGCAACATCCCTTTGTGCCGCTTTCGCAAATCAAATATCTGTTCAACATTGACATGATTGGTGACAACAACCCCGTGCAATATTGCGAGGTGAGCGATGAGGGTATGCGCGGCTATGCACTGCTTGAGAAAATCAACAATGAGAAGAGCTATTTCAAGGGGTTGAACCGTGGCGAGTTGGCCGGCAACAGCGACCATTATCCGTTTGCCTTGCAGCATGTGCCCACCATCTTGTTCGAGCAAGAAGATGGTGACGCCTTCAAGTACTACCACACCACGTTCGACGACTACCAACATTTCCTCGTCGACACCTACGAGCCGCTGTTCAAGTTGATTCGGGATTTTGTGGAAAGATATTAGGATTACAGCTTCGTCATAAACTTCGCGCTCTCCACCACAAACCGCTCGTGGGTGCCTTCGCCGATGAGGGTTTCGCCCTCGAAACACTGTACCTTGAAGACTAATCGGCGGAGGTGTCTTTGTGTTCCACCACCAGATGCTCGCTGTGGCGGAGACCGGTAAGGTTGTTATAATCTGTCATAGCAGGATGTTTAGTATGTAAAAGTACACATTTTCTTATCGGCGACCAAACTTGGAGATAGATGACAGTTATTTTGTGGCGAAGTTGAGTTTTTTTTGGTCATTTCAAATAATAGTTGTATTTTTGCTCACGATTTCATCTCTAATTGAAGGAATAACTTGTAACGAAATACTATGCCTAATACCATCATCACTATCAACCGCGAATTCGGTTCGGGCGGCGGAGAAATTGCCCGACTAATAGGTGAAAAACTCGGCCTGAAAGTATATAATCGCTCGATGCTTGACTGCATTGCGGAACAATTTGACATGACCGTTGAGAACATAGAACGGGTGAAGGCACAAAAGACCAGCTGGTGGAACGACTTCTGCCGTTTCTACCAACAGTTCGGTGCGGCCAGTAATGTTTCTGACCGGCAAACTGAGGTTACACCGTTGAGTATTTTCTACGCTGAGGCCCGCGTGTTGCGCGAATTGGCTGAAAAGGAGGATTGCATCATCATCGGACGTGCTGGTTTCCACATTTTCCGAGACAATCCTAATGCTTTGCATTTGCTTATCATAGCCAATCGCGACGCCCGTATTGCCCGTATCGCTCAAAAACAGAACCTCACTCTTGATGAGGCTGCAAAATTGCTTGAGAAAGTGGATGAAGCACGTGACACGTTCGTGAAAAATGTTGCCAACACCTCTCGTTACGATGCCCGGAATTACAACTTCACCTTTAACGTCACAGGTGTGCAACCCGATGCGGTGGCTGCGTTTTTGGCCGAAAATATCCGTCGGAGAATGGAGATGAAGAAATAGCAGGATTATCGTGTCTCTTATTTCTGTTGCAACACCTCCCGATAGAACTCCCACGTGTCGGTGTGCCCGTCGCGGTAGGTGAAACTCCACTGCAGCTTCTGGTCCGTCAACGTGTCGAGGTGGAACTTGTACTCATAGTCGCAGCTGCCGCTTATGACCTTAATGATCTCTTGCGCCAGCTTTTCGGCGCGTATAGGGTCGCATTTTCCGGCATCCGTCTCCATCAGCTCCATACGGAAAGTCTCCTTGACCCCGGCAAAGTAGAAGTCCTCGCCCTCAAGTCTCCAGTGGCTGGGACTGACGTAGCTGAACACGAATGTCACTTCACAGCCATCCTCCATCGTTGCCGTATAGACTTGCCTTGCGGAGTCAAGGGCGGTGCCGTCGGGGTAGAAGTTCATCGTGCCGGTCTCGTGCACATCGAGGTGGTTGCCATCCAAATCGTATTCAAAGGCGTGCTGGTAGGTGTAATGGCCGGGCACTTTGTCAGAGGTGTGCTGTGCCAGACAGCAAGAAGCCGCGACAATCAGATACGCCGCAATTACAAAACTTACAGTAAACAAACGTCTTAGTTGATCCATGTTTGTCAGAATTTTGCCATAAACTTCGCGCTCTCCACCACAAAACGCTCGTGGATGCCTTCGCCGACGAGTGTCTCGCCTTCAAAGCATTTTACGGAAAAGACCAGACGGCGGAGATCGACTTCCACAAGCTCGGCCTCGCAGCGGATGGTCGCGCCCACGGGGCTGGCTTTCAAATGCTTGATGTTGACGGCAATGCCGACGGTGGTATTGCCGTCGCCGATTTTGTCGCACACGCCCATGAGGCAGGTTTTCTCCATCAGGGCAATCATCGCGGGGGTGGCAAACACCTCCAATGCGCCGGAGCCATACACGGCGGCGGTGTCTTTATGTTCCACCACAAGCTGCTCGTTGTGGCGGAGACCTTTGAGGTTATCGTAATCGTTCATATTCAGAAGTTTCGGTTTTAAGATTCGAAAGGCAAAAGTACAACTTTTTGCTGGAAATATCTAAGAGGGTGAACACATTGGTTTTCCACATAGACAAGGTGTGACTTTCGCGGCGGGGAGACACCTCGTCTATCCTGACCATATCTATTGTCCGACCTTATTATGCGTCCATTGTCCTGATGAGATGCCCCTCCTGCACTGCGGCGAATGTCGCGACAATGGCGATGATGATCATCGGCACAATGGATTCCAAAAGCAGAGCTTTCTTGCCAAGAATCCGTCCGCCATATCGCTCAATCCACAGGCGAAACATATTACCCAGAACCCCACACCTCCAACATCGAAAATGAGGAGACCGATAGCGCCAAGGAACCGGAGAACTGTTAGGAGATTGGGGAGATGTTTCATTTGATTATAAAATTCACGCCCGCAAGAATCAGATGATTTACCGCTATTGTGCTTTGCCATTGCTTTGGGACAATACCGCTTCTCCCACGTCTTCAGTTGGAGCTAGAACGTCAAATGCTTTAGATGGTGAGATTATGCTGTGACCAATCTCTTTCTCCAAATCCTGTCGTGCAGTCTTGGCTATTCTGCCACCTGCTTGAGCAGTGTTTTTACTTTCGTTGAATCCTTTCGGATTGCGCTGCCGCGAGATTTCAGCAGTAGCCACTTCTGCCAACGTATTCAATGCCAGTTCCACACTCGTCATATTGTCGCGCAAACTCTCTTTGGTGAGCCCTTTAAATTGCTTGTACTCACCGGTTGTCATATCACTCCATGCTTTTGTAAGAACATTGGTCAAAATGGCGAAATCCTTTTGTTCGTGAATTCCTGAACGTTCCCATTCATCCGTCAGTTCTTTCCGCATTCTGATGGATTTCATACGTTCGTTAATCCAACGGTCGCTGTATCCTTGTCTGCGGTAGTCCTCAACAGCCATTTGGAAAGTTTGTTCCGGATCAATCATTTGATTGATTCTATTGCTGCCCACCTCGGCAAGCCAACGTTTCAAAGGTTCAGCTTTTGGAGAGGGTATAGACTGAATGATTCGGAAAGTCTCCTCCAAATCAGCAACATCGGTCAGATATTTTTTCCCGTCTTGTGATTGCAATTTCAGTTGTCCCAATTTTTGGGACAACTCATCACCCTCCGCTTTGAGTTTGGTTTTCAGAGCATTCCAATATTTCCTCGGTCGTGGACTTTCGGTCAGAACTTGCACGATATCTACTACAGAAAAAAAATACTTTTCCTTGTCCGTATCCCATATGACACGAACTTGTTTGTTTTCAAATAATTGTATTGCAAAATTTTCTTCCATGATAATTTGAATTTAATAAAAATGTTTTCAAATGCAAAGATACACAATTTCTGATATTTTGTTGGTGGTCAAGAGCAAAAAAATCACAGATGTCTTTTGTTTGATGATGATTTGTTTTATAATGTTATAATGGTTTGTTGCAACCGTTCCAGAAATCGTGCCGCGTCGCCGCCATCCATTTGCACATGGTGAAACTGGAACGAGACGGGCAGCGTGGTCTTGAGCCAGTGCTTGCGGTATTTGCCCCACATCACCATCGGCATCGGTGCGGTCATCCACATCTCAAAGGCATGCGCCCGTTTGGTCTTCTGGGGTTGTACTTCGGTTTTCATATTTATCTCTTTTTGAAAACAACTAATTCCGCATCTGTACTGTCCTTGCCGTACTCACTCACAAGGATGTCTTTAATTCTTCGGGCCACCTCCTCCGGATAATCGACAAGAAGCTGCCCGTGGTTCATCTTGGGGAAGACCTCAAGGTGCGTGTTCGGGAAGAGCTTGAGCAAATGTTTCGCCTGTGGCTTGGCAACAAAAGCTTCTTTGGTTCCGTGCCAGTAGTGGATATCCTTACCTGAGATGGATTCCAACTTGTTGGTATAGACTGAGTGGTACCCGTCCAACACAGCGCGCTTGCCACCAAAAGGATAAGTCTTTTTGCACTCGTCGAGCAACACATCAAAGTAGTGGGAATGGAACACCCGTTTCCAGAATCCCGTCCAGCGGTAGCAGGTCCACACATTGAATGCCTGGTAGTAGCGCAGCGGACCCACCAGCCAGCGTGGCAAGGGTAGGAGTGGGGCAGCATCCAGGATGGCATGGTTGATAAGCACTTCATTGCGCTCCAAAACACGGGACAGGATCTTGCCGCCCAATGACAGGCCGTAGGCGCAATCTAGTTTTCCATGAAAAGAATTCTTCACATAATCAATCACTTGTACGGCTTGGTCGTCAACGGAGGTGAACTCCGTTTGCTTGCCCAAAGTGAAACCATCCACTTCAACGGCTATGATATGGAAACTGTCTTGCAAGAGGTGTATGAGAGGCAGGAAGATTTCGTAGGACACGCCTAATCCAGGGATGAGCATGAGTGTTGGCGATTCCTCGTTCCCGAAAGTATTGAAATTCATAGTGCTATGTTGTCTTTTGTTCCTGTAGGGTCAATCCACATCATCGCAGCACCGCCAATTGCGCCGATGCCGATGAAAAGGGTCAGGAATTTCTCGAGTTTGAGCATCACAGTATTGAAGCGATTTTGCGGATTTTTGCAAGGCGGGCTGTGAAAGACTTGTTTCGTTCCGCCATCTGCATATCGTATTCCGACTGCATATGGATAAACGTCCCGGCATCAAGGTCAAGTGCCTTCCCGATTAGTAGGGCATATTCAATGGTGACTGGGCGTTTCCCATTCAGAACCTCATTAATCACGGAATAAGCGATACCTGTCGCTTCCGAGAGTTGCCGTTGTGTAATGCCGCGATATTCAATCTCATCCTTGATAATGTCCCCCGGATGTGTTGGAATAAACGGCGTTAAATTATTGGCAATCATATTGTCCGGTACTCCTGCTATATGCTTCATAATTTTATTTGTAATGGTTTGACAATTCAATTATATTACAGATGGTTGCAATTTGTTGGTTATCAACAGAGGACTCTGTGAATTCAATCCTATATTTGTCATTTACTCTCACAGAGGAAATCCCTTTTTTGTCGCCTATTAGATGTTCATAATGCAATCCTTTAAAACGAGTAAGTTCAAACACATTATTGGCATTCTTCATTGTATTCACTACTTTAACATACCTCGCCACCACATCAGGCTGGAAGCGATGTTTCTTGCTCGTTGAATGTCCGTTAATGTACAATTCCTGCAGATATTCCTTATCAAAGGTTACAATCATAACTGACTGCAAAGATACTACTTTTATTCTGAGAATATTTTTTTGTCTCTTCCACATTGCCCCTATCGGTAGATTGCACCATTCCGTCGCCGACGATAGGAGGTGACGGGAACTCCTTCTTGTCAGAGTAAGAAATTATCATTAACAGCACACCCCCGCATAAATCCCCGCCCCGATCAGACATGGGATCAGCCCGATGAGCATGCCCCACAAGGACTGCACGAAGTGGTACTTTTTCTGATGGTAGGCTGCGTCCATGTGCTCGGTGCCGGGCAAGCGCAAGGACTTCATGTTGGCGAAGAGCACCCAGTCGAGAAAGAAGCAGTCGTACCAGTCAATGACGAGCCAGATTCCGTAGCTCAGCGCGAAGGCCGACCTGAGGTTTCCCCCAGCACACACCACCGTATAAACGGAATCCGCCGGAGGGTTTCGTAAATCAGTGGGGACAGAGTGAAAACTGCCAAGGTTAGGATGAGGTACATCGCCACAGGCGGCAGTTGTGTGTAGTAAAACATCATGGAGCCAATGCTTGCAATAACCAGGTAATGAACGATATAGATGCCGAAGCTGGAGCGAGTCATGTATCCGGCGAACTTGTTTGTGCAGTCGAAGCAGGCGTTGAACCAGCCCATCATGGCGAGGCACATAAACCCGCCATAGATGCAGTTGAAGGGGTCGGCAAGATATTGCGGTGTGGTGTTGTTCTCGCCGTATGTGTCAAATAAAAGATAAACGCAAGCCGCAATGGCGCAAGCCATATATATCCACCAACCATCAGACAGGTGTTTTTGTATCTTCTTTGACGAGAAGCAATAATAGCCCAGCAGGAAGAAAATAAAGTAGAACAGCGGCTTGTAGAGGTTGTAGAGTCCGTCTGCGGATTCGGGGCGCGGGTTGAAAATAAGCGTTTGCCCGCCGAGCCAATACAGCACACAAATAATCAAGGTTAAAATGTTCAGGAGATATGGTTCGTTGTCGTGAAAGTGTTTTTTAACCTTCTTATTCTTTATTTTGAAATGCCAGTCCCTCGTTATTCGCCGTATCAGCAGCAGAATCAGCGAGAACAGCCACAAGTCCTGAATGAACCACAATGGTCCTGTGCCACTAATCACCCAAAGGAAATACAGGGCAGGCTGCTTTAGGGAAGCCAGCACATCTTGTCGGGCTACGAGGGTGTTGAAATAGCCTGTCATCCACTGAAAGACAAACAGTCCGATGGTGGAAGGAACCAGCAGTTTCAGGGTGCGGGACTTGAACCACTCCTTGCCGGAATGCCTCTCCAGCGCGTATTTTGCGCTGATACCCGCCAAGATGAACAGCAGAGGCATAAACCAAGGATAGAGGATGTACATCAGCACGTCCTGGTACTGTGGCCCGTCGCCGAAACCGCCCACGCCACCGAAGACGCCCTTGTTGTTGTAAAAGTAGATGACATGATACAACAGCACTAACAGCACGGTGACCCAACGAAGATTGTCAATCCAATGTTTTCTCATTTTTTTAGTTATCGATAAATACTCCAACCCATATCCACAGCTATCATGGGAAAACCAATAAAATTTTATTTTCGCACGATGACGCTGCCGCTGCCCTGGTGTGTGGCCAATATGAGCACTTCGGCAATCTGAACATGAGCGGGCGCGTTGGCGGCATATACGGCCACATCTGCGATGTCCTCTCCCGTCAGCGGCTTGATTCCCTTATAGACATTCGCGGCACGTTCCGTGTCACCATGGAAGCGGGTGTTGCTGAAGTTCGTCTCCACAAGGCCCGGCTTGAGGTTCGTTACACGAACGGCACTGTTGGCTACATCGAGGCGCAGTCCGTCGGAAAGCGTTTTCACGGCCGACTTCGTGGCACAATAGACATTCCCGTTGGCGTATGCGGCGTCGCCGGCTACTGAACCGATATTGATGACATGGCCGCGGTCGCGTGCCACCATCCCCGGGACAATCAAACGGGTCATTGTCAGCAGGCCTTTGATGTTAGTGTCGATCATTGTCTCCCAGTCGTCGAAGCTGCCCTCGTATTCGGGCTCAAGGCCGAGCGCCAGTCCGGCGTTGTTTACCAGCACATCAATCTCACGCCACTCCTCGGGCAGCCCGTTGATACAGCGGGTGGCCTGCTCACGGTCGCGCACATCGAACAACAGCGTATGCACCTTCGTGCCCTTGCCGGTGAGTTCTTTGCGGATTGCTTCCAACTTTTGCTCATTACGTCCGGTTAGGATCAGTTTGTCGCCATTTTCGGCGAATTTCCTTGCGCACCCGAGCCCAATACCGCTCGTGGCACCTGTAATCATTACAATCTTATTCATAATCAATATGTTAAATTAAAATTATCTATTTGAATTCTGATTACAAAAATACGATATTTTTTATCGGAATTATCCCTTTTTTTTGTAATTTCGCGGCTTTTTAAAATAAAAGTGAAATGGATACAAAGTACATTTTCATCACTGGGGGTGTGGCCTCTTCGTTGGGGAAAGGCATTATATCGGCATCTTTAGGCAAATTGCTGCAGACTCGCGGCTACAAAATCACGATTCAGAAATTCGATCCCTACATCAATATTGACCCAGGGACTCTTAACCCTTACGAACATGGTGAATGCTATGTGACTATGGACGGAATGGAAACAGACCTTGACCTCGGTCATTATGAACGGTTTACCGGTATCCAGACCACCCGGGACAACAGTGTGACCACGGGACGCATCTACATGAGCGTGATTGAGCGTGAGCGACGTGGGAACTATCTGGGTAAGACCATTCAGGTGGTACCGCATATTACCGATGAGATTAAACGCCGTATTCAGCTGAACGCCACCAAGGAGCATTTTGATTTTGTAATCACCGAAATTGGTGGAACCATCGGCGATATTGAGAGTCAGCCGTTTCTTGAGGCCATCCGTCAACTGCGCTGGGAATTGGGACCACAAAGAGCGCTGAACGTGCATCTCACCTATGTGCCCTATTTGGCGGCTGCCGGAGAGCTGAAAACCAAGCCCACCCAGACTAGCGTGAAGCAGCTTCAGGGGTTGGGTATCCAGCCGGAAGTGCTCGTGTTACGGACGGAACACAATCTGAGCGACGAACTTCGGACGAAGGTGGCTCATTTCTGCAATGTGGAGGTGGATGCCGTGATTCAGAGTCAAGACCTGCCCAGCATTTATGAAGTTCCCATTAATATGCAGCGTCAGGGTCTCGACGCCATCTGTCTCAAGAAAATGGGACTGGATCTGGGAGAGACGTTGGATTTGGGGCCGTGGCAGGATTTTCTCAGCCGCCGTAAAAGTGCAAGCGCTGTGGTCAACATCGGGCTGGTGGGCAAATATGATCTTCAGGATGCCTACAAAAGCATATTGGAAAGTCTGGCCCATGCAGGAACCTATAATGATCACAAGGTCAAGACGCACTTCATCAACAGCGAGCATATCACCCGCGAGAATGTGGGCGAGAAATTGTCCGGCTTGGCCGGCGTTGTTATTTGCCCCGGTTTTGGACAGCGTGGCATTGAAGGCAAGATTGTTGCTGCCGAATATACACGCACCCATGACATTCCGACTTTCGGCATCTGCCTCGGTATGCAGATGATGGTCATCGAGTTTGCCCGCAACGTTCTCGGCTATGCCGATGCTAACAGCAGTGAAATGGATGAGACAACGCCGCACAACGTCATTGACATCATGGAAGAACAGAAAACCATCACCCAAATGGGTGGTACCATGCGTCTTGGCGGCTATGAGTGTGCGCTGGTGGAAGGCAGCCGGACGTGGGAGGCTTATGGTCGCAAAACCTCCATCATGGAACGTCACCGCCACCGTTATGAGTTCAATAACCGGTATCTTGAGGAGTTTGAGAAAAACGGCATGAAATGTGCCGGTGTCAACCCTTCGGCTAATCTCGTTGAGATTGTTGAGATACCCGCTCTCAAGTGGTATATCGGGACTCAATTCCATCCGGAATATAGCTCCACGGTATTGCATCCGCACCCGCTGTTTATGAATTTTGTGGCAACCTGTATCAGAAACAAATAATATGGAACAACTGAAACATGAATGCGGCGTGGCGATGATTCGCCTTTTAAAGCCGTTGGAGTATTACGAACGGAAATACGGTACATGGCGCTATGGCATTGACAAGCTCTATCTGATGATGGAGAAACAACACAACCGCGGCCAGGAGGGTGCGGGTGTGGCATGCGTTGATCTGGAGGCCAATCCAGGCCACGAATACATGTTCCGTGAGCGTGCGGAGGGCTCCAATGCCATCACGGAGATCTTCAAAAAGATGGACGACTCCTTCCGCGGACAACTCTTCATGGGCCACCTGCGTTATTCCACCACAGGCAAAAGCGGACTCACCTTCGTGCACCCTTTCTTGCGGCGTAACAATTGGCGGGCTCGCAACCTCTGTTTGTGCGGCAACTTCAATATGACCAACGTGGAGGAGGTCTTCGATCTGCTGACAACACAGGGCCAATCGCCGCGTATCTATGGCGATACTTATATCACGTTGGAGCTGATGGGACACCGCCTTGACCGCGAAGTGGAACGTCTCTTCACGGAGGCGAAAAATGCAGGTCTCGAAAATCAGGATATTACCCGATACATCGATGACAATGTGCAAATGGGCAATGTGTTGCGCACGACTATGCCCCACTATGATGGTGGTTATGTGATGTGCGGTATGACTGGTTCCGGCGAGATGTTCGCCGTGCGAGACCCTTGGGGTATCCGCCCCGCTTTCTACTACCAGGACGACGAGGTTGTGGTACTGGCCAGTGAACGCCCTGTTATCCAGACTACCTTTGATCTTGCCACTGATGATGTTAACGAAGTTCTTCCCGGGCAATCGCTGATTGTCCGCAAAAACGGTGAAAGCCACTTGGAGCAGATTCTCCCGCCTCAAGAGTACAGTGCCTGTTCATTTGAGCGTATCTACTTCAGCCGAGGCTCTGACCGTGACATCTACCAAGAGCGCAAACGGCTGGGTGAGCAGCTGACGCAACCCATCTTCAAGGCTATTTCGGGCGACGTGTCCCATACGGTATTCTCATACGTGCCCAATACCGCCGAGGCAGCGTTCTACGGTATGACAGACGGGTTCCGGCATCTGGATCATGACGTGCGCATCGAGAAAGTGGTCTGGAAGGACATCAAATTGAGGACTTTCATCGCTGAGGATGCCGAACGCAACGATCTGGCCGCTCATGTCTATGACATCACCTATGGCAGTTTGCAACCCTATGAAGACAATCTGGTTATCATTGACGACAGTATTGTGCGTGGGACTACGCTGCGGGAGAGCATCTTCAAAATTCTGGACCGCCTCCATCCCAAGAAGATTGTCATGGTCTCCAGTTCGCCTCAAATCCGTTATCCTGACTATTACGGCATTGACATGTCGCGGTTGGAGGAACTGTGCGCCTTCCGCGCCGCCATCGCGCTCTTACACGAGCGCGGTATGGAAAAGATCATAGAGGAGACTTATCGGCTTTGTAAAGAACAACCTCTTGCGAAGAATCATGTGAGGGCCGTTTACGAGCCATTTGCCGTGGAGGAAATCAACCGGAAGATTGTGGATATGCTGCGCCCGGTTGGAATGGAGTCACCTGTGGAATTGGTGTTCCAAAGCGTGGAGGGCTTGCATGAGGCCTGCCCGAATCATCCTGGCGACTGGTACTTTACGGGCCATTATCCAACGCCTGGTGGCATCCGCCTCGTGAACCAGGCTTTTGTCAATTTTGTCGAAAATGAATACAAAAACACATCTCCCTGCTTTTCGGAATGATGGTTGGCTTGCAAAAAATCCGGACGACTAGCTGATGTCAATTTACCATATGTCAGACTATTAAAGATTATTTCGCTATGAAAAAAAACATCATTAACCTTTTGCTCATCGCTCTTTTAACTGGAATGCTGTTTCATGCAAACGCTCAAGCGCCCTATAGACATAGCGTCGGCGTGACCCTTGGTACCACTCAAGCTGTTTCATACAAGACTTTCCCGGTTAACCATTTCGCCATTCAACTTGATTTGGGAACCAAATACTGCTATGTTTATGGTTCTCATTTATGGTCATTGGAACTTGCTCCAAATTTCATGTACGAGGGACGACTAGTCGGCGGTCTGTACGGATTTGCGGGCCTTGGCGGTAGCATTGGCTATACCTGGTCACGTGGCTTTTCTTATATCAGCGAGACTGGACTGACGGTTGTAAGCCGCATTAATTGCAAAGCCGGAGCAAACGGTATTTTCGGTTTTGAATACAAGTTCGCCAAACCATTCACATTGCAATTTGATATCCGTCCGGGATACCGATGTGTGTTCAACGGCCATTTTGCCGATCACAAATTCGACTGGGGTACCAACCTCGGATTCCGCTACACGTTTTAATTTAGGACTCTTGGAGGTTCCGCAGCCCATCTCCCTCTCTCTCGCTCGGCGGCACGCACCATTCCGCCGCTTGCGCAGCAAGTGGCGGAACCCCCAACATACCTGTTAATTGCGCAAGTGGCGGAACCCCCAACGTTTATCGCTCATCATTCATCGCGAACGCAGCGGACAGAAAACCCGTAGTTCTTGCCGCCGTAGTTCCTGTTTACGTATGCGGTGTCGTAGTAGAGATACCGAGAGTAAGCGTAGCTTCCATTGCCCTCTGTAGAACTCCAAAAATAGGCGTACTTGCCGAAACCAAAGTTGTAGCCGCCGTGGTCGAATCCAGCGGGACGGGCCGAAAAACCCGTGGCATTGTTAGTGTTAGGATTGTTTCCAACAGCACAAGCATCTCCATTAGATACAAACCAACCGTTTTTTGATGCTAAGGCTTTCGCTATATGACTGCTAAAACCGCCGCAAGCATACTCACTATTACGATACAAATAGGCTCTCAGCTGTGCCCACTCTCCATCACTCGGTACATGCCAGCCATTGGGACAAACGCCCTGCACGCCGCTAGGATTAGCATTGGAGGAGGCTGCCCCGTGCATCACCGCAGGCCAGTTGTAGAGGTAACCATAGTTCTCCACATTGACCATATTCTCCTCGTTTGTTTCTCCCAAACCGGGCGCATAACGATATGGAATCTCACGACTTTCTGATTCACCTAATGGAATGCTTGTATCATCTGCATACCGAGTGGCTCGCAAATTCTCCGCCATCCATACCTGATTACCTATCTGTACCGCATCATACGTATTACCATCAACATCTGTCACTGCCTGTGGCAAAATATGTACTGTTGAGGGGTACTCTTGGTTTCCACCACCACCTTCTCCATTGTTTCCTCCACCGTTTTCTCCATTGTTTTCGCCGCTGTTCTCGCGGTCGCAGGCACTAAAAACAAGCGCAATGGCAACTAATGTCCCGAGCATCATTCTTGTGATTTTGTTTCTTTTCATAACCATATTTTAATTTTTACTAAAAAATTCTGGCAAAAATAGGAATTATTTTGTTAGGATGGAACGCCCAAGCGGGATAATTTCTGCACATCGGGTGTCGACGCCTGCAAGATTACGGGGTTTACGTTGGGGGGCGCTCAACGCTGTCGCGTTTCGCGGAATGGTGGGTGTTATGTGGGGTGAAGTGGGGAGTTCCGGTGATTTTTGATTCAAAAATCACCGGAATGGTGCATGGCCGCTTGTTGAGGAAAGGGGAGATGGGCGGCGGGGAAGGTCGTTGGTTAACCGTGGGGTCAGCCCGCCGCCCATCTCCCTTCCCCCTCTCTCGCTCGGCAGCACGCACCATTGAGGGAGACTAAAAAGTAAATTTTGCTTTCTGAGAACACAATATTTGACATCTTCCTCAGGTAGGTACCCGAATAAAAAAATGTCAGAAAGAACTTTTTAGTCACCCTCAACCCCCAACATACCTGTTAATTGCGCAAGTGGCGGAACCCCCAACGTTTATCACTAATCACATTGACCATGTTCGCCTCATTGGTTTGTCCCTCACCGGGTGCATAACGATAGAGGGCTCATCACTAAATGTTCCTCGTATCGTTATACTGGTTCCGTCGGCGTAGCGCGTGGTCTTGAGGTTCTCTGCCATCCACATCTGTTTTCCCAATCATATTATACGGTGCAAAAATAAACGGGACACCAGAAGATGTCCCGTTTATTTTTGTGATTGTGCAGACGCACGGCCGTGCGCCTAATC
>CAJODA010000043.1 GCA_905233745.1 uncultured Bacteroidales bacterium
GAGTATTATATGGGCAATAACACCATGGAACGGCAGAATTTCATTATTGAGAACTTACGGGAAGAAATTGACAACTTCTCAGAAGAATCTTAATAAAGCATAATTTTTTTTGTTCATTGCTTGCATAATAAAAAAAATGTATATTTGCAGGCTCTTACATTGGAAGCTGATAAACTATTCGTATAATTAAATTTTTACACAAATGAAAAAAGTTTTTACCCTTTTAATGGCAATGGTGATCGTTATGGCATCATTTGCTCAGCGTGACCAGGTATCCAACCGGTTGACGCCCAAAATTGCAAAAAACGGTATTTCTACAGAATTGGCCAAGAAATCCCATAATGTCAATTCATCTAAGACAGGTCCGTCCACTTTCTGGTTTGAATATGGTGAGGGTCTTACGAGCATGATGCAGGTTGAGAGCCTTGATGGAGCTGGTGTTCTTATGTGTGCTGACACGAACGCTTACTATCCTTGGAGCAATTCCGATCCTTCTCCTACACAATTCCAATCTACTGGTCATGTGTTTGACTGGACACACTCCTGCTGGAACTCCTTCTATTATGCAAGTTCAGTATATACCAATGTTCCCGCTTTGTGGGCTACGGACAATTATTCCATTGACTCAATCTATTTGGTTTATGCCTACTTGTTCGGCGATTATGTACCTGCAGATGTGGTTGACACGCTGAAAGTTTCCTATCTTATCAATCTTGATGAAGAGCCGCTTTATAACTATAGAAGCATAGATGAGGTTACTTTGGATACTCTTTGGGTGGGTGCAGCCATGGATATACCTATGGATCCTGCAACGTGTATGCCTGCTTACACAAACCCTGGTGGCGATCAACTGGGTTCCAACGTTCAAATTCTTGAGCAAGAGTTTCTCTTGACCCAATCTGATACCCTTAGCGAATGGCAAGAAATGCATATCAAAACTCCGGATGAGCTCTCCAATATCAGTTGCAACAGATTGGCTGTGTTCTACACTTTCAAACCTGGTACAACAGGCCACACCACTATTGATAGCACCTGCCGTCGCTTCATGTTCTACGCAACAATAGATCCTCGTGATGAATACACCAATGGCGGTGACCTTCCTCGTGGAGACGCAAATATGAACTATAGCGCTTGCTACGACTGGACCCTTGATCCTACTCACAACTGGTATGCTAAAGCTATGCCTGACTTTTTCTGGGTACGTGAAAGATATCATACCATGATTGGTCTCTATGCCACTTGTCAAAACTGCGCTATCGTTAATGTAGAGGATATCGAAAAGAGCAACATTACGGTTTATCCGAACCCCGCTACTTCTGAAATCACCGTTAACAGCAATAGCAACGAGAAGACTTTAGTTGAAATGTACAACATCGTTGGTCAGAAAGTTTACAGCGAGCAATTCGTGAACACCACCAAGATCAATGTTTCCAACATGAAAGCTGGTGTCTATATGCTGAAAGTTAACAATCATACCACAAAGGTTGTTGTGAAATAATTTCAACATTTCTACCTATAAAAAAAGAGACCGACATTTGTTGGTCTCTTTTTTTATGTTCCATTATCAAAAGCCACCGCCTTTTTTTGTACTTTTGCAGCCTAAAACATATTTATTATGCCAGAATTATCCGAACAAGAAATTATCCGTAGAAAAAAATTAGAAGATCTTCAGAATCTCGGTATTAACCCATACCCCGCCGCAGAATACGAGGTGAATGCCACTACCGCTCAAATATTGGAGGAGTTCCCGAAAGATAACACTAAATTCCAGAATGTTAGCATTGCCGGTCGTATTATGACGCAACGCATCATGGGTGCCGTCTCTTTCTTTGAAATACAAGATGCCGAAGGTAGAATCCAAATCTATGCCAAACGCGATGAGATTTGCCCCGGTGAGGATAAAACCATGTATAATAGTGTGTTTAAAAAACTGGACATCGGTGATATCATCGGTGTTAAAGGTTTTGTGTTTACCACACAAATGGGTGAAATCAGCATTCATGTAAAGGAATTCACAATACTCTGCAAATCCGTCTGTCCGCTGCCCATTGTTAAAGAGAAAGACGGCAAGGTTTATGACGCTTTCCAGGATCCCGAGCAACGCTATCGCCAGCGTTATATTGACCTTATCGTGAATCCGCAGGTGAAAGACACGTTCATCAAGCGTACGCTACTGGTGAACACCATGCGTAACTTTTTGAATGAGAAAGGCTATTTGGAGGTGGAAACCCCAATCCTGCAACCTCTTTACGGTGGTGCCGCCGCACGTCCCTTCAAAACCCACCACAACACCCTGGATATGACCCTCTATCTGCGCATTGCCGACGAGCTGTATCTGAAGAAACTGATTGTTGGCGGATTCAACGGCGTGTATGAGTTCTCCAAAGACTTCCGCAATGAGGGAATGGACCGTTTCCACAATCCGGAGTTCACCCAGATGGAACTCTATGTGCCCTATAAGGACTATGAGTGGATGATGAACTGCGTGGAGGAGATGGTGGAGCGTATAGCCCTTGCCCTGCATGGCGACACAAAGGTGCAGGTAGGGGAGAACATCATCGATTTCAAGCGTCCTTGGAAGCGCTACACCATGTTTGAGGCTATCGAGCATTTCACGGGTACCGACATTTCCGGGATGGACGAGGCTGCATTGGCCGAATTTGCCAAAACACAAGGCGTGAAAGTGGACGAGACCATGGGTAAGGGCAAGCTGATTGACGAGATTTTCGGGGAAACCTGCGAATCGAAACTAATTCAACCGACCTTCATCTATGACTATCCGATAGAGATGTCCCCACTTACCAAGAAGCATCGCTCCAAACCGGGTCTCACCGAGCGTTTCGAGGCGATGTGCAACGGCAAGGAGATTTGCAACGCATACTCCGAATTGAACGACCCGATTGACCAGCGCAAGCGTTTCGAGGACCAGCTGGAACTCGGCAAACGCGGGGATACAGAGTCCATGGTGCTGGATGAGGACTTCCTCCGTTCTCTTGAAATCGGCATGCCTCCAACCGCAGGACTGGGCATCGGTATCGACCGTCTGGCCATGATCATGACCAACTCTCCCTCTATTCAGGATGTGCTTTTCTTCCCGCAAATGCGCCCGGAGAAGAAGCAGGAGGTCAGCAAGGATGAAGAGTTTGTTGCCCTGGGCATGGACGCCGCCTGGATTCCTGCACTGAAAAAGCTCAATATCCTGACCGTTGACCAGTTGAAAAAAGCCAATCCGAACAAATTGCTGAATGATTTGGGCGGAATGCGCAAAAAGCTGAAACTGGATGTGCCCGCCGCCACGCTGGAGGTAATTCAGGGATGGATAGGGCAATAATAAGAGTAGTCGGGTGGTGTATATCAAAAAAAAATGTATTTTTGCACCCGCTAAGCCGAAGTGGCGGAATAGGTAGACGCGTTGGTCTCAAAAACCAATGAGGTAACACTCGTGCCGGTTCGATCCCGGCCTTCGGTACTCGCAAGAACGGAGTGATTTTTCACCCCGTTCTTTTTTTTCTTATAGCGCCGAAGGCCAGGTTAGCTTCACCTTTCAAACTATGCCGACACCAAAGAAGCTTATGAGGGGCGTTAATGAATTATTTGGAATTATTGGTCTGGAAATGAGAAAGATAGTCAAATTGTGGAATATCGACAAATTGACTATCTTTGCAGCGTTTTTAAAAATATATCGTGATGAACAGAATTCTTTGTTTTTTCCTTCTTGTTTCAGGAGGAATCCTGATAACAACAGGCTGTGATAAATCCAAAAAATGCATCTGCACCTCCGGAGGTACGTATGAAATCATAGACTCTGCCCTACAAGCCACGATGGGTTTCCCAGTTCCTATGGTGGTCTTTGATTCTGTGACAACCAAGGAATGTTCTTCTCTGAATTACCATGACACCACCGACATTATCTATCCTGCCTACGGAGTGGTAATGAACGAGTTTCTTACGTGTTTGGAAAAGTAATGCGACTGGAATATATTTTGTATCTTTGCAACGCTTTGGAAATAATTGACAATTAGACAACAATATTAACACAATCAATAAGTTATGAAAGAAGTACACAATTTTAATGCAGGACCTTGCGTCCTTCCTAAAGAGGCTGTTGAGTCCACAATCAACGCTATTCGCAATTTTGACAACACTGGTGTCGGTTTGATGGAAATTTCCCACCGTACTCCGGGTTGGGAACGTGTTATGGCTGAGACCCGCCAACTGTGGCGTGACCTGCTCAACATTCCCGACAATTACGAAGTGCTCTTCCTCGGTGGTGGTGCCAGCACCCAGTTCTTCATGGTGCCCGCTAACCTCATGAAAACTAAAGCCGCTTATCTCCAAACCGGCGTTTGGGCCAAGAAAGCCGCCAAAGAAGCTAAAAACTTCGGTACAACGGAAATCGTTGCCTCTTCTGAGGACAAGACTTACAACTATATTCCGAAAGGATGGACAGTTCCTGCAGATGCCGATTATTTCCACATTACTACCAACAACACCATCTACGGTACGGAAATCCGCAAAGACTTCACCGCAGAGGAGTGCAACAATGTGATGCTCGTGGCTGATATGTCTTCCGACATCATGAGCCGCCCGGTTGATGTGACCAAATACGGCCTCATTTACGGTGGTGCCCAGAAGAATGTGGGTCCTGCCGGCGTTACCTTCGTGATCGTACGCAAGGACATCCTCGGTCAGATTAGAGACCGTGCTTACATGAACCCGCTGCCTACAATGATTGACTATCGCACACACGCAGCTGAGGAAGCCAAGAATATTTCCATGTTCAACACACCCCCCGTACTGCCCATTTTCGTGATGCACGAAACCCTCCTCTGGCTGAAGAACACAATAGGCGGTGTTGAGGAGATGAACAAGATCAATATGAAGAAATCCAACCTGTTGTATGATGAAATCGACCGCAACAGCATGTTCGTGGGCACTGTTGCCGACAAGGCTGACCGTTCTATCATGAACCACTGCTGGGTGATGGCCCCCGGTTACGAAGACAAGCAGGACGCCTTCATGGCCTTCGCTAAAGAACGCGGTATGATCGGAATCAAGGGTCACCGTTCCGTAGGCGGCTTCCGTGCTTCTCTCTACAATGCTTGCACTATCGAAGACGTTGAAGCCCTCGTCGCTTGTATGCAAGATTTCGAAAAAGCTAACAAATAAATCACGAAAGAGATGAAAGTATTAGTTGCAACCCAAAAACCTTTTGCAAAAGCCGCTGTGGATGGTATTCGTGCCATTGTGGAAAAAGCCGGCTATGAATTAGTATTATTGGAAAAATATGAGACGGCTGAGGAATTGTATGCAGCCGTGGCAGATGTGGATGCTATGATTGTACGCTCCGATAAGGTGACGGCTCAGGTGATTGACGCTGCCAAGAACCTCAAGGTGGTGGTTCGCGCCGGCGCCGGATTTGACAATCTCGATCTTGCAGCTTGCACCGATAACAACATCGTGGCTATGAACACCCCTGGCCAGAAT
Source organism: uncultured Bacteroidales bacterium (assembly GCA_905233745.1). Lineage (GTDB taxonomy): Bacteria > Bacteroidota > Bacteroidia > Bacteroidales > WCHB1-69 > F23-D06. Next base: position 5,488 of record CAJODA010000043.1, read on the forward strand.
TCCAATGCTGTGGCCGAACTTGCCCTCGGCATGATGATTTACATGGCCCGCAACACCTTCAAACCCGGCACTGGTGCTGAGTTGAAAGGCAAGAAAATCGGTATTCAGGCTTACGGTAACGTGGGTCGTCTTGTGGCTGAAAAGGCCCGCGCCCTTGGCATGGAAGTTTGGGCTTTCGACCCCTTCATCCCGAAAGAGAAGATGGAGGCCGAAGGTGTCATCGTTCCGGACACGTTGGAAGATCTGTACAAGAATTGCAACTACATCTCCCTCCATATTCCCGCTAATGACCAGACCAAAAAGTCCATCAACAAAGCGTTGGTTGGCCTGATGCCGAAAGGCGGCTGTGTGATTAACACCGCCCGTAAGGAGGTCATTAACGAGGAAGAACTCATTGCCCTGATGGCAGAGCGTGAGGACCTCAAATACTGCACCGACATTGCTCCCGATGCAATGGAAGAGTTCAGCAAGTTTGAGAAACGCTTCTTCGCCACCCCGAAAAAGCAGGGTGCCGAGACCGCCGAAGCCAACATCAACGCTGGTTTGGCCGCTGCCAGCCAGATTGTGAACTTCTTTGTCAATGGTGACAAGAAATTCCAAGTGAATAAATAGAACGTTATCCGTAGGGGACGCTACAGAAGGCGTCCCCCATGGATTTTGTTTTTTTGTACCTTTGCCGCCGCAAAGAAGGCCCCGTAGTTCAGCTGAATAGAACGTCAGATTCCGGTTCTGAAAGTCGTGGGTTTGAATCCCGCCGGGGTCACTTTTTATCTATTGACCAGCCATTCAAAATGAAAATAGCCGTTAACACCCGATTGCTGCTGAAAGACAAACTGGAAGGCATTGGCTGGTTTACATACGAGAGCATGAAACGTATCGTTCTGAATCATCCGGAACATACGTTTTATTTTATTTTCGACCGCAAGCATGACCCGCAATTCATTTTTGCCGAGAATGTAATCCCTGTGGAGATATTCCCTCCCGCGCGCCATCCTTACCTGTGGTATATCTATTTTGAGTTTTCCATTCCCCGCATTCTGCGCAAACTCAAACCCGACCTGTTCCTGTCCACCGACGGATGGCTCTCCCTGCGCACCAATGTGCCTCAAGTGGATGTGATTCACGACCTTAACTTCGAACACCGGAAAGACTTCCTGAAATCCAAGTATCAGAGCTACTACACCCGTTTTTTCCCAGAATTTGCCCGAAAAGCAGTACGCATCGCCACCGTCTCCGAGTTTTCCAAACAGGATCTCCAACGATTCTACAGCATTCCTGAGGAAAAGATTGATGTGGTGTATAACGGCAGTAATGCCGTGTATCAGCCGTTAACGGAAGAGAAACAGCAGCTTGTGCGACAGAAATATGCGGATGGTTTACCCTATTTCTTGTTTGTCAGTGCCATCCACAAGCGCAAAAACCTGGCCAATATTCTACGGGCATTTGAGCAATACAAGGCACAGACGGGCGCCGACACCCAATTCGTGGTTGTGGGGGCGCGTGCAGGTAAGCAGGACGAGCTGGATGAGGTGCTCCGGAGCATGACCTTTGCCCAGGATGTACGCTTTCTGGGCCGTTTGTCCGCCGAAGAGCTGTCGCAAGTAATGGCTTCGGCGCTTGCGCTGGTGTATGCCACGCTCTTCGAGGGCTTCGGCATCCCCATCGTGGAAGCCTTCAATGCAGAAACAGCCGTCATAACCTCCAATGTAACCTCCATGCCGGAAGTGGCCGGAGACGCTGCCTTGTTGGTCGATCCCACCTCCGTGAATCAGATTGCGGATGCCATGACGCAATTGGCCACGAATGAGAATCTGCGCCAGGAACTGATTGCCAAAGGTCGCGCACAACGCACCAAATTCAGCTGGGAACTGACCGCCGAAAGGTTGTGGGATTGCGTGATGCGGGCGTATAATTCGTTGTAGATTTTCGGGTCAGTATAGTATTCTTTCTGAAAAAAATCGGGGTCAGCATAATTTTTTCCAAAAAAAATTTCAGGGTCAGCAAAATTTTGTTATTTTTGCAACGAAATTCAAAGATAATATATGGAAAGAATATTCCAGCGGAAAATTTACCAGAAATTGATTGAATGGAAAGAGACTGCGCGTGGGCGAACAGCTGTTTTGGTAGAAGGGGCGAGACGTGTAGGAAAATCCACTATTGTGGAACGCTTTGCGCAGCAGGAATATGAGTCTTATATTTTTATTGATTTCAATAAGGCAAGTCCAAGTATCATCGCGCTATGGGATGACTTGACGGACATGAACAGGATATTTCTCAAACTGCAACAAACATATAGCGTCACGCTCCACGAGCGAAAATCTGTCATTATTTTTGATGAGGTGCAAAGATGTCCGCGCGCACGGCAGGCTATCAAATATTTGGTGCAAGACGGTCGCTATGATTACATTGAAACAGGTTCACTAATCAGTATTCACAAGAATACGAAAGACATCACCATTCCAAGTGAGGAAGAGCGTGTTACCATGTACCCAATGGATTATGAGGAATTTCGCTGGGCATTGGGCGACACCGTGACGGTTCCATTGCTTAAGCAGATGTTTGATAATCGTATGCCGCAAGGAAACGACATCGTCCGCTTGAGACTGCGCGATATTAGACTATATATGCTTGTGGGTGGCATGCCACAAGCAGTAAATACTTACTTGGATACAAATAATTTGAGTCTGGTTGATAAAACCAAGCGAGGGATAATCAAATTGTATCTTGAGGATTTTCAAAAAATTGACACAACGGGCAATGCTGAAAGGTTGTTTGTAAATATTCCGGCCCAACTGAGTGGTAATGCATCGCGATACCAACCATATACTGTGATAAGCCAACAGACTGAAATTAAAATGGCCGAACTGCTTCAAGATTTGGAACAAAGTAAAACCACGTTGTTCTGTTATCATTGTTCAGATCCGAATGTGGGAATGTCGCTTAATAAGGACCCGGGCCGATATAAAATGTTTCTTGCGGATACAGGATTGTTCGTCACACTCTGTTTCTGGGATAAAGATTATACCGAAAACATCATTTATGACAAATTCTTAAGCGACAAATTGAGTGCCAATCTCGGATATATTTATGAGAATCTTGTGGCACAAATGCTGGCAACGGCGGGCAATACGCTTTTCTACTATACGTTTCCGAAAGATAGTAAACACAACTACGAAATAGACTTCCTGCTATCGCGAGGTAATAAACTTGTGCCCATAGAAGTAAAATCTTCTGGCTACAGAACCCACAAGTCCTTGGATGTTTTCAGTGAAAAATTCTCCTCGCGTGTGAGAGACCGAATACTTCTATATACCAAGGACTACCAAATGGATGGTGCTACAACCTGTCTGCCAATATATTATACTCCATTTTTATAACATTATAGTCAATCCATTATGAATCTTGAAAAATACAACGAAATAAAAAACAATCTCCCCGACCATGTCCAGCTGATTGCCGTTTCCAAGTTCAAACCGGCAGAGGATATTCAAATTCTTTACAATGAAGGTCATCGTGCTTTTGGCGAGAATAAAGCTCAAGAGATGAAGGCCAAACACGAAGTGTTGCCGAAAGACATCCAATGGCATTTCATCGGCCACTTGCAAACCAACAAAGTCAAATACATCGCCCCGTTTGTCATGCTGATTCACAGCATTGACAGCGAAGCTTTGCTTCAAGAAGTCGATAAACAGGCTGTTAAAAACGACCGGGTGATACCTTGTTTGATCCAATTCCATATCGCCAAAGAGGATACCAAATTCGGTTTTTCATTGGGTGAGTGCGAAACGATGCTTCAAGGAGAAGTTTTCCAAAATCTGCACCATGTGAAAATTTGCGGTGTGATGGGTATGGCCACCTTCACGGAGAACATGGACCAAGTGCGCCGTGAGTTCCAAAAGCTTCACAGCATCTTCAACACCCTGAAAGAAAAATACTTCCCCAACAACCCGGATTTCAAAGAGATTTCCATGGGCATGACCGACGACTATCCGATTGCGATAGAGGAGGGGAGCACGATGATCCGCATTGGCAGCGCAATCTTCGGCCCGCGCGACTACTCGCAAATGCTCAGCCCGGAAATATAGCCACGAATCACACGAATCTGCACGAATTTTTAATCTGTTTACCTCATTTACCTCCTTCACCCATTTCACCAACTTCACCCTTTTATGAAACCAAAACTTTTCCTGATAGACGCGATGGGCCTGATTTTCAGGGCCTACTATGCTATGATAAAGAGCCCGCGATTCACCTCCAAAGGACTGAACACTTCTGCGATTCTGGGCTTCACCAACATGTTTTATGAAATTATCAAGAACGAGAAGCCCACGCACATTGCCGTGGCGTTTGACACGGGTGCGCCCACATTCCGCCATGCGGATTTTGAGGACTACAAAGCCAACCGAGAAGCCACGCCCGATGAAATCATCCAGTCTGTTCCGTACATCCAACGTATTTTGGATGCGTTCGGGGTCGCTATGGTTGCTATGGATGGCTACGAGGCGGATGATATCGTGGGCACGTTGGCGAAACATGCGGAGATTGAGGGTTTTGATGTATATATGATGACTTCGGACAAAGATTATGGCCAGTTGGTTTCCCCGAACATCAAGATGTACCGTCCGGGCAAGTTCGGTCAACCATCGGAGATTCTTGGCCCGGAAGAGATTTGTGCGAAGTACAAAATCAAAAGACCTGAACAGCTGATTGATATTCTGGGTTTGCAAGGCGACAGTTCCGACAATATACCTGGCGTGCCAGGCGTTGGTCCGGTCACAGCCCAAAAGTTGCTTGCCAACTATGATTCCATTGAAAATATGTATGCCTGTGGCATCAATCTTGACAAGGAGAAACTGCGCCAGCACTTGCTGGAGTTCAAAGAACAGGCGTTCCTTTCCAAGCAGTTGGCCACCATCATGATTGACGTGCCCATTGAATATGAATTTGAGGAGATGGCGTATAAGGGTCCCGACCCGGTGAAGCTGAAAGCCATATTCACAGAGTTGGAGTTCAAGGCGTTGTCACAGCGCATCTTCACGGACTTATCCTTGAAGAAACAGCCTGTCGCGGAATTTGATTTGTTTAATCAAAATATTGATGTTCCAGAAAGCGGGCAAACAGACCTTTTCCAAGAGGAGAACATCCTTCTGCCCAATCTCATCCAAATCGAATCTTTGGACCAACTCCCAACAGCCAACTCCCAACAGCCAACTCCCAACAGCCAATGCTTCTTCGACTGGATTATGCAGGACGACAAGATTGCCGGCTTCGCGTTTGCTATGGATGACAAGACCTGCTATTACCATTTTGTAGAGAGTGAACACCGTCATTATCAGCAACTTATACAGTGGATTTTTACAAGTGAACATACGGTTGTTACCTACGAGAGCAAGCCCACCTATAAGTATTTGAAGGCTTTCAAGATTGAACCAACTGCCAAGATTTTTGATTTGCAGATAGCGCATTATCTTATCCAGCCAGAAAACCAGCATAACTTGGAAAGGATTAGCAATGCTTATCTCAATTATTCTTTGAAGTCATCTTCCGCCGCCCTGCAAGATGTGGCAGTTGAGCGGGTGAGTGCGTATGTGAAAATCCTCCCTCTTTTACAAAAAGAATTGGTTGATAATCAGTTGCAAAAACTGTTCGACACTGTGGAAATGCCTTTGGTACCCGTATTGGCTGACATGGAACGCGCGGGTGTGCGTATAGATGTGCCCACATTGCAGAAGAATTCGGAAACGATGAAGGCGGAGTTGCAGGAGTTGGAGAATCAGATTTATGAGTATGCCGGAGTGCAGTTCAACATCGGGTCTCCTAAGCAGTTAGGGGAAGTTCTTTTTGAACGCTTGAGGATTATCGAGAACGCCAAATTGACCAAAAGCAAGCAGTATCAGACGGGTGAAGAGGTGTTGTTGAAGCTGGCGCACAAGCATCCCATTGTGCCGCTGATTTTAGAGTGGCGCAAGCTATCCAAGCTGAAATCCACCTACATTGACGCGTTGCCACAGTTGATTAATCCGAAGACGGGACGCATCCATACCACCTTCACGCAAACCATCACCTCGACGGGTCGGTTGAGTTCGGTGAATCCCAATTTGCAGAACATCCCCGTGCGCACGGAGCGCGGGCGTGACATCCGCAAAGCGTTTGTGGCCACGGATGACGAGCATGTGATATTGGCAGCCGACTATTCGCAGATAGAGTTGCGCATTGTGGCACACGTGTGTGGCGACGAGCGCATGATTGACACTTTTCGCAAGAACGAGGATATTCACGCGGCCATGGCTGCTCATATCTTCGGAGTACCGCAGGATGAGGTTACGAAGGACATGCGCCGCTCGGCCAAGACGGTGAACTTCGGCATTTTGTACGGTATTTCTGCTTTTGGACTCGCCGACCGTCTGCAGATTCCGCAAGGGGAGGCGCGTCAACTCATAGAGGATTATTTCAGGAGCTTCCCGAAAATTTCGGATTACTTGAGCAACACATTGGATTTTGCCCGTGAAAACTTGTATGTGGAGACGCTGCTGGGTCGCCGGCGTTATATTCGCGACATCAATGCGCAGAACGGCATTCTGCGCAAGGCTGCTGAGCGCAACGCCATCAACGCGCCCATACAGGGGACTGCTGCCGACCTTATCAAAATTGCGATGATCGACATACACCGTGAGATGCGGGAACTGAACCTCTGGAGCAAGATGATTCTGCAAGTGCACGACGAGTTGGTGTTCGATGCACGGAAAGACGAATTGGATGTGTTAAAACCCTTAGTAGTCAAGCATATGAGTGGCGCTATGCAGTTGTCAGTGCCGCTGGATGTGGATATCAACGAGGGAACCAGCTGGTTTGAGGCACACTAAGACAAAAGGACCAAGTGCGGATTTTTTCGTACTTTCGCGCCGCAAAAAATCACGGATTAATCATTATTTATCCCAATATTATGAAAATCATTGACGGAAAGGCATGTGCCCAGCAGATAAAAGATCAAATCACCAAAGAAGTTGAAATGATAAGAGCCATCGGTTTCCGTGTGCCCAAATTGGCCATTATCCTGGTGGGCGACCGTCCCGACAGTGTTTCATACGTGCGCAGCAAGGAGAAAACTTGCAAGTCGCTAGGCATGAACTGTGACACCTATCTGCTGCCTGCCACTACTTCGGAGCGGGAGATTATGGATCTCATTGACCGCCTGAACAACGATCGTACTGTGGATGCCATTTTGATTCAGCTGCCCTTGCCGGAGCATTATGACAGTGCCAAGATTCTGGATTTTATTGACTATAAAAAAGATGCTGACGGCTTGCACTTGATGAATGTGGGATTGTTGCACTTGGGCGAGCCTTATGTGATGCCTTGCACACCGAAGGGTATTATCTCCCTGTTGGAAACCAATAATATAGAAGTGGCGGGAAAACATGCAGTGGTTATCGGGCGCAGCCAGCTGGTGGGCGAGCCTACCGCGCAGTTGCTCATTCGCCAAAACGCCACTGTTACCCTCTGCCATTCGCACACCAAGAATTTGTCCGACATCACGCGCATCGGCGATATTATCATTACCGCTGCAGGTCATCCTAACCTGCTGAAGCCCGAAGATTTCAAAGAGGGGGCCATCCTGATTGACGTGGCCATCAACCGTACCGAAGAGGGTTTGGAAGGCGATGTCTATAGCCCGCGCACGCGTGAGGCGCTGGAGCAACGTTTGAGCGCGGCCACGCCCGTGCCTGGCGGCGTAGGCCCCATGACCATCGCCATGCTCATGCAGAATGTGCTGGACATGTACAAAATCAAAAATGCGTGACGGTGTGGTGTGTAGAGACGCATAATTATGCGTCTCTACAGGTGATCATCGCGCATAAAAATCTATTACCTCTTCCAATGTCTTCTTGCAAACCGGACAAAAATCATCGTACCGGATCTGATGCATAGTGCAATGTTGGGCAGGGCGGTAAACCCCCTTGGCCACGTAACCGCCGCCTTCATAAACACCTAATTTGTCATACTCCGGAGTGTTTTTCGGGGAGATCGGCGTGGGAATGACAGTGCCTTCGGGAAGCATGCTTTTCCATTTGGAATCAAAATCCACCAGGGTGGTGAGGTTTGGCTCCACAGGCTCCACGTCGGAGGGGTAGAAGTCTTGCACAGATACTTCAGAAGTGTAATATTCGTCTGCCAGGCCTCCGATAAGGTGCCCCATCTCGTGTACAATCACATAATCGGGATACTCGCCATGGTTGTAAACCGTGCAATAGAAATTATAGATACCTCCACCACCGTATTTTTCACTGTTGCAGATAATGACAATTGCATCAAACGGGGCATCATCAGCCACATCATACAGATTCCACACACCCATACACATCAGATAGCGATCCAAATCCAGTGCGTTGTATGCTGTGTTGACCAGTGTTTTCTTGTAAATATCGTTTTGCGGTTGTGTGATTCCCGAATCTTCAGAGTATCCTTTAATGGCACGGATATTCACCTTGTTTTTCATCTCTTTGTATGGTGAGCAGTTCATTACGTAGGAGGCGAACCGTTTCATATCCTTTTCCAGCAGCTTTGCGTCGCTTTTGGCGTAACCGTCTGGTATAAACAGGATGTCAATGGCCTTGTCAGGGGTGTTGCCAATGTGCAGATTCATGGTTTGGTACTGTTTGATAAGCGGCTCGGTCGGAGTCGTGATCGGATTGAAATAGCTTTCGGAAAGCACTGTCCCCACGCGTTTGCGGTCGTAAGCCGTGAATTTCAGTTTCACTGTGTTCTTTGGGAACGGCACATTCACGGATTCTTCCATGGAGGTCACTTCGGTTTCGCCCCTTTCGGTGGTGCGGTACTCGGTAAACAGGCATGAGTAGCTGCGGCTATATATCAGCTTGTTGGACACGGAGTCGAACAGCTCTACTACGATATCGCCGTACATATTGGGTTCAACCAGAAACTGGCGCGTGCCGTTCCAAGTGCCACCGGCAGTGAAGTGGTCGATTTTCAATTCCTCTTGTGTTAAATTGCCAATATGCAGATAGTTCACCCGCAAGTTCTTGTTTTCAAAATATTGGTCAAAATGCTGGGCAAAAGCCATTCCCATGCAGAAAACGAGGGTTAACAAGGTGCAGAATAATTTTTTCATTTCAAAAAGGGTTATGTTTCAAATTTTTTCCTATTTTTGCGGCCTCAAAAAAGCCACTTTAGCTCAGTTGGTAGAGCGACGCATTCGTAATGCGTAGGTCGCGAGTTCAAGTCTCACAAGTGGCTCACAGGGGCACGGAAGTGCCCCTTTTTTTTATTGCCGGTTGCCCATCGGTTTTGGCGACAAAAATACGAAAAACTCCGTTTACACACATGAACCTCACCTTTCGCCCCATACAAATTGAAGACCAATCTTTGTTCCGGCAACACTTGCAAGACTGCGGTCGCGTGTGCGATCATGTTTTCGCCAATCTCTTTAGCTGGCGGGAATATTATGGCAACCAGTGGGCCGCGTGCGCCGACCGACTGATTATTCGCTCGCAGTCTGCCTCAAGCCATGGTCTCCCCAAGTACATGATTTTCCCCGACATCCATACTCCATCCCTGCCGCAAATTCTGGATCAGATCGGTGAGGATGTCAGCGCGGACGGATACATGCTGTTGCAACTGTCTGATGAAGAACAGAAAGCACTTGAGCAACTATATCCAGGCCAATTTTTGTTTGATAATCTTCGTTTCAGGGCGGATTATTTGTACGAAACACGTGCGTTTCAGACTTTCAGCGGACGGAAATTGGCGGCCAAGCGCAATCATGTCAACAAGTTCAAGTCGCTGTATTCCTATCATTATGAGCCGCTAACGCCCAAGCATTTCGGTGCGTGTTTGCAGCTCTTGCATCAATGGCGTGAGGCTTACGCGGGTGACACAACTCATCTGGATAGGGAAGAAATAGCCATCCGCCGCTTTTTGGATCATTTTGAGGAATTCGGATTGTTGGGCGGTGCGCTGTTTGTGGAAGACAATCTCGTGGCATTTACCATTGGCTCGCCCATCAACAGCCGCACCTTTGACATCCATGTGGAGAAGGCCGACACACGTTACGAGGGTGTGTTTCCCATGATCAGCCAGCAGTTTGCATTGCACTTGCCGCCGCAATACACCTACATCAACCGTGAGGAGGACATGGGTCTTCCCGGCTTGCGGCAGTCGAAGTTGTCGTACCAGCCGTTACAGCTGGTGGAGAAGCGCACAGCCCGGCTGTCCGACAAAGATTTGCGCGACATTGTGCGGTTGTGGCAGTCATGCTTCCACGACGAAACGGCGTTCGTGCATACATGCTTGTCGCGCTACTATGACCGCCGGCGCGCATTCACGCGCAAGGCGGACGGGCGTGTGGTAGCCGTTTGCCTGCTCATCCCATGTGCGAGCGAAGCAGGAATATTTGGCTATCTGTATGGCATTGCGACGGAGGAGGCGTACCGCCGGCAGGGATTGGCGGGCGAGGTGATACGCGAAGCGATAGGGTATGCGCGGGCGTGCGCCATGGACGCAGTGGCCCTGATACCGGAAAATGAGGATTTGCGGAATTATTATGAGAAGTTCGGCTTCTTGGCGCACGCCCTGCCTGTGCAGTTCACCAACGACTGCGACTTGGGCACGGGCGATGTTACGCGCAACCTGGCCTCGGTGCTATGGCTGAACGAGTCGCACCCGAAGGTCGAAGCATTGACGCTCACAGCGGAGGAGTGAAACGATTATGCAAAAAACTTTGCCTTCACCTCATCCCAAACCTCGTCGGGGAGCTTGGCGCCAATGTGCTCAATGACACGACCGGCCAAATAGGAGGCCAGCTCGCCAGCTTTCTCTGGCGTGTGGTCATTCATCAAGCCATAAAGGAATCCTGAGGCATAAATGTCACCCGCACCGGTGGTGTCCACTGCCTTTGCGGGTATGACACCCACTTGCGTTACTTCGCCGTTCATCTTGATGAAGGAACCCTCCTTGCCGACTTTCACGATGGCCACGGGGCAATATTCCGCCAGCACTTCCAAGGCATCTTTGCCTTCTTTACCCGTGAATGCTTTGGCCTCCTCCTCGTTGGCAAAAATGATATCCACATAATCGGTGAGCAGCATTTTCACGAAATCGTAGTTGGCCTCTATGATGTTGTAGCTGGCCATGTCCATGGAGATTTTCAGACCTTTTTCTTTGGCAATCTGGCAAACTTTCAGGATGAGGTCGTGGTTGAAAATCAGATAGCCCTCTACATGTATGCAGTCGTATTGATCAAACACGTTGGGATCCAGC
>CAJODA010000044.1 GCA_905233745.1 uncultured Bacteroidales bacterium
TGTTTGCGAATTAAATTACAAAGATACAGAATCCTGCGGTTTGCGCGTATTATTTTTATGCGTCTGTGCGATTTTATAAATTATGTACATTTGCAGCCTCAACCGTGCACCCTGCACCTTTCACCTTGTACCTTTCACCTTTCACCTTGTACCACCAATGAACACTACCAGACAACAGAAAATAGCCTCCCTCTTGCAACGCGAATTAGCGAACATTTTCCTTCAGGACAGCAAGAGCATATACGGTTGCATGATCACCGTAACCAAGGCCACCGTCACTTCCGACCTTTCAATAGCGCGTGCCTATCTGAGCATCTACATGGCGGACGACAAAGATGCCGTCATCGCGGCAGTCCGCGCCAACACTAAGGACATCCGGTTCCGGCTCGGGCAGAAGATACGGAACCAGCTCCGCGTTGTGCCCCAGCTGGAGTTCTTCATTGACGACACACTGGACTACATGGAGAATATCGAACGTCTTCTAAAACAATGATTTTGAAAACCGAACAGCACAAAACGGCCCTGTTTTTCGCATTGAGGTATCTGTTTGCCAAGAAGCAGCACAACATCATCAATGTCATCTCGCTGATTTCTGTTCTCGGCATCATGGTCAGCAGTGCGGCCCTGATAATCGTTTTGTCGGTTTTCAACGGTATGGAGGAGATGATCGGAGGCTGGTTCAACGCCTTCAATCCCGATTTTGAGATCACATTGGTGGAAGGCAAGTCCTTCGCAACGGAAGAGTTCCCCGTCGCAAAGATTGCCGCCCTGCCGGAGGTTGCCGCCGTGGACGAGGTTGTCAGCGACCTGGTGCTCACCACCTACGGCGACCGCCAGGAGCTCCTGCGGCTCAAGGGGGTGTCCGAAGCATACATCGCGCGCCACGACTACCGCAAGCTGTTGGTTGACGGCACATTTGATCTTTATCGCGGGGAGCAACCATGCACGGTGGTGGGCAACATCGCCGCCGGCACCCTGATGATCAACCTCCGCAGTTACGACCTCCTTAAAGTCTATTACCCCAAACGCACCAAAAAGAATCTCGCCGACCCCACAAGCGCTTTCAGCACCCGCACGCTGTATCCGGTCGGTGTGTTTTCCACTAACACAGACAACGACCGCGATCACATTTTCTGCCCCATCGAATTCGTTCGCGACCTGATGCAGTATGACGGCCAGGTCACGTCCATAGAGGTACAACTCAAAGACTACCGCCATTACCGGAAATGCCAGGCTAAGATTCAGGAGATTGCAGGCCCCGGATTCCAGGTCAAGAACAAATACCAGCAGGAGGAGACCTTATTCAAGACCATGCAGTCGGAGAAGCTCATCATCTACGTGATTCTGGCTTTCATCCTGTTGGTTGCAGCCTTCAACATCATCGGTTCTTTGGGCATGCTGATTCTGGAGAAACGGTCCGATACAGCCGTACTGCGCAGCATGGGTGCCCCGACCAGCATGATACAGCGCATTTTCCTTTACGAGGGGATGTTCATCTCCTTTGCGGGCGGTCTGGCCGGCATGGTGCTAGGGGCATGCATCTGCCTCATACAGCAGATATTCCATGTCGTCAAACTGGGCAACGGCGGCAACTATATTATTTCCCACTACCCTGTCAGCATGCACCTGGCCGATTTCCTGTGGGTCGGTGTCACCATCCTGGTCATCAGCCTGGCAACCTCCCTGATTCCCGCCTTGGCACTGAAAAAAGCAAACCTAAAAACCAACAGATTATGAGAAAAGCGTTCCTGATTCTGATCGGACTCTCGCTGGCACTCGGGCTTCATGCCCAGATTGCCGTCGGACAGTTCCGCAGCCATATCCCGCTTCATCGGTTCCACTCGGTGGCCGTATCCGACGACTACGTATATGCAGCCGCTGACAACGGCCTGATGCTGCTGGAGAAAAAGACTCTCCCGGAAGAAAGCATCAACCTCTCCTCGTGGACCAAAGTCGAGGGTCTCTCCGACGTGGACATTGCGGTTATAAGCTACGACAAATCACATGACGTACTGCTGATATGCTATAGCAACGGGAATCTGGACTTTGTCAACGGGGAAAATCTATACAACATCAGCGACATCAAGAACAAGCAGCTGACAGGTTCCAAACAGCCTTCGCACATCCGCTTCATGGACAACCTGGCCTATATCGTGTATGATTTTGGCATCGTGGTTTTGAACTTGGAAAACCGTCTTGTCGAGGACAGCTGGTTTGTACAGGGGGCAGACACCCTGCTGACAGCCTGCGACATCGCCGTCACTGAAAACCGCTACTATGTTAGCACCAACCACGGCATCTACAGTCTGTCGCGCAATCACCCTATCCCCTCCAACTTCTTAGAGTGGAGCAAAGAGCCTGTCGGGGATGCCGAATACAACCACCTGCTCTATTTCGGCGGGCAGGTGTATGCCAACAAGAACAGCGCCACGGAGATCACTCCGGAGGTCAAGGACACCCTTTTCGTTCTGTCACAAAACGAATGGCTGCCCACGACAAGAGTGTTCGACAACGTGGTGAGTCTCACGTGCAACGAGCAAGAAATGGCCATCTGCAACCAATTTGACGTCGAGGTGGTCAACACTGACTTTGAGCATGTGTTCCAGGCCACATGGTACAAGAACGACGACAGCTATCCTTTTGCTGTAGAGGCTGTTTTGGACGGAGATATGGTATGGGTGGCGGACAATGGCTACGGACTGGTTGCCGTGAACAGAACTTTCTTCTATACCAGATACTTTGCCATGGACGGTCCTTTCGCCCCCACCGCGCAAGGCATGTGCAGTCACAACGGGGTGCTGGCCGTGGTGCCCGGCGCCGCCAACAGCTCCTACACACCGAGGTTCATCTACCCGTCACTGAGCTGGTTCTCCAACAACCAGTGGCACTACAACGCCTATGACTTCTACCAATACGACCCGGCGCATCTCACCAACGACCTCTACAACGTCATCATCAACCCGTACAATGAATCCGAATGGTATGTGGCATCGTGGGGCAACGGGCTCTTCAAGTGCGAGAACCAGAAAATCAAGGAGCACTATAACGCTGCCAACAGCCCCCTTGACTCCACCTCCGAGGGCAAGACTTTCGTCTCCGGGCTGGCATTCGACCAAAAGGGCAACCTGTGGCTCACCAACAGCCAGTGCGGGAAGATGCTGAAGATGATGGAACCCGACGGCACCTGGCACAGCTATAACATCACCTCAGGCGTCATCACCTCCCCCGTCGGAGTGGCCGCCGTTCATCTGCTGATCGACTCCCGAAACTACAAATGGATAACCTTCCCGCGCGACGACAACTTCAACAAATACCACTTGGTGGTATTCAACGAAAACGGCACATACGACAACACCACCGACGACCAGTTCTACCGCATAGACATGAACACCGCGGCCAGGGTGAACTCCTCCACGGTCTATTGCATTGCCGAGGACAATGACGGAGAAATCTGGATCGGCACAGACAAGGGCATCAAGGTCATCTACTACCCTGCGAAAGTCTTTAGCGGCACCGCCCTTCCCAACAACATCCTGCTGGAGCAGGACGGCTACGTGTCTGTACTCTTTGAGTACGAGGAAATCACCGCCATTGCCGTGGACGGGGCCAACCGCAAATGGGTGGGCACCAACAAGGCCGGTGTTTTCCTGATGAGCGAAAACGGCCAGGAGCAGCTGCTCCATTTCACAGCGGAAGACCATCCCCTTTTCGCCAACCAGATCACCAGCATCAACATCGACCACCACAGCGGGGAGGTCTTCTTCGGCACCTCCAAAGGGCTGGTCAGCTATCGCGGCACTGCCACAAAGGGCAACGACACATACGAGGACCTGACCGTATTCCCCAACCCCGTGCGGCACGATTTCAACGGCTTGGTGACCGTGACGGGACTGAAAACCAAATCGCTGTGCAAGATCACCGATGCTTCCGGCAAACTGGTATGGCAGGGCTACAGCGATGGCGGACAGCTGGTGTGGGACTGCAAAGACCACTTCGGCAAACGCCCCGCCACCGGCGTCTATTATGTCATGGCTTCCGATGAAAACGGCAAGGAGAAAATTGTCACCAAATTCCTCTTCATCCATTAAACTCCGCCCAACGGCATGAACATCACCACTTCCGGCATCGTCATACACACCACCAAATACGCCGACACCTCCCTCATAGTGAAAATATTCACGGAGGCGCAGGGTATCCAGTCCTTCATCATCAAAGGGGCCTTTGGGAAGAAAAGCCGAACCAAGGCGGCCCTCTTCTCCCCCATGGCCTTGGTGAGTGTCACTTACAACGACCATGCCGGCGAACGACTGAAATATTTGAAGGACGTCTCCCGGAAAGACCCCGCGGCAAGCGTCTCTTTCGACCCCGTAAAAAGCTCCATCTTATTATTCTACAATGAATTGTTATACAAGCTGCTGTATGATGCCGGAGCAGACGCCGTACTTTTCCATTTCCTGGAATCGGAGGTGATGAAGATTGCCGACATGGACACCTGCCCTCCCGACCTGCCGCTTCGGTTCCTCATACGGCTGAGCGTCATTCTCGGTTTCTTTCCTGAAAACAACTACTCTGAAGCCACGCCACACTTCTCTCTGTCGGAGTGCCGGTTCCAGCGCCACTGCATGGACGAGCAAAACGACGTGCCCGCCAACGAGAGCCGGTACCTTGCCCGGCTGCTTCGCGACGAGGACTCCCCCCCTGCCGACCGGCAAACCCGGAACAGACTCCTCCACTACCTCATCGAGTACTATAAGATCCACAATGAACAAATCAGAGAATTGGATTCTGTCGATATTCTGTCTGCTGTTCTGCATTCATAGAAAACCCCCTTTTCTCCCTTCTTTCAAACCAATCATCCCTCCCGAAGGGGTCATTGATTGTATGAAAAAAATGTGTACATTTGCAAGTTTTTTTTAACTAACATAATTTTCTTGTATAAAATATGCAACTATCTGAAATTGAGAATATTTTATTTGACGGAAAGCCTTTGGAGGTTTCTCAGGCTGCGAAAGAAACAATGTCAAACTCCTTTGGTTTTCTGAAAGAGTTTGCAAAAGATAAAATCATCTACGGCATCACGACCGGCTTCGGCCCCATGGCCCAATATCGCGTCGATGATGAAGACATCCGTGCCTTGCAGTACAACATCATCCGCAGCCACTCATGCGGTGCGGGCGAGCCATTCCCCGAACTTTATGTGAAGGCAGCCATGCTGGCACGCTATCACACCTTCGTCAGAGGCAAATCCGGCGTGGACCCCTACGCTCTGGAGTTGCTGCAGACTTTCATCAACAAGGGTATCTACCCGGTGATTCCGCAACATGGCAGCGTGGGCGCATCGGGCGACCTGGTGCAGCTGGCCCACATGGCGCTGGCCCTCATCGGTGAAGGCGAAGTGTTCTACCAAGGAGAGCGCAGAGCCACCGCCGACGTGATGAAAGAATTGGGTATCACCCCGCTGAAACCCACCCTCCGTGAAGGTCTCGCCCTGAACAACGGCACAGCCATGATGACCGGCGTGGGCATCGTCAACCTGCATTACGCCAAGATGCTCCTCGACTACGCCCTGATTGCCTCCGTCATGATCAATGAAATCGCAGGATCCTACGACGACTTCATGGCCAAGGAGCTGAATGACCTGAAAAACCACGAGGGACAGTCCGTCATCGCCGAGAAGATGCTTCAAGTGGCCAAGGACAGCAGCTGCATGAGAAAACGCACGGTGGAGATGTTCCATCACCATGAGGAGAAAGTCTTCACCCACAAGGTGCAACCCTACTACTCCTTGCGTTGCGTGCCCCAGATCCTCGGCCCGATATACGACGCTTTCAAGTTCACCGAAAAAATCCTCATCGAGGAGTTCAACGCTGTGGACGACAACCCCGTGGTGGACATGGACACCCAGACCGTCTATCATGGCGGCAACTTCCATGGCGACTACATCTCCTTCGAGATGGACAAGCTCAAGATAGCCACCACCAAACTGGCCGTCCTGATGGAACGCCAGCTCAACTATCTGTGCCACGACCGTATCAACGGCATCCTGCCTCCGTTCCTGAACCTGGGAACCTTGGGGCTCACCTACGGCATCCAGGCCATGCAGTTCACCGCTTGCTCCACCACCGCAGAGTGCCAGGCCCTCTCCAACTCCATGTACGTGCACAGCATCCCTAACAACAATGACAACCAGGATGTGGTGAGCATGGGCACCAACTCCGCAATATTGGCCAAACGCGTCATTGACAACTGCTACCAGGTGATGGCCATCCATTACATCGCACTGGTGCAGGCCGTTGACTGCATCAACATCCAAGACAAGCTGTCACCCTTCACCCGCGGCATTTACGATGAAGTACGCCAAATTGTGCCCAAGTTCATCGAAGACACCCCGAAGGACGCTGACATCCAGAACGTCATTGATTATTTAAGAAACAAGAAAACCAACATCCTGTAGCAATATGAAATACGCATTAGTGACCGGCGGTTCGCGTGGCATTGGCAGAGCCGTGTGTCTCAAACTATCCGCCATGGGGTTTCCCGTACTCATCAACTACCAGTCAAACCGCCAAGCTGCAGAGGAGACGAAAGACCTGATCACGGCAAACGGCGGCACTGCCGAGTTGATGCCTTTCGACGTGACCATTTCCGAAGAGGTGGACAGCGCCATTGAAACGTGGCAGAATGCGCACCCCGACGACTACATCGGCATCCTGGTCAACAACGCAGGCATACGCAAAGACACGCTGATGGTCTTCATGCCAAACGATGACTGGCAGAGCGTCCTCAACACCACACTGAACGGGTTCTTCTACACAACCCGAAGAATCATCAAGGGAATGATGTCCAAACGTGATGGACGCATCATCAATATGGCTTCCCTGTCAGGGCTGAAAGGTCAGGCCGGACAGACAAACTATTCAGCCGCCAAGGCGGCGCTGATCGGAGCCACCAAAGCATTGGCACAGGAAATCGGGTCCCGCAAGATCACGGTAAATGCCGTAGCTCCCGGATTCATTGAGACTGACATGACGAAGGGATTCAACGAGGCTGATTTCAAGAAGATGATTCCGGCAGGACGTTTCGGCAAACCCGAAGAGGTGGCCGCATTGGTCGGTTTTCTAGCCTCCGACGACGCAGCATACATCACCGGCGAGGTGATTTCGATTAACGGAGGGTTGTACACGTAATTTTTGTATGCACAATTGCAGGGACGCATAACCCCAAAAAAAACGAAACGAACAAACGAAACAAAAAAATAATGAAACGAATTGTGATCACGGGTATGGGCATCTATTCATGCCTGGGGAAAAATCTGGAGGAGGTAACCCAATCATTATACGCAGGCAAGTCCGGCATCGGCATTGACCCGATGCGAAAAGATTACGGGTATCGTTCACCGCTCACGGGGCTGGTGGAGCGTCCTGTCCTGAAAGGGCTGCTTGACCGCCGTTCCAGGGTATGTCTAGCCGAAGAGGGCGAATACGCCTACATGGCCACGGCTGAGGCATTGCGCAACGCCAACGTTGACATGGACTATTTGGAGAAGAACGAGGTTGGAGTGTTGTACGGCAACGACTCTTCAGCCAAGGCTGTGATTGAGGCACACTCCACGGCCATGCAGTACAAGGACACGCAGATGATGGGCTCCGGCGCCATTTTCCAGTCCATGAACTCCACGGTGACCATGAATTTGTCCACCATCTTCAAGTTACGTGGCATCAACATGACCATCAGCGCTGCCTGTGCCAGCGGCTCGCACGCCATCGGTCTGGGACTGATGTTCATCCGCAACGGTTTGCAGGACATGGTCATCTGCGGTGGCGCACAGGAGACCCACTATCTCTCGATGGGCAGTTTCGACGGCATCGGGGCATTCTCCATCCGCGTGGATGATCCCACAAAAGCTTCCCGCCCGTTTGACCGCGACCGTGACGGCCTCGTGCCGGGCGGTGGCGCGGCAACCGTTATTCTGGAGGAGTACGAGCACGCCGTCAAACGCGGCGCACCCATCATCGCCGAAGTGGCCGGCTACGGATTCTCCTCTAACGGCGGCAACATCTCACAACCCAGCGACTTGGGATCCAGCATCGCCATGGAGCGCGCCCTCCGGGACGCTGGCGTCTCCGCAAAAGAGATCGACTACATCAACGCACACGCCACCTCCACCGTGCAGGGCGACGCCTTCGAAGCCATGGCCCTCGACCATCTCTTCACCCCCTACCACACCCCCATCAGCTCCACCAAGTCCATGACCGGACATGAGTGCTGGATGGCCGGCGCCAGCGAGATTGTCTATTCCAACCTCATGATGCTCAACTCCTTCATCGCCCCTAACCTCAATTTCGAGAACCCCGATGAATACTCCAAGAACCTCAACATCATACCCCAAACTATAGAAAAGAACATCGACCTCTATCTCTCCAACTCCTTCGGATTCGGAGGCACCAACAGTGCACTAGTCATAAAGAAAATCAAATAACTAAACATATTATGCAAAGAGAAGAAGTAATCAAAACCGTCAACCATTTTCTGGTTGAAGAAATTGAAATCGAAGAGAAATTGTTGAAAGAAGAAGCTCTCCTGAAAGATGACCTGGGAATTGACAGTTTGGACTTTGTCGACATCGTCGTGATCGTGGAGAAGAATTTCGGTTTCAAGATCAAACCCGAGGAAATGAAGGATGTGCGCACGCTTGGACAGTTCTACGACTATATCACAGAAAAAGTAAAATAATCCCATGGCGGAAGCCCGAAAATGGCAAGGCAAAACAGCTGGCGGAAAGTTCGGGCAGCGCTTCCTGCTCACTTTTCTGAAACATTTCAAAGTGACAGCGCTGTATCCCGTCCTTTGGGTCATCATTCCCTTTTGTCTCCTGTTCGCACGCAAGCCTAATCGGGCGCTATACTGCTATTTTCATGACATACGCGGGTACGGCAAGTGGCAAGCATTGCGCGCCACCGCACGCAACGCCCACACTTTCGGCAAGGTGGTGATTGACAAGTTCGCCATCTGGGCCGGACGCGCCGACCAGTTCCACATCAAGTTGGAAAATCCCGGCCTCACCCAACAACTGCTCCGGCAGGAGAAGGGCGTGCTCATCGCCGGCTCGCACATCGGCAATTTCGAATTGCTGGGCTCTTCTTTCCAACATCATGAGAAGACCATCAACGTCATCATTTACGGTGGAGAAAGCGAACAACTGAGCCAACAACGGAACACCGTGTTCGGGGGCAACCAGGTGAACCTCATACCGGTTGCCGATGACATGTCCCATCTTTTCACCATCAAGAACGCCCTCGACAACGGCGAGGTGGTAGCCATCTTATGCGACCGCCTGTTTGGCAGTCCGAAAAAGAAAACCGTGGATTTTCTCGGACACCCTGCAGACTTCCCCATAGGGCCGTTCCGCCTGGCCGCCCAGATGGAAATTCCCGTTCTGTCCGTTTTTGTGATGAAAGAGAAACGGCTCCACTACACCTGCCGGGCCACCCTGCTGACCGTTGAAGAGAACACCACCCTCAACCAAAAATGCGACAGTCTGGTGGAACAGTATGTGCATAGCATAGAAGAGACATTGCATCAGTATCCCCATCAATGGTTCAACCTGTTTGACTTCTGGAATTTAGAAAAACAATCCCAATAATCATCAAAAAAACTCCGATTATGAAACTAGAGTCACCTCAAAAGGAAATATACGCCAAGGAACGTTTCAGCGCGTTGCAGGCACAACGTCTAGCCCAGGAAATCGCCTTCGGCCCCATCGTGTTCCAAGTCTCCCGCCTGATGGTCAAGTTCAGCATCTTCAAGATGCTGGATGAGCACAAGGAGGGTATGACCATGGAGGAGATTGCCGAAGCCGCCAACCTCTCGATATACAGTGCCAAAGTGCTGCTGGAGTCTTCCCTGACCATCGGCACCATTCTGATGCGTGACGACAAGTTCTTCCTGGCCAAGGCCGGCTGGTTCCTGCTCAACGACGATATGGCGCGCGTGAACATGGACTTCAATCACGATGTCAACTACCTGGGTCTCTTCAATTTGGAAGAGGCGTTGCTCAACGGCAAGCCGGAGGGGCTGAAGGTGTTCGGCGACTGGCCCACCGTATATGAGGGACTCTCACAACTCCCCCCGCAAGTGCAAAAGAGCTGGTTCGGTTTCGACCATTTCTACTCCGACAACTCCTTCAAGCAGGCCTTGGAGATTGTCTTCAAGAACCACCCCAAGACCCTGCTCGACGTGGGCGGCAACACCGGAAGGTGGGCCACCCAGTGTGTGCAATACGACGCTGAGGTCAACGTCACCATCATGGACCTGCCCCAGCAGCTGGAAATGATGCGCGAGCAGACCAGAAACCTGGAGGGGGCGAACAGAATCCACGGCCACGGCTGCAACCTGCTGGATCGCAGCGTGCCGTTTCCCGAAGGCTTCGAAGCCATCTGGATGAGCCAATTCCTGGACTGCTTCTCCGAAGAGGAGGTGACCAGCATCCTGAGCCGCGCCGCCAAGTCCATGAATGCCCAAAGCAAGCTCTACATTATGGAGACCTTCTGGGACAGACAGCGGTTTGAGACTGCCTCCTACTGTCTGGCGCAAATCAGCCTCTACTTCACCGCCATCGCCAACGGCAACAGCAAGATGTACTATTCCGGTGACATGGCTCGCTGCGTGGAAGAGGCCGGCCTCAAGATTGACACGCTGTACGACGGTCTGGGACTGGGACACAGCATCATGCAATGCAGTTTGAAATAGCCGCCGTTATGCTCCCGACCCCTGCCCTGCCCTATATTCCGCAACGGCCGCCCTTTGTGCTGGTGGACAACATCCTCGCCTGTGACGAGGTGGTCGTCACGACCGATTTCCAGATTCCCGAAGGGCACGTCCTTGTACGCGAGGGCCGGCTCACGCAAGCCGGGCTGTTGGAGAACATCGCCCAGACCTGCGCCGCCCGCATCGGCTGGCTCAACCGCGACAAGCCCGTGCGCCTCGGCGTCATCGGCTCCATCAACAACTTCGAGTACCTTCAATTGCCCGAAGTTAACCGCACCTTGACCACCACCGTTACCGTGAATTCCTCCGTATTTGACGCCATCATTGTGCATGCGGACACCCGATGCGACGGCCAAAACATCGCCCAATGCGACATGAAGGTATTTGTCATTGAGAATTGAGACCGAAGACTGGAGACTGAAGATTGATTACTGAATCCTATACTCTGATGCCTGATAAAACATTACAAGTAGAAAAAATCGTGGATGTCCGGTTCAGCGAGGTGGACTCCATGGGTATCGTATGGCACGGCAACTACGCCCTCTATTTCGAGGATGCCCGCGAGCTGTTCGGACAGACCTATCATCTGGAATATCTCCACATGTACGAAATGGGCTTCTATGCCCCCCTGGTGGAGCTGAAGTTCAATTACAAGAAAGTGGTCAGATACCAGGACCGCATCAAGGTGCGCTGCACATTCCGCAACACCGATGCCGCCAAAATCATATTCGACTACGAGATCCGCAATGCGGAAACCGACGAAGTCATGGTGACTGGCCACACCGTGCAAGTCTTCCTCGACCACGAGTACAACCTCACCTGGCAGGTTCCCGACTTCTTCAAGAAATGGAAGGAGATGAACGGGATCCGATCGTAAACATCACGACCTTTTCAATTTTGGGCACACCAGCCCTCTTCCTTCAGCCTTTCCGCAATCCGCTCAGCTGAAGCCATGCGGCCATGCTGGGTATAATGCTCCGTGGGGAATCCGCGCTCGAAGAAATCCCGGTCGCGGACCAGATACTGGTTGTTAACCACCGCCACACCCTTCGGCTCATACCGGCGGATGATATACTGCGCATTCGACTTCATCAGAAACTCCAGATCCGGGCCTGCCAGCGTCCGTATCTGGTCCATGTTGTCCGACATGATATGGAACACCAGATTCCATCCTCTCCGGTGGCACAGGCGCACAATCTTGTCCAAGTCCCGGATTCGCGGATTGCCATCGTCCAAGTGGTAGGCGAAATCCTTGATATAGTGGCAGGTCAGGGCAATGGTGTCCATCGACACCTTCTCCCCGTTGTACAGGTAGCATTGGGTTCCGATGGCGTGGTCCCAATCGGAGGCACTCTTATACGGGAAATAATAAGGAAGATGAAGGGTCTGCTTCTTCAACCCCTCCCGCACCAGCTTGTCGCGTTCACTATCCGACCAATGGGCATACGCCTTGAAGGCCAGCAACATCCTCTTGTACAATGAAGGCGCCTTCTTCATCATAATCTGCTCCTTTTGAAGGGGTCTCTCCAAATCGGCATAAATCCACTCACTGCTGAAAGAACGCATGTTCACCGTGACAACAACCGTTTTCACCGGACTCTTTCGCGGGATATTGCGCAACATATCATAAAAGATGCCCGCATGGCAGGCGTCTTTTGACATTTTCCCCACCCGGTGCCCGGGCATCAGATCCCCGAGCATCTCACTGATGGCCCGCTGGTCCTCATCCAACGGACTACAGGAATGGTTGGAAGACTCTCCCAAATAGATGATATCCGTGCTATCCTGAACCGGAATGCGGGAATACGTCAACAAGGTGCAGTATTTCTCGCGGTCCTTGGGATAAAGCGTGAACCTATACACCAAATCCAGCACAACCAAAACCATGGCCAGCAGCAGGAACTTCATGCCGATTTTCCGGATAATATGTCTGGTCTCTTCTGTCATTAGAACTGGAAATAGATGAATGGATAATGTTGTACGGAAGAAAGGGCTATGATGGCGAATATCATGAAGGCGTACAAGCCCCAGCGGACGTAGGCATTTTGCTTGCCGCACCATTCGTCAAAACGGCGCTGGCGGAGTATCAGGTCCATGCAGACGAAGAGGGCAAGGGCCAGCCATGCCAGCGGAGCGACATGCAACTGGGCGGGAAGCGCATGATTGTGCCACAAAGCACTGAACAAAGCATGCAGGTTCTCAAATGAGGTGGCACGGAATATGCTCCACAGCAATGTCACTATGACAAACGTCTTTGCAATGTTGAGGAGCGTGAGGATTCGTCTGCCCCACGAATTCGAGATCCTGTCAAGGAGATGGATATTGCGGAGGCCGCGTTCCGCGACAAGGAGAATGCCATAGGTGAAGCCCCAGATCATAAAGGTCCAATTGGCGCCGTGCCAGATGCCGCATACGGTAAAGACGATGAGCGTATTGAGTGCCCAACGGGGCACAGCGACGCGGTTGCCGCCCAACGGGATGTAGAGGTAGTCGCGGAACCAGCTGGAGAGCGAGATGTGCCAGCGCCGCCAGAACTCCTGGATACTTCCCGACTGGTAGGGGGCCTTGAAGTTGTCCATCAGCGTATAGCCCATCGTCAACGCACACCCCAAGGCAATGGTGGAGTATCCGAAGAAATCGCCATAAATCTGGAACGAATAGAAGAGCATGCCCACGAGGATGTCAAGGCTGCTGTATTTTGCGGGTTCCGCATAGATGAGGTCCACATACTGCCCCAGGTTGTCAGCCACCACCATCTTCAGAAACAGGCCGAAAAGGATGAGGCGCAACCCGTTGGCCACATTGTCGTACTGAAGCGGCTTCTCCTCCCGCAGCTGGCGCAGCAGGTTCTGCGGGCGTTCGATAGGACCTGTGACCAACTGGGGATAGAACATCACGTACAGGGCATAATATCCGAAATGGTACTCGGCCTTCTGGTTTCCCCGGTACACCTCTATGACGTAACTCAGGCTCTGGAAGGTGTGGAACGAGAGTCCTATAGGCAAGGCGATGCTGAGCACCTTGCCGGGATGCGCCCAGCCAAAGTGCCGGGCCAATGCCACCAAGTTGGCGCTGCAGAAGTTCAGATACTTGAATATGAACAGCACCAAACAGGTGGAGATGACACTCACCACAAGGCACCATTTTCTTTTCCGTGCGTCACCGGTCCACTGCTCCATGAGCATTCCGGCTGTGTAGTCTATGGCAATGGTAATGAGAAGGATGAGGATATATTTGGGGATGAACCACATGTAAAAAAAGCAGCTCGCTCCCAGCAGCATCAGCCAGCGGTAGTTATGCGGCAAAAGATAGAACAGAACCGTTACTATCGGAAAGAAGATAACAAACTCTATAGAGTTGAAAAGCATTATTTAAAGAAAAATCTTCTGAAATCCAATCCTAAAGCATAGATCATCAAGGCAATCAGCAGGGCGAAGCCGATGGTGTTGGCGATGCCGAGGAACTTGTCGCTCGGTTTTTTCCCCGTGATCATCTCTACAAGAATAAACAGCAGGTACCCGCCGTCCAGTCCGGGAATGGGGATGATGTTCATGAAGGCCAGGATAATGCCGAGCAGCGCTGTCATATTCCAGAAGCGGTACCAATCCCAAACCTTCGGGAAGATGCTGCCAATGGTCAGGAAACTGCCCAGCTGGGTGGCTCCCTCCTTGGTGAAGATGATCTTGAACTGCTTCACATAGTCTCCCAAAGTACTGAATCCCATCGAGATACCTTTGGGAATGGACTGGAAGAAATTGTAATGCTCCTGCACGGTGCCGAAGAACTGATAGGGCTGCTTTGGGCCTACACCCATCATGCCCATGGAGTCAAGTTGCAGTGTGGTATGGTAGAGGCTGTCGCCACGGTAGAAGTCGATGGCAATCTCCTTATTCTGGCTTTCCATGAAAATCTTCTTATAGTCGAAGTAGCTGAAGAGTGCGGAATCGTTCAGGCAGACCAGGCTGTCGCCTTTTTGCAGGCCAGCCGTTGCGGCCGGTGTTTCGGGCAGAACGCTGTCAACGACGAAGGGGAACCGGTAGTTGCAGAACGGCTCTCCCTGCTTGCTGGCGCCCACCACCTTGCGTGCCAGGGTCTTGGGTATATCCAGCACCACCGTCTCGCCACCGCGTTCCACCGTGACGGTTTTCACGTCCTCCAGCAGGATATCGTTGGTGAAATCGCCCAAAGTCTGAGGTTTGGTCGTGTCAATATAGAGAATCTTGTCCCCGTTTTGGAATCCGGCATCCAGCATCTCCTGGGAGAACTCAAGGCCGAAGCGGGCATTCTCCAACGGTATGTACTCGCGTCCCCAAGTGAAGCAGATGGCGATGTAGATAATAATGGCTGACAAGAAGTTGACGAGCACACCTCCGGAGATGACCAGCAGGCGCTGCCAGGCCGGTTTCGCACGGAACTCCCATTCGTGCACCTCCTCGCTCAAATCGGACGCCTTGGTGGTCTCGTCCACCATGCCGTTGATGGCGCAGTAGCCGCCCAGCGGCAGCCAACCCAGTCCCCATTCGGTATTCTCCGGGTGGTCGGCCCACTCCTTGGGCGGACGGCCGGAGAAGAAACTGAAATGCATCTTCCCGTCAAAACGCTTCATCCTGACAATGGAGAATCCCGGATTGAAGAACATATAAAACTGATCCACACGGATCTTGAATATCTTGGCGAATGTGAAATGGCCCAATTCGTGAGTCATGATCAGGAAAGCCAGACTGGCCACCAGTCCCAATATCTGAGTTGCAATACCCATAGTCTTTTTCTTTTAAGGCCGCAAAGATACAAAAAAGCTGTCAAATGCTGTTTTGCGCATGTATGAGAAAAGCGGCGCATCTCTTCGCGGCGCGAATGCAATGTGCACCGAAGAACTGTGTTTTTCAGGAATTATCGCATCAGTAGTATTAAATGTAAAAAAATTAACATTATTTAAAAATATTACAATATTTCCATATTTTT
>CAJODA010000045.1 GCA_905233745.1 uncultured Bacteroidales bacterium
TTCGTTGAAATAGTGACACCTTTTAGCAAACAAGCAACAAGACATAGTGCTTTTTTTCCTGTAGTTAATTTACTGCCGTTTTGTTTCAAAACTGAGTCTATTTTTACATGATTTATGATGCGACACATTTTTGCATATTATTCTTTCAGAGTAACCGGGCACGCTATCTGTTCAAACGCACACTGGTGTGCTTGTAATCTCCTATGATAGTGGGTCTTATATGTAAAAATGTGAAAAAATACCAAATTGAAAATAAGTTAACGCAACGTTATTAATTTCACTTTAAATAACTTAGTACATGACAAAAATTTTAGTCAGGTGTAAGTATTTGATTAACAATCGATAATAAGTTAAAAATCGGTATTTTGTATTCATTTCTGTCTCTCAACAGGAACTCCGTCACAATGTCCAGGCCGTAGCGGAATATGCTCTTGGCCTTCCTGCCGTGTTTGAGGATGCGGATGGGTTTGACCTTGCTGGCGGACAGGTAGCAGGCCTGCCCGTTCACATGGCAGATCTTGTGCAGGCACTTGGCCTCTCCCACACGCAGGTCGGCGAACAGCCAGGAGGCCTTGGCGCGCCTTCCCGACGAGGGTCTGTCAACCCAGAAGTTCTCCCTGATGCGGATATGGTAGCGGATGCCGCTGTCGTTGAGCCACTTCACCCAGTGCTCGCCCACGAACTCGCGATCCGCCAAAAGGCAGTCGATGCTCTCCACGCCGAAGAGCCGGACATAGCGTTGCACCAGCCCTATCCGCTCCTTCGTGTTGGAGGCGCCCTTCTTGGGCAGCATACTGAACAGCAGCGGGTAGGCCACCCCGTCGTGCACCACGGCCAGCATGAAGACGTTGATGTCGGTGCTGCCGAACTGCCAGTTGGTCCTGTCTATGGCCAGACAGAACGGGCCCTCCATGGGCAGCAGGCGGAAGATGACACGGGCGAGTCGAAAACGGTTGACAAGAGGCTGAAGCACACTGTTTTGGCCTTGCACAGGGCCGCGATAAACAGCGATATGAGCTTGATATGCGCCAGGTTGGTGTTTTTTGCAAAAAAAGCGCTCAACGTGTCGGATAATTGATTATTTTCGCGGTCGTGATTGATTTTCATGGCGGCAGGATTTTGGTAGATTTTTGCCTCTAAAATACTGAAAATCAATCACTTTATCAAGAACAAAACAAAAAAAGTTGCCAACAAAATTTGTTGATAACTCACTAAATATAAAAAAGTTAGACTAAAATTTCAATTTTTTGTCATATACTAAACACGATAACATTTAAGAACAACGAAAATTAATACTATTATGAGAAAAGAGACTTTAAGATTATTTTTTTGCATAGCGGCGTTTTTTTGCTGGCTGTCACTGATGTCCGTAGCTTGCGACCCCGCATGCCACGATAAATTTTATTTGAAAAACACTTTGGGCACTCCCATCACCTATTCGCAATTCAACACCAAAGACAGCACCCAGCGCAACATAGTCACCATTCAACCAGGAGAAAGCAAACTGGTTTATGAGTATGTCGGAAGGGATTCGCAATTTGAACCTAGCGCGACTTCTCTTTATTGTGATGAATTACAATTACCCACCAACAACTATTGTCATACGGTCACCTTTTCGGACGGCACTCTATGGCAATGGGATTTCTCAAACCAAATCAATACCGACAAACATCCTTACCTTATAAGATGTTGGAATATATTGAGTTCCTCCGACACAAAACACAGGTCTGACCACGAAGTTGAATATGCAGTTGACAGTGTTGATTATCAAAATGCTATTCAACGTCATTAAGATCTGCATTGTTAACTCATAAATCGAATCGAGTAGGAGGTGAACATTGATCAGAGGTGTTCACCTCTTTTCGTGTCCGACCGTTCACTCTTCCCATCATGCATACGGTTCCACAAATGGCAATTCCTTCACATTTTGGCTACACAAATAATATTCTGGAAAGCCAACGATCTAATCCAACTAGTACAGCCTTGATAGGTACTTCTTAACTGATTGATTTGGGTAGCAGTATATTTCAAGGGCGACCGGGCACGCTATCCGTTCAAACCGCGCACTGGCGTGCTCATAGCCACTTTTATCGTTGTCGCAGTATCAGGGAAGATGAGGATGCGGTCAAGCAGCAGTTCTTATATTGAAAATGTGAAATGTACGAAAATTGCTATCTTTGCCACGTAATGGGCCAACAATATCAACCATATTATTCAAAACGCCACCTCTGCTGGGACGAGGAGAACCGGCTGGTGTCCTTTGCCGACTGCGAGAACGCGGAGAGCGAACGCGTGGCCTCACAGGTGGGCAAGGGCCGCTTTGCGGGGATGAATGTCTCGCTGGCCGACAGTGCGTCCACGGCGGCGAAGCTGTTGGTGGCGGCACAGATCGCTTTGTCACTCGGTATGAAACGGCATCCTGTATAGATAATTCCAAACTTTTTTGTACTTTTGCGGCCACTATTTGATTATTATAAATAACAATAAAATGAAAAGAATATTAACGATTGGACTTTGTGTGGTGTTCGCATGCGCCACCTTGTCTGTAAAAGCTCAAGAGACAATGACAAAAGATCAAAAAGTAAGCTACGCCATCGGCGCAAACTTCGGCTCTCAGGTCAAGAATGATGACATTAACCTCGACATGGAAGCATTCACCCAAGGTGTGCGCGACGGCATGGCCGGCCAAAACAAATTCACCGATCAGCAGATGCAGGAAATCTTCATGCAGTTCCAACAGGACATGCAGGCCAAACAAGCCAACAAGGCCAACGCCGCCAAGGCTGAGGGCATCGCATTCCTCGAAGAGAACAAGAAGAACCCCGACGTTCAAGTAACAGAATCCGGATTACAATACAAAGTCATCAAACAAGGCGACGGCCCCAAACCGTCCGCAACCAGCAAGGTGACCGTTAAATACACCGGCAAGCTGATTGACGGCACCGTGTTCGACTCCACCGACAAGAACGGCGGCGAACCCATCTCATTCGGCCTCAACCAAGTGATACGCGGCTGGACCGAAGGTCTGCAGCTGATGCCCACCGGCTCCAAGTACATCTTCTACATCCCCTCCGAGTTGGCATACGGCGACCAAGGTGCCGGCGGCCTGATCCCGGGCGGCGCAACCCTGATTTTTGAAATCGAACTACTCAGCTTCGAATAATAGACAAAAGGGCAGTCGTTTTCACCTGCCCTTTTTTTTTGACTTACCCTTCAACAACCATCAAGCATGTCTATAGAAAAAACATTAGCGCTGGCTCTACAGCAAAGTTTGCGGGAACTATACAACATCGACATCCCCGCAGATGCCGGGCTCATCCAGCCAACCAGGAAAGAGTTCGAAGGCGACCTCACCATCGTGGTCTTCCCGTATGTGAAGCTCGCACGCAAAGCCCCCGACATGGTGGCCAAGGAGATCGGCGACAAGCTCTGCGCCTCCGTGGACTTCATCAGCGGCTACAACGTGGTGAAAGGCTATCTCAACCTCTCCATCGCCGACAGTTTCTGGAACGAGCAACTGCACGCGCACTTCCGTGACACCGCATACGGGCAGGCCGAGCGCCTTGAAGAGGCCCCGATCCTTATCGAATACTCCTCTCCCAACACCAACAAACCGCTGCACCTCGGGCATATCCGAAACAACCTGCTCGGCCACTCTGTTTCCCAAATCCTCATAGCCTGCGGACATCCTGTCGTGCAAGTGAATCTGGTGAACGACCGTGGAATCCATATCTGCAAGTCCATGGTGGCCTGGCTGCGTTACGGCAATGGCGAGACACCGGAATCTTCCGGAATGAAGGGTGACCACCTGGTGGGCAAATACTATGTGGTTTTCGACCAACATTACAAAGAAGAACAGAAAGAGCTGATCGAAAAAGGACTTTCGGAAGACGAGGCTGCCCAACAGGCTTCCATCATGCTGGAGGCACGCGAGATGCTGCGCAAGTGGGAAGCTGGCGACGAGACGGTGCGCAAGCTATGGCAACAAATGAACCAGTGGGTTTATGCCGGCTTTGATGCCACATATAATCGCCTGGGCATCCGCTTCGACAAGACCTACTACGAATCGGAAACCTACCTGCTGGGCAAAGCCCTCGTGCAAGAGGGACTCGACAAAGGCGTCTTTTACCGCCACGAAGACGGCTCCGTGCGCGTGAATCTGACCGACGAAGGTTTAGACGAAAAAGTGCTGCTTCGCAAAGACGGCACCTCTGTGTATATGACCCAGGACCTCGGCACGGCACAACTGCGTTACGGGGAATTCCAACCGCAAAAGATGATCTATGTGGTCGGCAACGAGCAAAACTACCACTTCGATGTTTTGAAGCTGGTATTGGGCAAGAAATTGGAGAAAGAGTTCGGGAACAGCATTTACCATCTCTCCTACGGCATGGTGGAACTGCCCAGCGGCAAGATGAAATCCAGAGAAGGCACGGTGGTGGATGCCGACGACCTGATGGACGACATGGTCCAGGAGGCCAAGAATGGTACAGAGGCTTTGGGCAAGTTCGACTTCCCCGAAGATGAGGCCGCCGCCCTGTATGAGATGATCGGCTTAGGTGCACTGAAATACTTCATCCTGAAAGTCGATCCCACCAAGAACATCCTCTTCAACCCTGCCGAATCCATCGACTTCAACGGCAACACGGCCCCGTTCATCCAATACACGCACGCACGCATACGCTCGCTGTTGCGCAAGGCTGACGGGCAAGAGATCGACATCAACGGCCCTATCGCAGAGAATTGCGAACTTGGCACTGAAGAAAAACAGCTCATCAAGACACTGTACCGGTATCCGCAGGTGGTGCTGGCAGCTGGCGACAATTACAGTCCGGCCCTGATTGCCAACTACATTTACGATCTGGCCAAACAGTTCAACCATTTCTATCAGGAGACCCCCATCTTCAAGGAGGAAGACGCTGCCAAGCGTCAACTGAGGCTCCAAATCTCCCAATGGACTGCCACCACCATCCGAAACGGCATGAAACTGTTGGGCATTGACGTGCCGGATAAGATGTAGGAAGAGAGTTGAGGGGTTCCGCCGCTTGCGCAGCAAGTGGCGGAACCCCCAACACACCTGTTAATTGCGCAAGCGGCGGAACCTCCATCGTTCATCGCTCATCGATCATCATTCATCGCGAAGACAGCGGACAGAGAAAGCTTTGTTCTTGCTCCTGCCGGTCCAGTCCACGTAAGCTTCGGTGCAGCCCAGATACTGTAACCACGCGAAGTCGACAAGATAATCATCTGTAGACCAAAAGCAGGTGTTGTAGCCGAAATCCTTGAAATTCTCATCGTAGCCGCCAGCGGGAAGAGCCGAAAAGCCAGTAGCGTTGTTGGTCGTACTGGGTTTGTATCCAACAGCATCCGGTTCCGAACTACTATACCACCCCCACGTCGCAGCCAAGGCTTTGGCTAAATAATCCCTGTTGCCACTGGACATATATTCGGGACGCGTTGCCATATAGTCCGTCAATTGTGTCCACTCCGCATCGCTCGGCACGTGCCAACCCTTGGGGCAGATGCCCTGTACTCCGCTGGGATTCGCATTACTACTGCTTGCTCCGCGCATCACAGCTGCCCAGTTGTACAGATAGCCGTACGCGGGAACATTCACCATGTTCGCCTCGTTCGTTTTTCCCAAACCGGGCGCGTAACGATAAGGTGTATCATAACTCATTGTGTCTCCAAACGGAATGCCTGTTCCGTCGGCATAACGGGTGGTGCGCAAGTTGGAGGGAATGCCTGTTCCGTCGGCATAACGGGTGGTGCGCAAGTTGGAGGCCATCCACACCTGGTTGCCGATTTTCACGGCGTCATAATTGTTGCCGTCAACGTCCTTCACGGCATTGAAGATCACATCCGCAGTGGAAGGGTACTCTTGGTTATTTCCACCCCCTCCTCCATTGTTTCCTCCATTGTTTTCGCCGCCGTCATCAGGACCGCAGGCGCTAAAAACAAGCGCAACGGCAACCAATGCACCAAGCATCATTTTTGTGATTTTGATTTTGTTCATAATAAAACCCTTGCTTCGTGTCGGGCACAACTTCTGTTATAATTAAAAAATCTGCCAACTTCATGGCAAAACACCTTCAATTGGCGGAGCTAAAAAAGGAATTATTATGTTACGATGGCACATCAGCAAAAAAAACGCGCCCCGACGGGGCGCGTTTATCATGATTTCACAATCGGATTATTCCTGTTCCTTCGTGCAGCAGCATTTGTTGCAGGAGAAACATTTCCAAACGAGGGCTGACAATGCTGCACCCGCGAGCGGGGCAACGATGAACACCCAAAGGTCGGTGAGGGCTTGGCCACCTGCAAACAGAGCCGGTCCGATGGAACGGGCAGGGTTGACGGACGTACCCGTCAGGTTGATGCACACGAGGTGAACCAGAATCAGGGTCAGACCGATGGCGAGACCGGCGAAGTTGCCGGCACCCACTTTCTCGTCGGTGGTTCCCAGAACAACCAACACGAAGATGAATGTAGCGACAAGCTCAACCAGGCAAGCGCCCCACGGGCCACCCGCGTTGGCAACAGCATTGGTGCCAAGACCTCCCGTCAAATCCGGAGTCGAGACCACATGTGTGAGCAACAACAGACATGCGCCGGCGATGATACCGCCGAGCAGCTGTCCGATCCAGTAGCCGCAAGCATCCTTCCAGCTCATACGGCCGGAAAGCGCCACTGCCAAGGTAATGGCAGGGTTGATGTGGCAACCGGAAATGCCGCCGATGGTGTAAGCCATGGCCACCACGGTGAGACCGAAAGCGATAGCAGTACCCACCACGCCGGCTGGTTCCAGGCAACCCAAGAACATGGCCGTTGCACAGCCCAAAAACGTAAGGACAAACGTCCCTACCATTTCAGCGAAATACTTTTTCATAAGCGTAGAATTTAAGTTTATACTAAGTAATATATTACAGAAAACAATACTCTTGCAGGAAACAGACCTGCCGTATGTAATCTTGGTTGCAAATATAGAAAATATCATTTCAAGACAAACTTTTTTTTTGAACATTAAAATGAACAAAGGCATTATTCAACAGAATAACGATGGGGTTATTTCTCTTCAAAACAGTCTTCAACCATGTCAAAACGTCATGATTTTCAGGTATATACATGTCATTTTGTCGCATCTTGGCGACAATTTGTCACTGAAAACCTTTGGCACGCAGTTTGATAATATGCGTACGGTTGCCTGAGAAAAAAAACAGACAACAACCATAATAAAGAATATCATTAACCATTAAAAAAGGAGGTTCACTATGTTACCTGTAATGTTTAAAAACAACTGGATTCCAACCGTATTTGAAGATTTCTTCAACAATGATTTCATGACGCGAAGCAATTCAACTGCCCCGGCAGTAAACGTCAAGGAAGATGACAAGGCCTACATCATGGAGGTGGCCGCTCCCGGCATCAAGAAGGAGTTCTGCCGCGTAAGTCTCAACGATGAAGGTAACCTCAGTGTTGCCATCGAGAACAAGATGGAGCACAAGGAGAGCGACAAGAAGCACCACTATCTGCGCAGAGAGTTCTCCTACACCAACTACGAACAGAGCTACATGCTTCCGGAAGATGTTGAGAAAGAACACATTGAAGCCAAAGTTGAAGATGGCATTCTGACCATCACCCTGCCGAAAATGCAGAAAGAGGAGCAGAAAATGTCAAGAACGATTGAGATTCTGTAAAACATCATTTAACAATCTTTCTATGGGAGGAAGTCCTGAAACAAGCAGGACTTCCTCTTTTTTTTGTCTGATAACATCATTTCCACCATATATTTGGAATTCAACTGTTTTATTTTCAACTATTTTTTATATATTTGCCGCAATTTCTGCATTTATAGGAAGCATCTAACAATCAATATAATATATTATGAAAAGAGACGAACAAATCTTCAATCTTATCGAACAGGAGCGTCAACGCCAAACCAACGGTATTGAGCTGATTGCTTCAGAGAACTTTGTGAGCCCCCAAGTGATGGAAGCTATGGGTTCCGTTATGACCAACAAATACGCCGAAGGTCTTCCCGGCAAGCGCTATTATGGCGGCTGCCAGATTGTGGACCAGAGCGAGCAGATCGCCATCGACCGCGTTAAAGAACTCTTCGGCTGCGAATGGGCCAACGTTCAGCCGCACTCCGGCGCACAAGCCAACATGGCCGTGCTGCTGACCTGCCTCCAACCGGGCGACACCTTCATGGGCCTCGACCTGAACCATGGCGGACACCTCTCCCACGGTTCTCCCGTCAACTCCTCCGGCATCCTCTATCACCAGGTAGCCTACCAAGTGGATGAAGAGACAGGCTGTGTAAACTATGACACCATGGAAGAGGTGGCACTCAGAGAGCGCCCGAAGTTGATCATCGGTGGTGCCTCCGCCTACAGCCGCGACTGGGACTGGGCACGCATGCGCAAGATCGCGGATGAGATCGGCGCTATCCTGATGGCAGACATCTCCCACCCTGCCGGTTTGATTGCCAAGGGGCTGCTCAACAATGCCATAGAGCATTGTCACATCGTGACCACCACCACGCACAAGACCCTCCGCGGACCTCGCGGCGGTCTCATCATGCTGGGCAAGGACTTTGAGAACCCGTGGGGCAAGACCACCCCGAAGGGCGTCGTGAAGATGATGTCACAGATGCTTGACTCTGCCGTGTTCCCGGGCGTGCAAGGCGGCCCACTGGAGCACGTCATCGCCGCCAAGGCCGTCGCTTTCGGCGAGGCATTGACCGATGAGTACGCTCAATATGTGAAACAGGTGAAGCTGAACGCCGCCGCTATGGCAGAGGCCTTCAACAAGAGAGGCTACAAGATCATCTCCAACGGCACCGACAACCACTTGATGCTGATCGACCTCCGCACCAAGTTCCCGGAAATGACGGGCAAGGTGGCCGAGAACACCCTCGTGAAGGCCGACATCACCATCAACAAGAACATGGTTCCGTTCGACACCCGCTCCGCATTCCAGACCTCCGGTCTGCGCGTCGGAACGCCCGCCATCACCACCCGCGGTCTGAAAGAGGGCGACATGGACGGCATCGTTGAGATGATCGACAACATCCTCTGCGACGTGGAGAACGAAGAGCTCATCGCCAAGACACGCAAGACGGTCAACGACATGATGCACGACAGACCGCTGTTCGCTTGGTAAGATTGACAAAGATTACCACCATTATCAACGAAGGGTTGCCTGAGTGGCAACCCTTTCTTTTTTATCCGCCGTGCGTATCCGAAAAATGCCTATCTTTGCCCTGATTTTTTGAGTATAGAACCATAACATCAAGTTATTATGGATTGTCGTGATAGAATAGAATATCTCGTGGTTTTCATTGGTGAGTTCGCACAACATCACCACATGAATATCAGACAAACGTACCTGTATCTACGACAGTATATGGCTTTGGATTTTTTGGAGAAACAATACGATGTGGCCCATACTATGGGCTTCCCCTATATGGTGGATGCCATGACCGAATATTGCAAAAGAAACGGAGGGTATCTGTCATGAAACTTTATCACGGAACTTTTACTGATTTCGACACCATTGACCTCTCAAAATCCAACAAAGGGAAGGATTTCGGGAAAGGATTTTATTTGTCGGACAATTATGAGCAAGCACAAAGGTTGGCCGTGTTCAAGGCGGTACAATATAACGAAGAACCAGTTGTCCTGACATACGAATTTAACAAGGAGTTGCTAACCAATGGGGAGTTATCCTTTTTACGATTTGGCGAATATTCAAAAGAATGGGCGGAATTTGTTTTGAAAAACAGAACGAATGAAAATGATGCGAATGCACATCCGTATGATGTTGTGTTTGGTCCCATTGCAAATGACAAGGTCGGCATTCAAATCAGGAATCTGCTGGAAGAGAATATTGATATGGATACTTTCCTGAAAAGGTTAGAGTATATGCATGGCATAACATTTCAATATTTCTTTGGCACGGAAAAAGCGATTTCAAAACTGGTGCGGATATGAGCGAGATTGATTATATGAACGAGTGTATGGCACGAGATGTACTCACCATGCTGGTGGAAAAGAAGAACTTATCCATTGCTGAGGCCATGGATGTATTCTACAATTCCAAAACATTCGAAAATTTGAACAATGCTGAAACCGGGCTTTATTTCCAAAGTCCAGTGTATATATATGATGTTTTAAATAAAGAAATAGAAACTAAAAGAAATACTATAGAATAGAATAATAACATATTATAAACCAAAGCATTAGCTATTATTTCGCGTTCAAGAAAAAAGCCTAGGAAACTGATTTCTCGATAGTCGGATAAAAGCAATTCACGGTAAGCTTAATGGCAAGCCTACAGTACTTGATAAATGGTTTGCACCTACATGGTGTGAACATATTTCTATAAGTACTGGCGGGTTTCTTCCTAGGCTTCCCGTGAACGCGAGTAGAATGGTTCACACCTTTCTTTATACCGACATGTGATTGATAGCATTGCACAAAAACTATCAATCAATGGCAAGGGTAGATTTGACAGCAGCAAGAGTTGCACGCAAAGATGAATTTTACACCCAATTAGGAGACATCTCAAAAGAACTCAAATACTACAAACCATATTTTAAGGGAATGGTGGTGTTTTGTAACTGTGACGACCCGTACGAAAGCAATTTTTTCAAGTTTTTTGCGCTCAATTTCAATTCTTTTGGATTGAAAAAACTGATTGTCACATGCTACAATGGATCACCGATTGCCGGAAATGAATTGGAAATACCCTTTGACATTCCAGATGAAGAACCGGCCAAAACCGCCTACAAGGTTGAAATCACGGAAGTTAACGACTACAATGGTGATGGAGCAGTAAATCTCGCTGATGTGCAATATTTGATTCAAAATAACAAAAATGTATTATCAAAATTAAAAGGGAATGGATCGTTTGATAGTCCCGAATGTATCGAACTGCTTAAGGAGTCTGATATTGTTGTAACAAATCCACCATTCTCGCTATTCCGAGAATATCTTGCATTACTGGATAAATATGAAAAACAATTCCTAATCATAGGCAACACAAATGCTCTCAAATATAAACTCACATTCAAAATGTTTCAAGAGGATAGAATTCGTACTGGATATACGAATTTTAATGTTGGTATGTTCTTTCAAGTCCCCGATGATTGGGAAAAATTCCATCATTTAGAAAATGGTAAAAAAATGGCTCGAGTTTCTACTTCGTGCTGGTTCACAAATTTGCCTGTAACCAAACACAACGAAGATTTAATCCTATACAAACATTATACACCTGAAGAGTATCCGAAATATGACAATTATGACGCCATCAATGTAAATACCTACACTGATATACCTTGCGATTACTATGATTTCATCGGGGTGCCCATTACATTTTTAGATAAATTCAATCCTAAACAATTCGAAATAATTTGGACGACAGACAGAGGAGGTGACGGTTATTTAGAGAATATTAAAAAACCATGTGACAGATATGATGCACCTGTCCTTCAAGGGAAAGGACTATACACTCGCATCCTCATCCGCCGGCGCCAGACAGGAAAAGTCAAGGCATACGAACAACCTGAAATGGAATTACCCATGGCGGCGGGAAACCCCGAACCCTACAATCCGTCTGTTTAATTACATCAAAAAATGAATTGATTATGGCTGTTTTTCGCATCATTTAGATGTCATATTAAAAATATTTGTATTTTTGCAACGAATATTCACAATAATCAATTCATATTTTAAATCGATTAAATAATGACAAACCCAATCTGGATATGGCAATATGACCAATGGCCGCAATTCTGCTGGAACGACAGCAGTCTGATAGGACCTTTGGCTCGGGTCCGCGAGAAACAGGGACGACTGGTGGGCATGATGGACGCCTTGGGATTCGAAAACCAGTCTGCATCGTCACTCGACACTCTCACAGAGGATGTCCTGCGCAATGCCGAGATAGAGGGTCTGATTCTCAACGAGGAACATGTTCGCTCTTCAGTGGCAAGACATCTCGGCATCGACCTGGCAAGCGCCACCGCAACTGACCATTACAGCGAAGGGGTTGTGCAGGTGCTAATGGATGCAGTTGAAAATGCTTCCGAACCCTTGACCGAGCAACGACTCTTTAATTGGCACGCCGCCCTGTTTCCCACAGGCAGAAGCGGTATGACCCCCATAACAGTCGGTGCCTACCGCAGCGGAGATGAACCCATGCTGGTGGTAAGCGGTGCCATGGGCAAGGAAAAGATCCACTATGAAGCACCGCCATCCGACAGAGTAGCCGATGAGATGCGGCTTTTCCTGCAATGGCTTAATGCGGAAAGCACCATCGATCCCCTGCTCAAAGCCGGAATAGCGCATTTGTGGTTCATCAATATACACCCTTTCGATGACGGGAATGGACGCCTTACCCGCACTATCACCGATATGATTCTCGCTCGTGCGGACGGTCAGCCCAAACGCTTCTACAGCATGTCGGCGGCGATACTGCGGAACAAAAAGTCATACTACGACACGCTTGAATACATGGGCAAACACGGATTGGACATAACCCAATGGCTACTTTGGTTTTTGCTGACATTGGAAGATGCCATCGACACTGCACAAACACGCACATTACAAGTGATTCGGAAATCATTGTTCTGGCAACGACATCATACTACAGTCCTTAATGAGCGTCAAATCAAGATGATAAACAGGTTGTGGGACGGCTTTGAAGGAAAGCTGAGTACGGGGAAATGGGCCAAGATGACCAAGTCTTCGCAAGCAACCGCCCTTCGCGATATTCAGGATCTAGTCGCCAAGGGAATACTGCATAAAACCGATGACAAAGGAAGAAATGCGGGATATGAACTGGCAATAGATTAAAATATACCATATTATGCAAATAGAACTGCACAAAATCACCGTCCGCGAACTGACCGCGGGATATCAGGACAACAACGAGAACGGCGTACGCGCCTACGGCGGCCGACTGGATGTACGCCCACCCTTCCAGCGCGAATTTGTCTATAAGGAAAAACAGCGCGATGCGGTCATCGACACCCTCACGCAGGGATTTCCGCTCAACGTGATGTATTGGGCGGTGCGCGAGGACGGCACCTTCGAAATCATCGACGGCCAACAGCGTACAATCAGCATCTGCCAATATGTGAATGGAGACTTCGCCTACATGTTCCGCTATTTTCACAATCTCCAACCCGACGAACAGGAGCAGATTCTGGATTACGAACTGCAGGTTTACATATGCAGCGGAACCGACAGCGAGAAACTCAAGTGGTTCAAGACGATTAATATTGCGGGCGAAGAACTCACCGAACAGGAGCTGCGCAATGCCGTGTATGCAGGCAGTTGGGTGAGCGACGCCAAACGCTATTTCAGCAAAAACGGCGCACCGGCAGCCAAAATCGGCAGCGATTACCTCAGCGGTTCCGCCATCCGCCAAGAGTATCTCGAAACCGCCATCTCCTGGATATCCGATGGCAACATCGAAATCTACATGTCCAATCACCAACACGATGCAAGCGCAGCTCCGCTATGGCAGTTCTTTCAGGCCGTTATCACATGGATTGAAACCTCTTTTCATCCCAACAAGGAACGCAAAAAGATCATGAAAGGCGTGGATTGGGGCTTTTTATACAAGAATTTCAAAGATCAAATTATAAATCACACTGTAGTTGACGAAGAAGTAAGAAAACTGATTTTGGATGATGATGTGACCAACAAAAAAGGCATCTATCCCTATATTCTAACTCGAAAAGAGCGATATTTATCCATCAGGGCATTTACAGAGGCGCAGAAACTAGCAGCATACGAACGGCAAGGCGGTATTTGTGCCGATTGCGGACATCACTTCGAATTGTCGCACATGGAGGCCGACCACATCACACCGTGGCATGAGGGCGGCAGAACCATTGCCGAGAACTGCCAGATGCTGTGCCGGGAATGCAACAGAAGGAAGAGCGGGAAATAGGTTAAAACTTGAACTTCCACCGGCGGTGGCTCCAGAGCCAATATTGAGGAGCTTTTAGGATAGTCTGCTCCAACAGTTCCACATATTTTTGGGTAATGGCGTACTCGGGGCACGCATTCGGGTGCTCGGCAATCACCTGTACGTCGACACGGTATTTGCCCATGCGCTCCTTTACCACCTCATAGTACAGGACTGGGATATCGTACTTGCGGGCAAAATGCTCCGCACCGAAAATCACGCCCGTGCGCTGGTGCAGGAAATCGGTCACATAACAACGATTCTTGCTGTTGGGCGACTGGTCGCTGAGCATCATGTAGGCCACGGGAATATGCTGTGACTCGTAGTGCTCAAAGGTATCGCGCACCGTGTCCGCAAACACCACCTCGGTGCCGTAACGCGTACGCGCCCGATTGACAAGCTTTTCGAAAACTTTATCCGAATTGGGCTTCCCCACCCCTACACCATGTTGCTTGAACATATCTTCCAACGCCAAAATCATCCATTCCCAGTTGTTGTAGTGCGACGACATCAGAATGACACTCCTCCCCTCTTCGCAGAAACGGTTTACCAAATCCGGGTTACTGCAACGATACCGTTTCCGCAAAACGGCCTTAGGCAACAGCAGCATCTTCACCATCTCCACCGCTATTTGAGACAGATGCCAATAGTAGCGGTTGGCAATCTTACGGATTTCCTTCGGGGATTTTTCAGGAAACGAGCGTGACAAATTATCCTCAATCACCTTGCGCCGGTAGCGCACCACGAAAGCCAGCACCAGGTACAACGGCACCGCGAGCACGTACAGCAACGCCAACGGCAGCAACGCCAGCGGATAACAGAGGAACCAGATGAAGAAGTAGGTGAGCATGTTTTTGGGTGGTAAACTATGACATTGAACTATAAACTATGACTATGAACCATGAACTATGACTATGAACTATGAACATTTTTCATCTTATTCTCATCACTCATATTCACTAAATAATGGGCAAAATCGTAGAGGGAGTCGAAATGGTATTTCGTAAGGGATAGTATTTCATCAAATTCAGGATAGCGGATGGTGCCGGCGTGCACGGGCAGGATCCCGGCGTTGAAGGCAAACTGCATGTCGGAGAGGGAATCGCCGACCATAACAGAGTCACTGAAGTCTATATCCGGAAAGTCGTTCCTGGCTTGCAGGGCCATGCCTATGTTGGGTTTGCGGCAATCGCAGTGATCGGATGCAAGGTGTGGGCAACAATAGATGGCATCCATCGGAGTATGCTGGGAGAGCAGGCGCATCTGCATGAAGCTGTGCACCGCATCAACTTGTGCCTGTGTGCAGATTTTCTTGCCAATGCCTTGCTGGTTGGTAACGAGAATGATGTGTTTGAAGCAGGGCCGCAACAGCTTCATCGCATCAAAGAACAAATCCTTGAAAACAAACTGGTCAACAGATTCCACATATCCGCCGACAATCTGCTCGTTGACCACGCCGTCTCTATCTAAAAAAAGGGTATTCATCATAAAACGGGCAAAAATACAAAAATAACGTCAATTCGCATTCATGACATCCACCACGCGTGTCCAAAAAAACCATGCGGAGACCTCATCATCATTGGGTCTCCGCACAGCATCTAATCAAAATATTAAAACAACAACTTATTTATTAAATCCCTAATTAATAACCACTGGCATTCTGTTCTGATTTAACGCTGCAAAAATACAATCCGGAACATCCACCGGACATCCCATTTTTTTATGAAAATGGAGATTCTGCTCGCCATTAATAAGTATCTCCATCGAGCATGTTCGGTCACGATTTTCCCGGAAAATGAGAGGTAAAGCAGGCCCGACAGAACACCATAATGTTCTGACAATCATTAAAACTGATAGAAATAGCTGAACATCATCACAGAATTATACTGCATTTTGATTCCCCTATTGACCGCCCAATTGGGTTTTCTGACCGGCAGGATGGAATTGGAATAGCGGAAACTGAGGCCATGGTGTTCATTGAACATGTAAGAAATACCGGCCAGCGCAGCGAACTCAAATCTGTTAAACTGCGGTCTTCCCAAGATGATGCCGTTGATGTCGCGCTCACGCTGGTATAGATTTACGCCAAACATGGGGCCAACCTCAAACTCAAAGTCACTATTGCCCCGGATGGTGAGTCGAGCAAACCGCCATCGCAGCAGCAGCGGGACTTCCAAATATCCAATATTGAGCACATATTTGTTTGTCACTACGGAGGCAAGTTTGGGCGGCGTATATGTATGGCTTCCCTTCATGGTGAAGTCGATTTCGACCTGTATCTTCAAGTTCCCCTTTTCAGTCAGCGGATAGCAGGCATACAAGCCGGCATAGGCGCCCAGCTTATGAAAGCCCGTCAGGTCGTCTCCGGAAATTTGCGAAGCGGTGAATCCTCCGCGCACCCCGCCCCTGAAATTGCTGGCTGTGCTTGTGCGCTGCTGTGCGAATGCGGCACCGATGATTCCGCAAATAAATAGCATGAGTAAAAGATTCTTTTTCATAAGCTCTAATTTAAGTTTATATACTCGGGCACATTGAGCCAATGCTGATAATCGCGGCCCAAGACCTGAACTGCCTTGCTCCACATCTTATCCGTTTCCGGGTGGAAAACCAGCTCCGGCGTGGGGTTTCCCACCACCCACATATTTCGAGCAATTTCGTCTTCCAATTGGCCGGGGCTCCATCCGGCATAGCCCATCAGAAAACGGTATTTAAGAGTAGGTATGGCGTTATGCTCGATCAGAGAGAGCAGAATCTGGTCGTAGCCTACATAAATGCCCGGGGATACGCGAGCGGCATCCTTACAGCTGTCGAAGGTGTGCAGTAAGAACAGGGCTGTGGGCAGCACAGGACCGCCCAGATACATCGATGCGTCAGAATGGATGCCGTCAACCAGCTGGCGTACCGTATAGGGGATGCGCCGGTTGAGGATGAGTCCTGCAATATGATCCCCCTCATAATCGGTCAACAGCACCACGGAAC
Source organism: uncultured Bacteroidales bacterium (assembly GCA_905233745.1). Taxonomy (GTDB): domain Bacteria; phylum Bacteroidota; class Bacteroidia; order Bacteroidales; family WCHB1-69; genus F23-D06. The sequence continues at coordinate 16,963 of CAJODA010000045.1, forward strand.
GATTGAAGAAGGTGTCATTATAATATGGTACAGAGATAAGAATCCGCCCAGGGGCGAGTTCAAACTCGGTTTGCTTCACAGCCAGAAGGTCTTTCTCGAACGGCATAACAGGAAAATGAAAATTACACTTGCTCAATCTGCTGGTAGATTTTGTCAATAGCGTCGGGCTGGGCTAAAGTGCGCAGCGTCTGCCCCATCTGTTCACACCGCTCCGGATTGCCCGCCAGCTCCATCAGTGAAGGCAGCAGTTTCTCTCGTGCCTCGGAGTCGGGAATCAACACGGCAGCCCCTTTCGTGGAAAGGGCCTTGGCATTATAAGTCTGGTGGTCCTCGGCGGCATAGGGGAATGGGACCAGAATGGTGGGCACTCCCACCACGGACAACTCGGCAATAGCCAGTGCTCCGGCGCGCGACACAATGATGTCAGCTATGCTGTAAGCATCGTTCATATTCCGGATAAACGGCAAGATGCGCACCTGCTCATCCTGACTGGCCAGCAACTTGGAGTCTATGTTCTTGTAAAACAGTTCTCCGGTCTGCCATATCACCTGCAAATCCGCATTCCGGAGCTCCTCCAGATGTGCAGCCATAGTCTCATTGAGCGTTCTGGCTCCCAAGCTGCCCCCCACCACCAATACCGTCTTCTTTTCCGGTGAGAATCCGAAAAAGTCGTAAGCTTTGGGGTCTTTGCGTTTCAGGTTGAGTATCTCCGCACGGATGGGATTGCCCGTAAGGACAATCTTGTCGGCAGGGAAATATTTCTCCAATCCTTCGTATGCCACACAAATGCTTTTGGCCTTCGGGGCCAGCATTTTGTTGGTCACTCCGGGGTAGGAGTTCTGTTCCTGCAACAGAGTGGGTACACCTAGCTGGTCTGCGGCCTTTAAAGCAGGACCGGACGCGAAACCGCCCACTCCAATCGCGATGTCGGGTTTGAATTCACGTATAATCGCGCGCGCCTTGCGCATCGCCCGCATCAACACAAACGGCAATTTTATATTCTTCCAGATGCCCTTGGGTGAGAAATCACGGCTGATACCATAGATTCTCAGGCCTTCAATGGGATAACCGGCCTCCGGAACACGTTTCATTTCCATTTTGTCGCTAGCACCGATAAACAGAATCTCAGCTTCCGGATTCTCTTTCTTGATTTTGTTGGCTATGGCCAGGGCCGGGAAAATATGCCCCCCGGTGCCGCCGCCGCTGATAAGATAACGATGTTTCATATTAGGTGAATGGGATAAAGGGTAAACGGTAAAGGGTAAACGGTAAAGGGTAAACGGCTTTTAGTTCATCTCTCAACTATCACAAACTGTATCGTGGCACGGCTGGTCTGGCGCAAGATGGCGGTTCGGCCGGACAGCACTTTCTCTATCGTCGGCTTGTTGTAATGCCTGATGGTGATGAGTTGTACGTTTTCGTTGTATTTCACTTTGTATTTCTCCTGCAAGGCCTCCACACACTGCTGCACCCGTTGCGGCTCGGCATCGGTGCATACCGAGAAGCTCAAAGCCGAGTTCTGCATCATGTTAATACGTATTCGGTATTTTGCAAATACGGCGAACAACTCAGAAAGGTTGTCCACTGCAATGAAGGAGAAATCACGGGGGAAAACCGTAAGCAACGTCTGGCGGTCCTTTACAATAATGGAAGGAACATTTGATTTGGAGGTACAGGTCATAATGACACTTCCTTCATTATCCGGTTCGAAGAAAGATTTTACATAGAGTGGTATCTGCTTGTTCTGCAGGGGTTTCAAGGTTTTCGGATGGATAATGGAAGCCCCGTAATAGGAAAGTTCCACCGCTTCTTCGTATGGAATCTTGTCCAGTTTCACCGCATCGGGGAATCGCTTGGGGTCAGCATTGAGCAATCCGGGCACATCTTTCCAGATAGTCACGCTCTCGGCATCAAGGGCATACGCCATGATGGCGGCAGAATAGTCGGATCCCTCACGACCCAAGGTGGTTGTAAGATGCTCGGCGGTGCCACCGATAAAGCCTTGGGTGACAAAGACGCGATCGGGCTTGGACAATACGGCATCTCGAATCTGGGCAATCGTGGTATCCCAATCCACACGACCTTCGCGATAGGTGTCGTCCGTGCGCACGAGGCGACGGGCATCCAGCCACGTGTTTGTCAACCCTGCCAGATTGAGATACATGGAAATCAAGGAGGTGGAGAGCATCTCCCCGAAGCTTACGAGCTGGTCATAGTCAAAATCGTAATTATTGGAATGCTCCACGTCCAGTTTAGCTCTTAATTGTCCAAAGAGTTCAGATATACGATCAAAAATAGAGCCCGGATCCGGAACCAGCCTCAAGGCCACATCCTTGTGCTGCTGCTCCAATTCGGAGACCAAAGCCTCCACCTGATCGGGATTATGGTAATAGGCGTGCAGCACCTTCTCCAAAAAATTGGTGGTTTTGCCCATAGCCGATATCACAACGATGATATGGTCGTCAGGATAGCGGCGCAGGATATTATGGAGATTTTCAATAGCGGGCGCGTCCTTGACGGATGCGCCGCCGAACTTAAACACTTTGTATCGCATCACTCTTCGTTTTTAATCACATACAACAAGGTTTTGCCCACCGCGCCAAGCGAATTTTTGTCAATATTTTGGATATTGTCGTTAATTGTATGCCATACGGGAGAGAACCCGGAGCCGGAATACATATCATAATGGATAATGTCTATCATCTTGAATGGTGCAAACTTATTGACATAGTAGTGGTCATCCGTGATGATGCCGCCGGGTTGGTTTACAAAATAGTCGCCAAAGCCCAAGTCATACGCATGTCCCCACACTTTGGCCACGACGGGTTGTGCGTCGCGCACGGAGAAGCTCTCCTGATAGAATCTGGCGTTCGGAGAGCCTACCATGTCAAGGAGGATACCGTACCGTGCCATATACCCCGGCTTATGGAGATTCTGAGCCCAATATTGGGAGCCAAGTCCCCACCATTCGCCTGGAGGGGCGCTCTCGCCCTCCTTGGGACCGTAGTCTTCTGCATCGAAGAAAACGATATCGACACCGACAGCCGGGTTCTGACGTTGCAGCTGGCGGGCCACTTCCAACAGCACCCCCACCCCGGAGGCGCCGTCATTGGCACCGTCGATGGCTTTGCCACGATTGGCGGGGTTCGGGTCATGGTCGGCAAACGGGCGGGAATCCCAATGCGAAGCAAGTACCACACGCTCTGTCTTCTCCGGGGCAAAGGAGCCGATAATGTTCAGTGCGGGCCAGCTTTTGCCATCATACGTGCGCGCGGTGAACGCTTGCACGAAAGCCGTATCGCAAAATCCGGAGAGCTTGAGCAGCAGATACCGGGCACATTCCTCATGCGCGTCGCTTCCCATCACGCGCGGGCCGAAGTCGGTCTGAGCCTTCACAAAACCGTAGGCCGAATCAACGTCAAAAGCCGGCGGCGTGACCGACGGCTTTTGAGTGGGTTTGTCTTTGGATTTTGAATGACAGCCTGCCAGAAGCAGGAAGCATACCGCCATCCATATCCATCTATTAGATTTCAAGTACATTAGCTAATGATTTTAGTAGAACGAGTTCTGAACTACAGCACCAATATTGTTCCTTTGATAACTGGATAAGGCTTGCCGTTGTAGTCCACCATTTTCAATGTATAAACATACGTCTGGTTACAATATTCCATCTCCGGATAATCTTCGCTGAAACGTGCGCCCCGCCACTTGAAGTTCACATCCGTTGTCTGGAACACCACTGAACCGTTACGGTTAAACACAGTGAACTCCAGCGACTTCACCAGACTTTTCTGAGGAATTTCAAAGCAGTCGTTAACACCGTCATGATTGGAAGGAGTGATGGTATTCGGCAGATTTACAAACGGCATACAAGCAGAGATCTTGTAGCTTGCGGAGGCGGCACAGCCTGCATCCCCCACCTCTGCATCCAAGGTGTAAACACCGACATGTTCAGCCAAAAAGCGGGTTCCGGTAGAAGACTCGTCCCCATTCCAGTTCAACACATGGATATCGTCCTGACTAAACGGCTGGCCTGGCAACGGGGCCACCATCAGCGTGGTCTTGAATGAGTCGCAATAGTCACCCAAATCCAGAATCTCGATCTTAGGATTCATCACCTCCAGGGTCACCGTCACAATACTGTCACATCCGTTCCAGGAAAGATCATTGAAATCTTCTCCCACATGGCATTCCTTAGTACCGGGAGCATCCCAACGGTACGCATCACCATACTTTTCCCTTTCGTAGAAAAACGGCAACTGGTTGTTACAAGCAAACACGGTATCCTTGGAAGTGCCCTCCGTCAC
>CAJODA010000046.1 GCA_905233745.1 uncultured Bacteroidales bacterium
TGCGCGCCGCCCGTCTGCTGTGGTCAACGATAATCGCCCAATACAAGCCCGATTGCGAATGCGCTTACAAATTGCGCATCAACACGGTGGCTTCCACTTGGAACAAGACGCTATACGACCCGTACGTAAACATGCTCCGGAGCACCACAGAGGGCATGTCCGCCGCCATAGGTGGCGCCGATGCCATCTCACTGCAACCTTTTGATGTGGCCTACAAAGAGTCTGACGATTTCTCCCGCCGTATCGCCCGCAACGTGCAGGTGATTTTGAAGGAAGAAGCCTTCATGGACCGCGTGGTGGATCCTGCCGCCGGTTCCTACTATGTTGAAACGCTCACCAACGCCATCGCCGAGCACGCCTGGACCCTGTTCCAGAGTGTGGAAGCCAACGGTGGCGCCCTGAAAGCCATCGAAGACGGGTCTATGAAAGCAGAAATCGAGAAGAGCTGCCAGAAACGCGACATGGACATCGCCACCCGCCGTTATATCCTGCTCGGCACCAACCAGTATCCGAACATCAAGGAGAACATGGCCGACAAGATTGAGCGTGTTGTGAAGGATGAAAACGAAGGTTTGAAGACTTACCGCGGAGCGGTTGCCTTCGAGGAAATCCGCCTGGCCACGGAGAAATATGCCGAGAAGAACGGTCGCCCGAAGGTCTATTTGCTCAAGTTGGGCAACTTGGCCATGCGTCAGGCACGCGCCGGCTTCATCACGAACTTCTTCGGCTGCGCAGGTTACGAGATTGTGGAACCCGCCGGTTTCGCCACCGTGGAAGAGGGCGTGAAAGCCGTTGCAGAAGCCAATCCAGCCTTGATTGTGGTGTGCAGCTCCGATGAGGAATACGCCACACTAGGTGTAGAGGCTGCCAAGCAATGCAAGGCACAGTTCCCGAATACGCCGTTCCTCGTGGCCGGCAACCCGACAGAATGCCTGGATGCTCTCAAAGAGGCCGGCACCGACGACTTCATCCACGTGCGTGTAAACATCCTGGAAAGCCTGAAGAAATACAACGAGATGTTGTTGAAATAATCAAAGACATTTTCCTCGAACACTCTATCGTTTGCATAAATAATGATGAAACTTATCAAGAAACCCATCATCCTGTTGGGGATGCTGGTTATGGTTTTCAGTGCCTGCCACTCTCCCAAAACCAATCAGAGTCAAGAAGCATTTTTTACGTGGGAAGACTCCTATAACCGGCACATAGAGTTAACAAAGGCCCCTGAGCGCATTGTTTCCATCTCGCCTGCCATCACCGAGGTGATGTTCCTTGTGGGCGCACAAGACAAGTTGGTCGGCATCTCCGACTTTTGCATGTACCCTCCTGAAACATCGAAAATCGCTAAAATCGGCGGCATGCACAACATAAACTTCGAATTGCTGCTTTCCCTACACCCTGACGCGGTGCTTATAGGTTCCATGATTTCGAAAAAAGACGTGGATGCTATTGAAAAAATGGGGATACCCGTTATATGTATCGTGGAGGAGACCTCCATGGAGGGCATGGCTGACATGATGGAGGTGATAGGCCGCATTACGCAATGCGAACAAAAAGCAAATACAGAAGCATCAAGATGGCGGAATGAGATTAAGGGAATGCGTCAGGAGAACGCACAAGACACCACAATTAAGAAAAAGGTGTATTATGTGGTGGGATTCGGCGATGCAGGCGATTTCACCGCACCTAAAAACACGCACATTAACGAAATCATCGAATTGGCCGGATGCGAGAATGTCGGTAAATCACTCACTTCCTGGAGCATCAGCCGTGAAGTGCTTTTCGAGGCAAACCCTGACATCATCCTCATCCGGAAGGAAGACAAAGACGCTTTTTGTGCCCAGTTTCCATACAATCTGCTACCCGCCGTTAAGGAAAATCGCGTCTATCCAATCGAAAGTGGATGGATAGACATCGTTTCTCCGCGCAACATAAAGGCGGTGGATATGATAAGGGAAATAAAAACAGGATTACGCTAGCGGCGGATAATGGTCACCACACCCGAAAGTGTCTGCTCAATACCATTGTCGCCTGCATAAAGGAACATATAGCGATACGTTCCGTCGGGGCAGTCGCCTCCATCCCAATTGTTTTCGTAACTGTTGCTTCTGAACACCACTTGGCCCGCGCGGTTTCTCACCTCCAATTTGCGCTGCACGCAATTCTCCAGACCAACAATGAAAAATTTGTCGTTAATTCCATCCCCATTCGGCGTGAAAACGTTGGGTATTTCCAATTTGATGGGCGGTGTCCAATCTACCGCATCTTCGGGGAGATTTTGGACTACCGGGTCCTGTTGCACAGCCTGGGCGACGGGATGATTGGCAGGAGAAGGGGGTGAAGGGGGTGAAGGAGGTGAAAGGGGTGAAAGGGGTACAAGGGGGGAGGAAGGTGCATGAGGTGAATGGGGGGAAGTGGGTGCAATGGGTACAAGGGATGAGGCAGGGGTATTAGAAACGGGCTCTGTCGTCGGCATGAATTGCTGTTCAGTCTGATTATCAGCTGATAAAGAAGCTCTTGATGAACTGGAATATGGATTTTCGGAATAATTAAGGACATTGGGCGAGACGGGCTCGGAATGATAGTCGGTCGTGTCAGTATTGCCGGGTAAAACGGAGGTGGTATCCGTCAAGGCAATATGCTTTTCCTCAGCTGGTTGAGACATCTTGTCAGCTGTAACGGCAACCGTAACCACGGTGACCACGGCAGCCACACCGATCACACCCGCCGCAATCTTGGCTGCCAGCGAGCCGAGCAGGTGCCCGCCCTGCGTCGTGGCGGACGCGGCCTGCGAAGCGGCTTGCTCAGCGCCTTGCGGCATCACCATATCCAACCGGCTGCTGATCTTATCCCAGCAATCGGGGGATGGGGTTACCTTTTGGTGTGTCAATATGTCTTTTATGTCGTTCATTGTCTGTTGTTGTGGAGACGCACGGCCGATTAGGTTGAGACGCACGGCCGTGCGCCTCTATCCATTATATTATTCGGTCAATCAACCATTTTCGGGCGCGCTGGTAATACACGCGGACCGTATTTTCATTTTTCCCCAATTCTTCCGCAATCTCTTTAAAACTATATTCTTCAACTAACCTCAAATTAAAAATCACCCTCAAATCCTCAGGCATTTTTCCCACGATTTCCAAAACCTGTTTCGCTTCCAATCGGGTGACTATGGATTCCTCCCGCTCCGATACAGGCAGCTGAAAATCCTCCTTGTCGTCCAAGCTGTCGTTCATCAGATGCCGCTTCTCCGCCCTAAAATAGGAAATGGCGGTTTTCACCATGATGGAACGAATCCACGATTCCAAAGAACTCTCTTTCCGATAAGAGGACAGGTTCTTGAACACGCCCATAAAACCATCCATCATCACATCTTCCGCTTTCTCCTTACTGCCCACATAACGCATGCACACGCCCAGCATCGCAGGAGCAAACATCTCATACAGTTTACGTTGAGCATTGCGGTTGTTGTTCAGACAACCGTCAATTAACTCTTGTATTTCCTGTTCTGTTGCTGCCACGATAACTATGTCGCAAAAGGGAAGGAAAATGTTACAAGTATTGGGAACTATTTCAACGATTTCACGATGGCTTCAACCTCACGGATATAATCGCGTTTGTGTTCCTGCGGGGCATACACAAAACCGTCAATCGTAATGCATTGGCTATTGTCGGCATTAAGCATGGTGAAACTGTAGAACGGACCGCCCATCTTGTCGCGCACAGAATCCCAGAAACCTCTCAGTTCCAATCCACTATGATAGCGAATTTGGATATTCTGCGCTAATGGAAAATCTTTCACATCAGCCACTTTGGGATAAGCGCCTTGCACCGCACCGGCAATGTAGGCTTTGGTGACACTGTCTCTTTTGGCCACCACATTCGCGGTGTTTATCGTGTATGCCGGGGTTTGGTAAATCATGACAAAACGGTCGTTCTTGGGGGTACGACAGCAGAGCCACAGAAAATCTTTTTCCTCACGACCAACAAAATATTCCGTGGGAATTGTCATGGATATCCCGAATTTATCTTTAATCTTTTTCTCAACCTCAGGATTGTTAAGTTTACGATGGGCATTCTGCAGACGTGCCAGATCATTATTGTACATAGCCTGGATGATTTCGTCCTGATGCTGCAAAAAGAGAGCCAGGCAGGAATCCTGATTGTTTCCCCGAATTTTCACCAGCACCTGAGGGTTCGTAAAAGGATTCTTCTCTATTTCAAAGTAATTTCCTGAATACTGTTTTTTGCAATCAAATTGTACAATGTTGCGATGACGGGTGAACGAGGCCAGAAAATCCTTGTTGCTGCATTGGATAACATCAAACATCGGCTCAATCTGGTTAATAGCCGGCTGCGGCTGCTGCAGAACTTTATAAATGGCCTTGATGGCTGCATCTGTCCAATAGTTGGAATCGATGGCCAAAATCATTTCACCGGCCTTTCCTGTTGAGAAATTGTCGGATTTGAAAGCGGGCACAGAATTCTTTTTGCAAGAAACAGCCAAAACAAGCAATATGGCAATAAGCGGAAAAATCAGTTTCTTCATATCGAACATAACTTTTGATTGTCGGCAAAAATACAAAAATATATTATCTTTGCCATCCCAAAACAAAAGTAACATAAACCATGAAATACTCCGAAGACTTCTATCGGTTGGCCATACAACATCAGGAAGGATATGGTCCAGCCACCATCAAAAAAATGCTACAACTGTCAGGTACAGTCACCCGGATTTTTGAAGAACCCGAGAGCTGGCAAACAGATTTGCGGAAACAGAAGAAAAAGGTGCCGTCACTCAGCATTGACAGTCATTTGCGACACATCGTGGATGAGGAATTGAAGCAAATGGATCATGCAGGTGTCAAACTCTGTTTCTACACCGACAAGCATTTCCCTTTCCGATTGAAATTATGCAGTGACGGACCTTTATCCTTTTTCTGTCTTGGTGATGACAATTTCAATGTGCCGCACATCATGGCCATCGTAGGAACGCGGAATGCCTCCGAATACGGGCGGCATAGCGTGGGCAAGATTCTCGCTGAACTACAGGGCACAGATGTGGTCACTGTTAGCGGACTGGCCTACGGCATTGACACAGAGGCTCATCAAAAGTCCATAGAAAACGGCTTACGCACTATTTCAGTGCTAGGCAGCGGATTAGGCGTTATCTATCCGTATCAGAACAAGGATCTTGCGCAGCGCATTCTCGCAAACGGGGGAACCATCATCAGTGAATATGAATACAGCACTCCACCCGACCGGCTGAATTTCCCAAAGCGCAACCGTATCATCGCAGGCATGGCCGATTGCACGCTCGTAGCCGAGAGCGGTGACAAAGGAGGGAGCATCATCACCGCCTACTTGGCCCACTCCTACAATCGTGACGTTTTCGCTATTCCCGGGTCTATCCATACGGACAAACATAGTGGTTGCCACAACCTTATCCAAAAGAACGTGGCCGCATTGGTCACCTCCGGTAATGACATTATGGATCTGATGAACTGGAAAAACACGCGCAGGGCTGTCCAGACACAGCTGTTCGTTGAATTATCGGACACTGAGCAAGACATTATCGGAATACTGCGCGATAAGGAGTCAGTATTCATTGACAGAATCGCTGAACAGATGCCGAATCTAACCCCCTCCCAACTTGCAGGGATTCTGCTTGGATTGGAGTTAAAGGGCGTAATCACCTGTAAACCAGGTAAAATCTATACAATAAGCAGATAATGTTTTTTTTAATTGTTGAATTAAAAAATAATGTATTTTTGCCGCATTAAAACAACATCAAAAACTAAACACAATGGCTTACAAAATTAACCCGGATCTTTGCGCCGCCTGTGGTACCTGCCAAGGCGAATGCCCTCAGGAAGCTATTTCCGAAGGCGCTGCTTACACTATCAACCCTGATCTCTGCATCGAATGTGGCGCATGCGCTGACGTATGCCCCTGCGAAGCTATCAGCTTGGAGTAGTATTGCGAAGATTTTGAGAAAAAAAAGAGGGTCAACAAAGTTGACCCTCTTTTCTATTTTATACCAAGTTCTGTTTTCACCGCCCTGGTCAAATCATCACTTTCCGATGAAAAGGCCAATGTGGAAATGTCGAACACGTAGGTGTATTTGCCAGCCTCCGCCACCTTCTTGATGGCTTCAAGGAGATTGTCTTGGAACGGCTTCAGCAACTCTATCTGCTTTGCCTGCAATTCCATTTCACTATTGGCGGCAAACTCCTGGAATCGCGTGTAAAGTTTGGTCATCTCATCCTCTTTCACCTTCAGAATGGCTGAAGAGGCACCGGCGGCGGCCATTCTATTGTAATCCGCCTCCTTGGCTTTCAACTCTTCCGCCATGAGCTGGCCAGTCTCCTGCAGCTCCTTTTGCAGGTTCAGCAGGTTGGTTTGCGCTGTGTCAATACCCGGCATCTCCTTCATAATGGCAGCATAGTCCACATGACCGAACTTGGCTTTTTGGGAGAAGCCTGTCAGTGACAAGGCAAGCACGAACAATATAAGAGCATATTTCTTCATAGCCATTTCCCTTTATTTAATTCCCAATTCTTTCTTCACCAGCGGGGTAATGTCATCCCCAGCACCGTAATACAGGAGAATTTTGGTATCGAAGATATAGGCATATCCATTACTTTTGGCCACTTTATTGATGGCGTCCTGGATAGCGTCCTGAAAGGGCTTTGCCAACTCATACTGTTTCTCCTCCAAGTCCTCTTGCGCATTGGCCTGGAACTCCTGAATACGGGTAGCCAGGTCCTGCAACTCTTTTTCACGCACCTGACGAACTGCTGACGACATGGTGCCGACCTCACGATCAAACTTGTCCTTCTTCTGCTGGTATTCTGTCATCATGCTTTCATACATGGTCTGAAGATCTTCCTGAAACGCTTTCAACTTGATTTGAAGGGAGTCAATTCCGGGCATCACCTCCAGAATTTCGCCAGAGTTGACGTGGCCGTACTTTTGCGCATCAGCAGTGCCTATGCCAAAAAACAAAGCAACTGCGACGAGTAATAACATCTTTTTCATTGAGTCTTGATTTTTATGATAAACAATCTATTGTATAATTCTATTAGTCATCCAATTCCGTATCAACAGAAATGCCCAGTTTTTGAAGGATCACCGCGTTAATGTCCCATTTCGGATCCGCATAGATGATGGACATTTCACCGGCGGTATCGAAAACAAAGGCAAAACCCCTTTCCTTGGCATAGTCGTTAACCGTGGAAATCACCCTGTCTTGGATAGGTTTCACGAGTTCCTCTCTCTTTTTGAAGAGATCACCATCCTGGCCGAAGCGTTTCTTCTGCAACTCTTTGGCAGCTCTCTCTTGTGCAATAATTGCCTCCTCACGGTTCTTCTTTATCTGGTCCGGCATTGTGATGGCCTCCACCTGATACTTTCTGTACATGGAATCAATGGAGGCAAACTTGGCTTCAATCTCGCGTTGCCACTGCACAGCCACCCGGTCGAGCTCCGCCTGTGCCTCCTTGTATTCCGGCATGTTTGAAAGAATGTACTCGGAATTGATATAGGCATATTTCTGGCTGAAGCCTGTAAAAGCAAACAGCACTATCATTACGGATAAAAAAACTTTCTTCATAGTATTCAATTATTTTGGGGTAACGAATAAATCACAAATTTAGTATAAATATTAGTCTATCGACTGGTTAATAGAGATATGGAATTTGCTGCCGCTCGGACCGTTGGTTCTTCCAGGCACCTCGTCGAAACCGTAACCCCAGTCGAAGCCGAGCAAACCGAACATAGGCAGATAGACGCGAACACCTAAGCCCGCAGACTTGTACAAGTCGAACGGATTGTATTGCCGCTTGTCGATCCAGCCCTTGCCCGCCTCCACAAATGCAAGCACATAAACTGTGGCTGACGGATTGAGGGTGATAGGATAACGCAACTCTGCCGTGAACTTGTTGAAAATACTACCACCAATGGAGGTTCCGTCTTTGTAGGGCGACAGGACTTCGTCGTCATAACCACGCATGGCGATAATCTCACGGCCGTCGTAGGAGAAGTTTGACAATCCATCACCACCGACATAGAATCTTCCAAACGGGCTTATACCTATATCTTTATTATAGCAGCCCATAAATCCCATTTTCAGTCGTATGTTCAACACCAGATTGTCCACAATACGGGTGAACCATGCGGCGCTGAACTTCCATTTGTGGAACTCAAGCCATTTGTATCGCTCTTGTTCGGAAACATTCGCATAATTTATACCCGTCATGAGGGAGTACGGAGGAGTGAGCTGCACGCTGAATGTAAGACTGGAACCCTCCCGTGGATAAATGGGGGCATTCACAGAATTTCTGGACAGGGAGAAGATATAGCTAAGGCTGTTGGCATAACCGTTGCTGAAAACATAGTATCCCGACCAGTTGTTCACCGTATAGTACTCATACGACAGCGTATGTGACATCTGGAAATAATCGTCAGGCCATTTCAGCTTGGACACCAATGACAACGAAGCACCCGCGATACTGGAAGATGCATAGGATGGGTCGGTTTTCTTCTTCTTACCATTAGTCTGTTTCTGGAAATACACACCCAATGTCAGGGCGTTAGGTTTCTTTCCTCCAAGCCAAGGCTCCGTAAACGACATATTATAATATTGGTACCAGAGGCCATTGGTGGAAACGTTCAAAGTCAGTCGCTGTCCATCGCCACCCGGAATAGGCGTCCATGCATCCTTCTTGAAGAGTTTATATGTCGAGAAATTGTTGAATGCAATACCTGCGGTAATCAAAAATCCGCTAGCGCCATAACCTGCACTCAGGGATAGCTGGTCGGAAGAAGTCTCTTCCACCACATAGTTGATATCCACCGTACCGTCCGTTTCATTAGGTTTGGGTTGTACGTCCATCTTCTCCTGATTGAAATAGCCCAATGACATCAGCACCTGCTGCGAACGGATGATGTCGGCACGGTTGAACAATTGGCCGGGAATAGTGGTAAGTTCACGCAAGATGACATTATCATTCGTCTTTGTATTACCCGTTATGGTGATTTTATTGTATCGTGCCTGCTTACCCTCCCGGATACGGATCTCTATATCAATGGAGTCGTTCTCAATGGCAACTTCCACTGGATTGGCATTGAAAAACAGGTAACCGTTATTCATATACAAAGAGGCGAGGTCCTCTCCATCCTCCTTCATGGTCAGACTCTTGTTCAAAAGCGTCTGATTATAGACATCTCCTTTCTCGATACCGAGAAGCTGTTTGAGCAATGAGGTCGGATAGAGGGTGTTGCCCACAAAACTGATATTCCTGAAATAATACTGGGGGCCTTCGTTGACTTCAATGTCGATATGCATGTCACGGCCGTCCAAATAGAAAGTATCTCTCACAATTACAGCATCGCGGTAACCCAGCTCGTTGTACTTTTCAATCAAATTCACCTTATCATCCTCATAGGTCTCTTTCGTGAATTTGGATTTCTTGAAAATGCGCAGTTTTACACGATCGGCAAAATATTCATCCAAATGATCTTTCATATCCTTGGATTCATAGTAACCAGGATGTTTGAGACAATAGGCAATAGCCGTATCCATCTTATAAAAAGGCATGAACAGGAATTTCTCCTTGGTCTCTTTCATAGAGCGCAACAGCACAGCATCAGGGACGCCTTTGTTGCCGATAATGTTAATCTTGCTGATTCTGACCTTCTTGGATTTCTGAATATCGAAAAGAAGATTCTTGGCATTTTTAATTTTCTCGTCATCAATCTCCTGTACTTTCACCGTGCAACTGTAGAATCCCTTATCCACATAGTATTTGCGGATTGTGTTGATACAGGTGGTCTTCATATTGTCGTTGATGATGTTGCCCTGGGAGATGCGTAACTTTTCGCGAAGGTCATTCTCCTCGCTTTTGGTGGTTCCCTTGAAGCCGAAAGAAATCAATCGGGCCCGGTCCTCCAAGCGGACATCCAAGAATGCAATATTTCCGCTAACGCGGGTGACGGTGATTTCCACATCGTCATAAAGTCCGCTTTTCCAAAGGTTTTTCACACTTTTGGAAATCTCTTCACCGGGAATATCTATCACATCGCCCACATGGAAAGAGAGCAGTCTCTGGTCCAAAGGAGCTGTTCCAGAGGAGGTAATACCGCCAATTTCATACTTTTTCGGGTTGGCATAATCAATTTTAATAGGTTCGCCCGGGTTGTCACCACCCACAACCACCTGTCCGTAAGTAACTGACGAACAGAAGGTAATGGTTATCAGCAGCAAAAAAGCGAGTCTCTTTTTAAAATTCATTCCTTTCCGAAAAAATTGGCAGCAAAGATAGTGAAAAAATCAATGTTTACGGACTTGTTCTCCAGTTTTCCCGTATCGTCTTTCCCTATTTTGGAAATCAGCAATGATTTCCTTGAAGTCATCCTTGCTGAAATCGGGCCACATCACTGGCAGAAAGAAGAATTCGGCGTATGCCAGTTGCCACAGCAGGAAGTTACTGAGTCGGCACTCGCCACCGGTACGAATAAGGATGTCCGGGTCCGGCACTTCGCTCAAATAAAGGTGCCGGCTAATCGTTTCCTCGGAAATCTCTTCGGGATCAAGGACACCCTCCACGGCTTTTCGGGCAATGGAGGAGGCGGCGTGAGCCAGTTCGGACCGGCCGCTGTAACTTATGGCCAAAACAACCGTCAGCCCGTCATTTGCCGCAGTTTTGTCAATAGCATACTGCATAGCCTCCCGGCTAGACTCGGGCAGGTCCTGCATACGCCCGGCCATGAGCAATCGCACATTATTGGCTATAAGCTTTTCCAGTTCGTTATGCATGGCTTTAACAAGCAAACCCATCAGCAGTTCCACCTCTTCCTTGGGGCGGTTCCAATTCTCCGTGGAGAAGGTGTAGAGGGTGAGATAGCGGATGCCGAGTTCGGCGGCACATTCAATGATGCCTCTCACAGCCTCCACGCCGGCCTGATGGCCGTAATAGCGTTCATGGCCGTGGTTCTGCGCCCAGCGGCCGTTACCGTCCATAATCACAGCAACATGCTGCGGCATTCTATTCATGTCGATTGGGTTATTCATTCTTTCTAACGTTTTTTTCGGGGCAATTTCAGCCGGCAAGCGCGATCCTCATTGCCAAATTTCACCGTCATCGTGATACCCGCGAAGGAATAGGCATCGTGAGTTGTCTCATTGCCTCTAGCATGGCCAGCAACATGGCGTTCCAGGGGTTCACCCAAATTATCCTTAAGCTCTGGGGAACGATCGGCAAGGTCGGCCACCAAATCACCATACGCGGAACGGAGCACGTCATTGTCATAATAGCGTCCGCCCACATCATCCAAGTAGTCGGTGAAGGTCCACCGGAGCCCCCACTCTGCGCCAATGGCAAAGTAGCGTCCAATAGTGGCTTTAATACCGAATCCGAACGGAATGGCCACGGTGGTAAGCGAATAAGGTTTGGAGCCACCCTCCAATCCCTGTCCTTCCGTACCCATACTGTGCAGATCATAGGTCTGTCCGTTTAACTCCGTCTGGGGATTGAACGAAAAGAGTGTAAGTCCGGTGAAAATATATGGGGAGAATCTGTTTTTGCCGGTTGTGTTGTACAATTCAAAGAAATTGAGTTCAATTTCCGCGGAGAACTCCGTGATCGGCGATGAAAAGCTGAGATTACGGTCTCTCATGTCCGTACCTTTGTCGGTCGAAGAGACTTTTCCAAACAAAAAGTCGGCCTTGAAGGCGAATCTAGGGGAGATATTATATCGGTACATGAAACCCGCGCCAAAATGCAACTGGTTGAGTGAAGGATCTTTGAGATTCAGTTTAAAGAGTTTTGTCTGATTGAGGTCGCCCAGATAAAACATCGTACCCACACATGCTCCGAATTCAGAATTCTGGGCAGCCAACCTCGAGAACGGGAGCGCAGACAGAACCATCAGCGGAATCAACAGATGTAAGAAGTGCGACTTGATTTTCATTTTTAAGAATTAGTATTCCTCGTTTAACGCTGCAAAAATAAAAAAATTACAGCAGTACCATTAAAATATTAAAAAAAGTGTATTTTTGCCGCCCTAAATTTATTATAAATAAAGTTATTACAAAAAAACCAAAAAAGAAAGGAGCCTTGAACACGACGCCTAACAATTTCAGACCGAGACAATATGGTCCCCGTCCCAAAAAAGAAGCCCAGCACAGAATAAACAACTACATAACAGCGCAAACCGTGCGCGTGGTGGGTGAGAATTTTGAACCGAAGATAGTATCCTTACGTGAAGCTTTGGCCATAGCCGACCAATACGAGTTGGATTTGGTGGAAATTTCTCCCAATGCTAATCCTCCCGTATGCAAAGTGATGGACTATCAGAAATATCTTTATGAGCAGAAAAAGAAAGCCAAGGAGATAAAAGCCAACAGCGCAAAGACGGTGGTGAAAGAGATTCACATGGGACCTCAAACCGACGATCATGACTTCAACTTCAAGTGCGTGCATGCGGAGAAGTTCCTGAAAGATGGCTACAAAGTCAAGGTCATGGTGACATTCAGGGGCCGTTCCATTATCTATAAGGACCAGGGCGAACTCCTGCTGTTGCGTTTTGCGCAGAGTTTGGAGGAATTCGGCAAACTGGACCAGATGCCGACGCTCTTGGGCAAGAACATGACCATCATGATCAGTCCGAAGTCCACAAAAAAATAAGAATGCAGCAAGCTCTTCATATTAACACTTTAAAAACTTAGAGAAAAATGCCAAAAATTAAAACGAAAGCCGCTGCCAAGAAGAGATTCACTCTGACTGGCACCGGAAAAATCAAGAGACATCACGCTTATCACAGCCACATTCTCACCAAAAAAAGTACAAAGAGAAAACGTAACCTGGCTTACAGCGCCATTGTCGAACCGAATTTGGAACGCACCGTCAAGCAAATGCTCGGCCAGTGCTAAATCAATTATTAACAATTAAAAAATAAACTTTACTATCAGCTATCGAAGAGTTTAAGAATTAAACCGCTGACGTAAAAGAAAGGAACTTAATTATGCCAAGATCAGTAAATCATGTTGCTTCAAGAGCAAGAAGAAAAAAGATTTTGAAACGTACCCGTGGGTACTTCGGCAAACGTAAAAACGTTTGATTCGTGGGAGAAAGGCCAGCAATACGCCTACCGCGATAGAAAAGCTAAGAAAAGAAACTTCAGAAGTTTGTGGATTACCCGTATCAATGCGGGCGCACGCGAATATGGCATGTCCTATTCTGTCCTCATGGGCAGTCTGGCAAAGAAGGGTGTTGCGCTCAACCGCAAAGCCCTCGCCGACCTCGCGATGAATAATCCTGAGGCATTTAAGGCTATTGTTAACCTTGTTAAATAGTAGCTCGGAATTTTTTAGTTCGTAATTTGAGTTTGTATGCATAAAAAAAGCCCCGTCGAAACGGGGCTTTTTTATTGTCGGACAATCGTGAATTAGCATTCCACGATAGTGCACCAATGGTGTTTGTCCTCAATCTCACCGTACTGGATGCCCATGAGGGTCTCGCGCATCTTGATGCTCCAGGGACCGGGCTTGCCATCCTTGGCGATGACGAATTCCTCACCCGTTTCACGATCCTGAATCATGTGGATCGGGGAGATGACGGCGGCGGTACCGCAAGCACCGGCTTCTTCGAAGGTGCTGAGTTCATCCAGTCTAACGTGGCGGCGTTCCACAACCAGGCCGAGGTCTTCGGCGATCTGGCGCAAACTCATGTTGGTGATGGAAGGCAGGATAGAACCGGAGTCCGGGGTAACATACTTGCCATCCTTAATGCCGAAGAAGTTGGCAGGACCAGCCTCATCGATGTAGGTCTTGGTCTTGGCATCGGCGAAGATGGAGGCGCTGAAGCCTTCGTGGTGAGCTCTTTCACCGGCGCGGAGAGAAGCGGCGTAGTTGCCACCGACCTTCACATGGCCAGTGCCCAGCGGAGCGGCACGGTCGTAATCCTTCGCAATCTGCATGTTGGTGGGTTTGAAACCCTCTTTGAAATAGGGGCCAACCGGCATTACGAAGATGACAAAGAGATACTCATCGGCAGGTTTCACACCAATCGTGGCGCCTGTGCCAATGAGCAACGGACGGATGTAAAGGGAGCCTTCCGTTCCGTAAGGCGGAATATAAGCCGCATTCAGCTTAATCACCTTTTCAAGGGCTGCGAAAAACAAGTCCTCGGGAATAGGAGCCAACATGATGGTGTCTGCAGAGTTGTTCAAACGTTTCCAGTTCTCCTCCCAGCGGAACAAACGGACTTTGCCGTCTTTCCCTCTGAAAGCCTTCATACCTTCGAATGCCTCCTGACCATAGTGCAGGCAGGAAGCAGCCATGTGCATCGGGATGTACTCGTCGGAAGAAACCTCCAACTCACCCCATTTGCCGTCTCTAAAATAGCAGCGGACATTGTAGTCGGTTTTCACATAACCGAATGACAAACTTTTCCAATCAATGTTTTTCATTTCAAAAATGCTTTATTATTTATTTATTGATGTTGTTTATATTTGAACCAGGCTATGTATATTACAGCCTTTGATTTTCTCTCTGCCGTTAAGGGCGGTAAGTTCAATGAGGAACATGAGGTCAATGGAGGCCGGATGAAAATGACGCATCAGTTTCACCGCCGCGCTCATGGTGCCACCGGTGGCCAGCACATCATCCAACAAAAGGATGCGCTGATTATCTTTGATAGCATCTTGATGAATCTCTATCACATCCGTGCCGTATTCCAGATTGTACTGCTCGGAATAGGTGGCAGCTGGAAGCTTGCCTTTCTTGCGGATAGGGACAAACGGAACGCCCAAGAGGTAAGCCAGCGTAGGGGCGAAAAAGAAACCGCGGGCTTCCAACGCCACAATCACATCGGGATGTATGCTTTTTGCATTCTCCAACATATCGTTTATGGCTTTCCTGTACTCATCCCCATCCTTCAACAATGTGGTGATATCATAGAACTTGATTCCAGGTGTGGGGAAGCCTTCAACGATACGAACTTTGGAAAAATCTAACATATTTTTTATCAATAATTGAACGAGTGCAAAAGTACACTTTTTTTTGTACTTTTGCGGCCTATCGGCACAAAACAATTTTTAAAACACAAAAATATGAATGTCACTAAATTAGATCAAGTAGTAGAATTAGTAAAATCGAAACCGAAAAAAAGACTTGTAGCTGCAAATGCCAATGACGAGCACACCATAGAGGCTGTGAATGCTGCGGTTGACATGGGTGTGGTTGACGCCACTCTGGTTGGTGACACCGCTGCCATCGAACAAGTTTGCAAGAAGTTAGGCATTGACATCAACAAGTTCAAGATCATACATGAAACCGTGGATGTGAAGGCTGCAGCCATGAGTTGCGACCTCATCAACAACGGTGAGGGCGACATCCTGATGAAGGGTTTGCTGCCTACCGACAAGTACATGCGCGCCATCCTGAACAAGGAAAAAGGGCTTTGCCCGCCCAACGCCACGCTTTCCCACGTGGCAGTCATTGAGAATCCCGCCTACCACAAACTGCTTATCGTGGGCGATGTGGCTATCATTCTGGCTCCGGATTTGAAACAGAAACAAGTTATTCTGCGCAATCTCGTCGGCACGGCCAAAGCCATCGGCATTGAGAAGCCGAAAGTGGCGCTGGTATGTGCCACGGAGCAGATGTCTGCCGGCATGCAGGCCTGCGTGGACGCCGCCATCATTGCCAAAATGGCCGAGCGCGGACAAATCTCCGGCGCTTACGTCGATGGTCCGCTCTCCCTGGATATCGCCATCGACAAGGAGACTGCCGAAATCAAAAAGCTGAAGAGCGACGTGGCCGGCGACGCCGACTGTCTGCTCTTCCCGAACATTGAAAGCGGCAACGTCTTCTACAAATGTTGCACCAAGTTCAACCATGCCGAGATCGGCGCCATCCTGATGGGTGCCAAGGTGCCTTGCGTGCTCTCCTCCCGTGGCGACAGCGCCAAAACGAAACTGTACTCCATCTCTTTGGCAGCTCTGCTTGCCAAGTAACCTTAATCTCGCGTCATAAGATATGCCAGAAGCCCTGAGTTTCATCAACTTCCGTATTATCGACATCATCGACATCCTCATCGTGGCGGTGGTGCTTTACCAGCTGTATCGGCTAGCCAAAGGCACCGCTGCCGTGAAATTGTTCTGGGTGGTCGTCATTTTCTACATAATATGGAAAGTGGTGGAATACTTCCACTTTACCCTTTTGTCCGGGCTTTTGGGCGAGGTTATCAATGTCGGCATTCTGGCCATCATCATCCTGTTCGCTCCCGAAATCCGGAAGTTCCTGCTTTACATCGGCGACGGACGACTGCTGCGTTTCTTCAGCGACAAGTTCGGAAAGCAGGAGAAAAAGAGCGCGTATGCGGTCGAGGTGGAGGCGGTGCGCGAGGCATGCCACCACATGTCGGACAACATGACCGGCGCACTGATCATCTTCGCACGCAAGACCCCGTTGGATGAATTCATCAACACAGGCAAGATAATTGACGCCGCTCCCACGCCCGAATTACTGGAGAACATCTTCTTCAAGAACAGTCCGCTGCACGACGGCGCTGTCATCATCAAGGACCACCGGATAGTGGCTGCCCGATGCATTCTGCCCGTTTCCAAAAGCACCGAACTGCCACCAAGCGCAGGCCTGCGCCACCGCTCGGCATTAGGTTCCACTGAACTGACAGATGCACTGGCAGTGGTCGTCTCCGAACAGACTGGCGCCATTTCCCTTTGCAAAGACGGCCAACTTATCAAAGGCATCAGCTCCTCCACCCTGCGGCAGCTGCTGTTGGAGAACCTGACGAAAGAGGGGTGAAAGGGGTGCATGAGGTGAAGTGGGTGCATGGGGTGAATGAAACATCAAATTATTAAACAACAATAAAATCGAAAAAACATGAAGAAATTTGTATGCAAAGTTTGCGGTTATGTGCACGAGGGTGACACACCGCCGGCAAAATGTCCGCAATGCGGCCAACCCGCCGAGAAATTCGAAGAAGTAAAGGACAATGAGCTCTCCTGGGCCACCGAACACGTGATTGGCGTTGCCAAGAACTCTGACGAGGAGATGATCAAGGACCTCAACGCGCATTTCATGGGCGAGGCCACTGAAGTAGGCATGTACTTGGCCATGAGCCGCCAAGCAGACCGCGAGGGTTATCCCGAAGTGGCCGAGGCTTTCAAACGCTACGCTTTCGAAGAGGCTGAGCACTGCGCCAAATTCGCCGAACTGCTTGGCGAGGTGGTTTGGGACACCAAGACCAACCTGGAGAAGCGCATGATGGCCGAAAGCGGTGCCTGCGCCGACAAGATGCGCATCGCCAAACGCGCCAAGGAAATGAACTGGGATGCCATCCACGACACCGTTCATGAGATGGCCAAGGACGAGGCCCGTCACGGCCAGGGATTCCAAGGTCTTTTCAACAGATATTTCAAGAAATAACAACAACCAAAAACCATCGGGGAGCGCCACGGTGCTCCCCATTTTTATTTATGCGTTACATCTGGCTACCCACCCAATCGCCCTACTTCAACCTCGCCACCGAGGAATACCTGCTCACGCAGACGCAGGAAGAAGTTTTCATGCTCTGGCAAAACGCCAACGCCATCATCATCGGAAGGCATCAGAACACCCTGGCGGAAATCAACCAACCCTTTGTAGAGGAAAACAAGATTGTGGTGGCTCGCCGGCTCACGGGCGGCGGTGCCGTGTTCCATGATCTCGGGAACCTGAACTTCTCCTTCATCCGCAACATTGCGCCGGAGGAGAAGGAAATCAACTTCGTGAAGTTTCTGCAGCCGATCGTGGATGCGTTGCAGTCGTTAGGCGTGCCTGCTGCCTTCTCCGGTCGCAACGACCTGGTAGTACACGAGAAGAAGATTTCGGGCAACGCCATGGTGTATTACGGCAACCGCGTGCTGGAACATGGCACGTTGCTTTTCTCCACCGTGCAGCACAACCTCGCGCAGGCCCTGAAAGTGGATCCTGACAAGTTCAACGACAAGGCGGTGAAATCGGTGCGCAGCCGCGTGACCAACATATCGGAGCACCTGCCCACACCCATGACGGTGATGGAGTTCAAGGATTACCTGATGGACTTCATCCTGAAGCAGCAGCCGGGCACCTCCATTGAGCCGCTCACGCCGCAAGAGGAAGCATACATCCAGAAGCGCGCCGAGGAGAAGTTCTCCACCTGGGAATGGAACTACGGCGCATCCCCGAAGTATGCCATCGAACGGAAGATGCGCACCAAGGGCGGAACCGTGCAAGTGGTGATGGATGTGAAAAACGGGCAAATCTCCGACCTTCGCTTTTACGGGGATTTCTTTTCACAAAACAATCCGGACGAACTTGCCCAGATGCTCATCGGGGTTGTTCACACGGAAGAGGCCATAAAAAATTCCCTCCGCGATATTGATGTGCAGCAGTATCTGAACGGGGTGACAGAAGAGGAATTGCTCGGGCTGTTAGGGTGAGTTGGGAGTTGGGAATTGGGAGTTGGGAATTGGGAGTTGGGAATTGGGGGATATATTAAAGACCAATGACCAATGACCAACGGCTAACGGCCAATCATATTGATCATCTTATACACCAGCGTGGCGGCGAGGACGTCGGACACCTTGTTGTCGGGCTGGGGGCAGAGTTCCACCACATCGAAGCCTACTACATGGCGCTGGCGGAAAACTTTGTCCAAAAATCTCAACGTCGGATACCATTGCAAGCCTCCCGGCAGGGGCGTACCGGTTGCCGGCAGGATGGAGGGATCCAGACCGTCCAAATCAAACGTGACATACACATTGCCGGTAAGACGCGCCACTGCATTGTCCATCCACCGGTCGTTGTCATAAATATCGTGCGCATAGAAGACATTCTCTGTCACGAGGTTGTGCATCTCCTCCGTGCACACGTTGCGGATGCCCACCTGCACCACACGGGCATAATCTTGCGCACGACGCATCACGCAAGCATGGTTGTAGACAGAATCATGGTAATCGTCACGCAGGTCGGCATGCGCGTCGATTTGCAGCACGGTCAAGTCCGCATACTGCTCAGCCATCGCCTTTATGGCACCCACGGAAACAGAATGTTCCCCACCCAGCAGAATGGGGAATTTCTGCATATCCATAAAATGCTTAACCCGTTGGTAAACCGACTGCACCATAGCATCCGGTGTGGAGAAATCATACTCATGAGAATCAGTGTGTATGCCGGCTTGGCAGGCCTCCTTTTGATATTGGACATCGTAAAGCTCCAAACTGTCAGAGGCATCCAAAATAGCTTGCGGGCCTTTGTCTGCTCCTTTTACAAAAGTGCTGGTACCGTCGTAAGGCACCGGCAGGAGCACATAGCGAGCGTTCTCCAATTTGTAGAGTTCCTCGTCCATATCCAGGAAATGAGACATTTTCTTTATCATAGGGCAAGTTCTTTAGCCAAGAATTGTGCGGTATATCCGACGCCATTTTCTACAATCTGTTCAGGTGTGCCCTCGGCCAGCACTTCGCCACCGGAGCGACCACCCTCAGGACCCATGTCGATTATCCAGTCGGCCATCTTAATGACATCCATATTGTGTTCGATAATGATAACCGTATTCCCTCTATCCACCAATTTGTTGAGCACATCCATGAGAATGGCGATATCGTGAAAATGAAGGCCTGTGGTAGGCTCATCCAGTATATAGACCGTTTGGCCGGTCTCTTTTTTGGAGAGTTCGGAAGCAAGTTTCACACGTTGCGCCTCACCACCGGACAGGGTTGTCGAAGATTGGCCCAAACGCAGATAACCCAAGCCCACATCGGCCATGGTCTGCAAAGGTCCTACAATGGAAGGAATATTCTCAAAGAATGGAATGGCATGCTCAATATCCATTTCAAGAATGTCGTTAATGGATTTTCCCTTATAGCGGACCTCAAGGGTTTCACTGTTATAACGTCTTCCATTGCACTTCTCACAAGTGACATAGACATCAGGAAGGAAATTCATCTCAATGTTTCGCACACCAGCACCCTTGCACTCTTCACAGCGTCCGCCCGACACATTGAAAGAAAATCGCCCGGGCTTATAACCTCGGATTTTGGACTCGGGCATGTCGGCGAACAACCGGCGGATATCGTCAAACACCCCCACGTATGTGGCAGGATTTGAGCGCGGAGTACGCCCGATAGGCTGTTGGTTTATCTCTATAATCTTGTCTATATACTCCAAACCATCAATTTCGGCATATTCAAGCGGTTTTTTCTCTGAACGATAGATATACTGGTTCAATATCGGGTACAGGGTTTCATTAATCAAGGTGGACTTACCGCTACCGGACACGCCGGTTACGCATATCAGGGTGCCCAATGGAAACTGCACCGTGATATTCTTGAGATTGTTGCCGTTTGCACCAATAAGAGTGAGAAAATGGCCGTTGCCAGGGCGACGGGTCTGGGGCACTTCAATTTTCTTGCGTCCAGTCAGATAATCGGCTGTCAGCGAGTCGGCCTTCAGGATGTCGGCGTATGTGCCGACGGCGACGATGTCACCGCCACGCTCTCCGGCCGCAGGACCAACGTCCACAATATAATCTGCCGCCTGCATCATGTCACGATCATGCTCAACCACAATAACAGAGTTTCCGAGATCCCGCAAATCCTTAAGTGACTGGATAAGCAGATGGTTGTCGCGCTGATGCAGGCCTATGCTGGGCTCATCGAGAATGTACATCACATTCACCAGTTGGGAACTGATTTGGGTAGCCAGACGAATGCGCTGAGCCTCACCACCGGAAAGGGATGCCGCCGAGCGGTCGAGGGACAAATATTGGATACCCACGTTGCAGAGAAAATTCAATCGGAAGGAGATCTCTCTGATAATCTCCGATGCTATACGTTTTTTGCCGGGTTCCAGTTTCTTGGAAAGTTGGGAAATCCATTGAGACAGCTCAGAAATATCCATGTGAGCGAGTTCGGCGATATTCTTGCCATCCAAACGGAAATGAAGCGCCTCTTTCTTCAGGCGGGTGCCCTGACAATGGGGGCAAGTACCCATGTTGATGAACTGGTTGATCCATTTGCGCATGGAGGCGGGGATGTTTTCCGCATTCAAATTCTGAATATAGTTCACCACCCCTTCAAAAGATTTCTTCATCGGGGCAAGCCCGTCGTATTCGCGCTTCACATACAGCCATTCCGGAGAGCCGTAAAGCACCATATTCAAATTCTGCTCCGACAGTTCGCTGATGGGGTCTGACAAGGAAAAGTGATATTTCTCCGCAAGTGCATCCAGTTCCCGGAACAACAAGGTGTTCTTGTATTCTCCAATCACCACAATACCACCCTTTTTGATGGACTTTGAAGGATCTGGTATCATTTTCTCCACATCCACTTCAGATATCACGCCCAGTCCGCTACAATGCTCACAGGCACCATAGGGAGAATTGAAAGAGAAACTATTGGGTTCCGGCTCCGGATAAGATATGCCAGTGGTAGGGCACATCAGGAACTTACTGTAGTTCTTAATCTCCATGGTGTCATTATCCATCACCATAATGGAACCTTTGCCGAATTTCATGGCCAGATGCACGCTATTGGTAACGCGCACTTGGGAGAACTGGGAGATATTAATGGTATCAATAACCAATTCAATGTCATGAATTTTGTAGCGGTCAACCTGCATATTGAGGAGCAGCTTGCGCATGGAGCCATCAACGCGTACGCGCGTGAAACCTTGCTTGCGAAGATTCTCAAACAGTTCACGATAATGACCCTTGCGACGCTTCACGATCGGTGCCAGCAGGGTTACATGTTTGCCTTCATATCGGGTAATCACAAGGTCAATTAACTCTTTTTCAGAGTAATGAACCATCTTCTCTCCGGTATTGTAGGAATAGGCGTCAGCCACACGGGCATACAGAAGACGCAAAAAATCATATACCTCCGTAATGGTGCCCACCGTGGAGCGCGGATTCTTGTTGACCGTCTTCTGTTCAATGGAAATCACGGGGTTGAGGCCTGAGATCTTGTCCACATCAGGGTGCTCCAGATGGCCGATAAACTGGCGGGCATAAGCGGAAAAGGTCTCCATGTATCTCCGTTGGCCTTCCGCATAAATGGTATCGAAAGCGAGGGATGACTTGCCGCTGCCACTCAACCCGGTAACCACCACCAGCTGCTGCTGCGGGATAGTGACCGAAACGTCCTTGAGGTTGTTCTCGCGGGCACCGGTAACTATCAAAGAATCTTCAGCATAAATATTGTTATCCATACAAAAGGCTGGCTTTCCAAAAGAGGGTGCAAAAATAGCATAAAAAATCTGATTTTTTTGTAATTTTGCGCCCGAATTTGAAAACCCCCGTTTTATGAACGACTTACTGGAAAAATTGGAGCAGATTTATCAACGTTGGTTGCAGATTGGTGAGGATATTGCCCAGCCGGACGCCATGTCCGACATGAAGAGATTCATCAAGATGAGCAAGGATTATAAGGACCTGCAGGCTGTGGTGGACGCGTACAAGAAATACAAGGATGTCATTGGCAACATCGCCAATGCGAAGGAGATTGTGGCCAACGAGAAGGACGAGGAGTTCAGGGAGATGGCCAAGATGGAACTGGATAATTTCATTGAGGAGAAAGACAAATTAGAAGAGGAGATCCGTCTGTTGCTGCTGCCTTCGGACCCGCAGGACAGCAAGAATGCGCAGATGGAAATCCGCGCGGGCACGGGCGGAGACGAGGCCAGCATCTTCGCCGGCGACCTGTTCCGCATGTATCAGCACTACTGCGACAAGAAGGGTTGGAAAATCGAGGTCCTCTCCATGACTGAGGGCACCGTAGGCGGCTACAAGGAGATTGACTTCGCCGTGAATGGTGAAGGCGTATATGGCATCATGAAATACGAGTCGGGCGTGCACCGCGTGCAACGTGTGCCGCAAACCGAGTCACAGGGCCGCGTCCACACTTCCGCCGCTTCGGTGGTCGTGTTGCCCGAGGCCGACGAATTCGACGTGGAGCTCAAGCAGAGCGACATCAAGAAGGAGACCTTCTGCGCCTCCGGCCCCGGCGGCCAGTGCGTGAACACCACCTACTCCGCCGTGCGCCTCACGCACATCCCCACCGGCATCGTGGTGTCCATCCAGGATGAGAAATCCCAGATCAAGAATCTCGAAAAGGCCATGCGCGTGTTGCGTACCCGTCTGTTCGAGATGGAGTACAAGAAATATCTGGACGAAATCGCTTCCAAGCGTAAGACCATGGTATCTACCGGCGACCGTTCCGCGAAGATCAGGACATACAACTATCCGCAGAACCGCGTCACGGACCACCGTATCAACTATACGATGTACAACCTCGCCAATTTCATGAACGGCGACATCGAGGAGGTGCTCCAAGCCCTGCAGGTGGCCGAGAACGCCGAGAGACTGAAAGAGGATATTGTCTAAACGTACAGCAGTCTTCCCTCCACATTCTCATACCCCATGTTGCGCAGCAATGCGCAATATCCGTCTATTTGCTGCTGGTACGACTCGTGCGGCGCGCCCGTCTTGTAGTCAATGACTATCACTTTATCGTTGAGGAACACCACCCTGTCGGGACGGTGCTCTTTTCCATCTGTTCCCAAGATGGTTACTTCATTTAGCACACGCACTCCTTCTGCAAAGCAGGGACGCAAGTCATCATCGGAGAGGATATGGGCAAAAGCCTCCCGTAACCGGGTCTTCTTTGCCTCGGAAACGTCAGCCATGCATTGCTCAAAAGCCTCCTCCGTCTGCGGAAAATCGGCCAGTTTTGCAAGAAAGTCGTGCACAAAGGTGCCCTCCGCGCGGGGATCTTCCTCCGAGATCTCCGGTGAATACTCCATTCTCACCTTCTCCAATTCAAAATCTGAAGCCACCATCGCCGGATTCACCACCGATGGATGCTCGCGCTCCTCTTTCTTTTCCTGTTTCCGCCACTGCCGGTCACCCAAATAGAAATATCGAGCATCCTCAATATCATTTTCAAAATCCAATACAAAACCAAAATCCTGATTATCATTTTTCATGACAAAATTGTGGAGACAATCACCAAAAGCACCACCACCCTTCTGAGATTTCTTGGCAATGATATACAACATATCACAAGCTCGCGTGTGCGCCACATAAAGCACATTCAAATCGTCCATCGCCGCATTGAGCGTCTCCTCCTCAAACATTTTCTGATATGACGACCCTTTGCTGTTTTTCGAGGTGAGCTCCACGTATGCCACCGTCTTGTCGTCCACCTTGTCCCAAATCGGGGCAAGGGTCTTTTTAGGCGCTGTATATGGCATAATCACCACCGGGTATTGCAGGCCTTTGGACTTGTGGATACTGCTCAATCTGACGGCGTCCTGCCCGGAAGGAAGAGAAAGAGACGGCAGCTTGTCAAGTGACACTTGCTGTTGCCACCACATCAGGAATTTGGAAGGCTCTCCATTGTGATCCTGCAGATATTTCCATACCAGATTTTCAAAATCCACCAGAAAAGGACTTTGCAGGGATTGCATTCCATAATAAACGATAATGTCCTTCACCAGTAGAAACAGCGGTTCTGAAAGCCACCTGTTACGAGGGATAGGCTTCCCCAACTCGCTCTCCATCAAGGACTCAAAGAAACCCGACTCTTTCATTTTTGGCATATAATTTGACAAGACATCTTTTTTGTCCTGCAATCGGGCCATGTAATACAGGATAGTGCTCTGCGCCACTGCATCATCAGGGTGCAACAGATACTGAAGCGTGTAGATGATGAGGTTCACCTCCGCTGATGTTCCCAGATTAAGTGACTTTTCCGTCACCACATTCCAACCCAGACGCAACATGATGTCTGAGAGATGGGCGCAGTTCCTATTGTTGCGGCAGAGCACAGCAATGTCCCCATCCTTATAGCCACGAGCACGGGCATCCATTACGGCACACAACACCTCCATATCCTGCACACTCACAGCATTATCTTTTTGCAATCCGTCCAAGAAACTCTTATCTATGGGTTGGCTGGTTCGCAAATACTGTTTGGAATCCTTGTTCGTGAAAAGGCATATCTGCACCTGCCCCGGCTCCTGATGATGAACCTTCTGCTCCAATCCCTCCGCATAATATTTGTCAAGACTCAATTTGGAGGAATAATACTTGAAAAACTCATTGTTAAATTCCACTACACATCTTTTGGAACGATAGTTGGTGTCCAACGGTTCCTTCCGGTAATTCGCCTCATCCACCATCACCAAATCCGGATCCTCTTTAAAACGGTTATAATCCAATAGTTTATAGAAGAGATCAGCGTCTCCGTTGCGGAAACGGTAAATCGCCTGTTTCACATCACCGAACAGGGATACCTGCCGTTCGTGCTGCGAAAGCGCATTGTTGATGATGATGGGCTTGAGATCCTCCCACTGCATTTTGGAAGTGTCCTGAAACTCATCTATGTAAAAATTATCAAATTTCACCCGATCGAACAGCGTCTCAAATCCACGATCGCGGATAGTCTTATAAATCAAAGTATTGGTTTCACTGAGAATAAAGAAATTGTTCTGTATCTTTATTTCTTCCATTTTCAGTTTCAAATCCCTTAATATCAAAATTTTATCAGCATTCTTGTTGCGGATGGCACCATCAAGATAATACCTGCGCCAGACATTCTGCTGTTCAACCATGCGACGAAAGCAATCCTCTATATGCGGCATGCACTCCTCTATCCTATCCTGTTCCTCCTTGGTGAATTTGGAGGCACTGAGCAACTGTCCGTTTGAGCCGTAAAATTCCTCCATTGTTTCAACATAATTGGAAATGGGATCCTCCTGCACGGTGCTGAACCATTTGCCGAAGGTTGGGCGTTTGAATTTGAGGTCGAGTTTTTTCACCCACATGTCCCCCTCCTGCGTGATGGGTTTGAGCCGCTCTTTAAGAACAGTCGGCAAATCCTTTAAACTCACCCGAAGTTTCCTGATATACTCCATCATGTCGACATACTCCGATTTGTCCAGTATTTGCAGATACTCGAAGTTCTTTTCCGCATTATCATACAGAATCTTCAATGCCGTTTTCAGTTCCTTGTCCACATCCATTTTGCCGGTATCTTCCATGGAATTATCCAAAAGGAAAACAATACGGCGTGCCAGCTCCGTATTGGCAGAGAGTTCGTTCAGCAGCTGGTCGATGGCCTGCAGGTAGAATTCATCCATGTCGATTTGCACGGTATAGTTCAGATTCAGGTCAAGAGACAAGGCCGAGGAGCGGATTACACGCTGGAAAAAACTATCGATGGTAGAGATAGTAAAGCGGGCATAGTCGAAGATAATCCGCCGGAGGAGTTCTTTGGATTCCGTTCTAATAAATTGACGAATGATATTGTCCTCCAAAGCATGGTTTTCGCCAAACAGTTTTTTCACCACCATTTGACAAATGGCGCGCTCACTCCCGTCATACTCCTCCATCTCTTTAAAAGAGAAGGAGTGGAGGATATGCACGATACGGCTTTTCATCTCTCCACTGGCATTGTTGGTAAAGGTGATAGCCAATATTTTCTGGTAAAGGTCAAGCTGATAGTCCTTGAACTCATTACCAATATTCCGGCTGTCGAATCTGAAGCAAAGTGCCAAGTAGTCGGCCACCAGGTTGGTGGTTTTGCCAGAGCCAGCAGAAGCGGAATAGGTGGTGAACATAGGATTGGTTTTTGAGAACGCAAAGATAGCACAAAAATACTATCTTTGCACCCCTAATTGAACAACATCATGTTAAAGATTGAAAACCTGCACGTTTCCATCAAAGGAAGAGAAATATTGAAAGGTGTGAACCTGGAAGTTCACGCGGGCGAAGTGCACGCCATCATGGGCCCCAACGGCACAGGCAAGAGCACGCTGGCATCGGTCATTGCCGGCAAGGAGGGCTATGAAGTCACTGAAGGCAACATCTACTACAAAGGCAAGGACCTGCTGGACATGAGCATCGAAGACCGTGCACGGGAGGGCATCTTCATCGGATTCCAGTATCCTGTGGAGATCCCGGGCGTGAGCATCGCCAACTTCATGCGCACCGCGCTGAACGAAATCCGCCAATACCGCGGCCTCGACCCGCTGAACGGCGCCCAGTTCCTCAAGCTGATGAACGAAAAGAAAAAAGTGGTGGAACTGACCGAGAAACTCAGCAACCGCTCTGTGAACGAGGGTTTTTCCGGCGGCGAGAAGAAACGCAACGAGATTTTCCAGATGGCCATGCTTGAGCCCACGCTCTCCATTCTGGACGAGACGGACTCCGGCCTGGATATTGACGCGCTCCGTATCGTGGCCAACGGCGTTAACCAGCTGAAGAACCAAGACAACGCCACTATCGTCATCACCCACTACCAGCGCCTGCTCGACTACATCGTGCCCGACACTGTACATGTGCTCTTTGACGGCAAGATTGTGAAAACCGGCCCGAAAGAGCTGGCCCTGGAGCTGGAGAAACGCGGATACGATTGGATCAAAGAAGAGTACGAACAACATAAACTCAGCTAAATGAAGTCTTTTGCAGAATATACCCAACAGCTGAAAAACTACCGTCTGCAGCTTCAGCCCGACCCGTACCAACCGGTGGAGGAGTACTTCACCTGCCAGGTCAGCAACATGGGCTCTGTGATGCTGCCGCTGCTCAATGGCTGGTACGTGCACAAAGACTCGCAGCTGACCATCTATCCCGACGGAGTCATCGCCGGCAGCCTGAAAGCCGCCATGGAACAGTACCCCGAGCTGGTAAAGGCAAGCCTCAAACCGCTGGAAGACCACAAGCAAGACGAGCTCGCCCTCTCCAATAAAGAGCAGTTCACCGACGGCATCTTCCTGTATGTGCCCGACAACGTCAAGGTGGAGAAGCCTTTCCAGATTGTGTCGCTCGTCAATTCCCGCGAGGACCTGCTGATACAGAACCGCCATCTCATCCATCTCGGACAGAATGCGGAGTTGTCCGTCATCCAGTGTGACGATTCCACCAAATACGGCAAGACATTCCTGAATGTCGTGACCGCCATCACCCTCAACAGGCAGGCCCGACTGCATTATTACAAGACGGAGAACAAAGAAGCTGAATCCCTGCTATTCAATCACTTGTACGTCAACCAGTGCGCGGAATCCTTCTTCCACTCCAACGCCATCACCTTCAACGCCGGCTATGTGTGCAACGATATCCACGTTAATTTGAACGAGCCGTTTGCCGAAGCGCAGCTGTACGGCTTGTATCTGGTGGACAAGACGCAACAGTGCGAGAACCGTATCAAGGTGAGCCACAATTGCCCCGACTGCAAGAGTTTCCAACTCTACAAGGGCATCATGGACGACGAGGCCGAGGCCACTTTTCATGGGCATGTGGTGGTGCAACCCGACGCACAACGCACAAATGCTTTTCAGACCAACCGCAACATTCTGCTCACCGACAAGGCCAAAATCAACACGCAGCCGTTTTTGGAGATTTACGCGGACGATGTGCAGTGCAGCCACGGTGCCACGGTCGGACAGCTGGACGACGAAGCG
>CAJODA010000047.1 GCA_905233745.1 uncultured Bacteroidales bacterium
TATCACCAACAGCGTATCGGCTTCAATTTTGCAGATATCAACTATCTCGTGCTTGAATATGGCATCGGTTTTCTGGTTTTGCCAGTGCAAAAACAGCAAGATGCCACTCAAAACCCCAAGAATGCATCCCAACACGGCCCACATTGCCCAGGAAGGCTTGCTCCGCACATATTGTGTTGAAGGCCGCTCTCCCTGCTCTTCGGTGAACTGCACAAGGGTCCGGTCAAATTTCAGCATGTCCCCGTTGTGCAAATTCCAAACCAGTTCCAGAGGCACACCATTCACCGTAATGTCGGCGGTATCCTCTTGTCGAATCAGTCTCCAACCGGATGCCCCGTCATTGCGCGCAATCACGGCATAACAAGTGTCAGCGTAGTCGGGGTGTGTGGGAATACGGAGACCGCATTCATCTGTTTGTCCGATGAAAAAGGTGCTGTCGTTTCCGTACTGTACGTCGCCCTTGCGGTGCAGGTCGTCTGCGCTGCGAAAGCGCAGTGCAAAATATCGGTTTTCAGAGTCTCCCATGGTGATTCATATTCAATTGGTAGTAGATGTATGCCACAAGCGGCAGAGTTCGGGTGAGACCTGAATCATAGCGAACAACAGAGAGCCCCGTCTCATCCACGCCCAGTTCACGGAAACTGCGAAGATCATCGTGGATGAAATCCGCTTTCAATTTTGACCGGAGGGTGATGTCGTTCAATATTTCGGCATGTTCAGTCTCCGTAGCAGGACGGTATCCAAGGATAAGTTCCTCCACACTCCAGCGGTTGTGCTCCACTTCTGACAGGATTTCCACATCCTGGTCGCTAATTGCGAACAAGGTATTCCAATCATCATCGGGATGTCCCAGTGAATGCATTTTGCAACGTAGTGTGAAAGCGTTATAGACGTTTGACCAGCGCTTGGGGGTAGTCAGCCGCTTGTTGTTCCAAAGTTCCTGGAGTTGTCGATTTGTCGGAACCTCCACTGCCACTTCCATGGCAGGGCGGCCCTGCGCCTGTTCTTCGCGGGTAGTCTCGCGCAAATGGCTATAAGCAAAGTTCACGCACTGCGCCATGCGGATAAAGAGCGACATATCGGGCAACTCCGCGTCCATCATTCCGAAGGGGATAACATTGGCAAATTTGCCAGACTGTTTCAGGAAATCCACAGCACGGTCATCACGCACGTGCAGCCAAACGGGGGTTGTTGACAAAACCTCGGTCGGAAGGGTCAGCATCTCGTTAACGTTACGACCGTCATCGGGGTAGCAGAACGCCAGGGTGAGCATGCGGTTCTCATCTCCCGACCATTTCTGGAGCTTGTAGCTTATCACATCGTTGTCGCTGCTTCCGGACACAAACTCCCATTCAACGTCCACGAAGTCATCGCGCCGGCCGGCATATTGCGGGGCAAGCTCCTCACATCTTATCTCATCGCCGTCCACCACCACAACACGTCGATAACTGTGTGCCAACAGATTCCGGTAACGCTGCTGGAAGTGGTGAAATTCGTCTAGCGAATCGGCGACCATAGTGATGCGAGTGCGAAGGGTGCTGTCGCGGCAATAGTTGGGAAAATGTGCGGTGAGGGAGGTGTGTACAGCAAGGCTTTCCGACTGTTCCGATGCGCCGAAGAGAACGAGGTGGACAAACTTCGGGCTGTTGGCGGTGACGGGCTGCCGGTCAAGGCGGGTGGTGCTGCCGGGACGGATGCCAAGCAACTCCATGGCCCAGAGATCCTCCTTGGTGTAGGCATAGAGTTCGGCATTTTCGGCAAGATCATCGGCCAGGGGAAAGCGCTTCAGCGTATCGGCCAGGACCTGGCTCCGGAGCACGAGGTGCACGCGCAAGCGGTCGCCGCCATGGTCCGCCGCCCGGTACTTCGCGACGGTCTCCCATATCTGCGCGACAGCGGCATTGTCCGCTGCCATCGGGTCCCCGTTCTCCGCAGATTTCACAAATACATCAAGATTGTCCATATAATATTCAAAGGTTGTTCAATAAACGGGGTTTGTATTATGACTACAAAGATACATACTTCCACTCATCAATCCCCTTGCTCTCGCTGCCGAAACGCACTCCGACCTTGAACAGTTTCCTCGGGTCGGAGACGAAGGGGGCGGCGTATTGTTTGTCCTCAATCTGCTGCAAAGCCTCATCGGCGGTCTTATCGACTTTCAGTTCCATGATATAGACGTAATCGCGGGTCTGGATAGTCACATCCATGCGGCCGCGACTCGTGTGCCGCTCCACCTGCACGTAGAAGCCCATCAGCTTGAAAATAACCGACAGCGTGTTCTGGAAATAGATTTCCATCTCCCCCATCACTTGGTAGTCGCCATCGGCAAACAGTGCCTGCAAGCGGGTCATGAAGCCTTCGATGTCGCCGTTTCGAACATCCCTGACGAAATTGTTGATGGTAAAAGACCCGTTCATTCCGCCTGAAAAGTAGTAGGTGCCAAGGAACTGGGCGAAACCCCGCTCCACCTCTTCATTCGGAAATCCAAGACGGTAGCTTTTGAACTCTTTGTCAAAGTCCTTGATGGTCAAGTAGCCGCTCTGGAACAGTAGCGGAATGGGGTTGCTATACATCATGTCCACACTGTCCATCGTGCGCACATCCACCTCTTCGGTAGTAAGTTTGTCAAGTGGGTAATCAGTATGCTGCAGCACTTCCACAAGGAACGTGGGCGTGCCCGTGGCGAACCAAAAGTCGCGAAAATCCTTGCTATCGAGCGCATTCAACAGACTGAACGGATTGTACATGCCGACAGACTGCTTGCTGAAATGGTAGCCGTCGTAGTTTTTCTTCAGCCGTCGGTAGCACTCGTCTTTTGAGATCGCATTAACCTCCGCCATCAGAAGCACCTCCTCGTCAAAGTCTCTATGGATTTCCTCTTCCGATATACCGCAGATCTCAGAGAATCGGTCATCCAAAGTAATGTCCTTCAAATTATTCAAATCGCTGAAGATGCTCACCTTGGAAAACTTGGTCACCCCTGTGAAAAAGGCGAACCGGATGCAGCTGTCCAGGGTTTTGACAACCCCATACACTGACTTCAGAGTTTTGCGGTAGTCATCTTGCAGCTCCGGATTGCCAATGGTCTCCAACAGTGGTTTATCGTACTCGTCCACGAGGACAACCACTTTTCGGCCCGTCCGCTCGCATGCGCGTGCGATAACATTCTCGAACCGAGTGGACAGAGACTGGAATTTTTTCGGTTTGATATCATACAGCGGCTCCCACTGCTCCAAATGGTGGACGATTTTCTCATCAAGAGCCGCAGAGTCGGTGTATTTTCCCGTGTTGAAATCGAAATGTAGCACAGGGTGTTCCTTCCAATCTGTTTCTAAATCCGCGATGGCAAGGCCGTCAAAAAGTTCCTTTTTGCCTAAGAAGTAGGATTTCAAGGTGGAGAGCAGCAAGCTTTTTCCAAACCTGCGGGGACGGCTCAGAAAGTAGCAAGAACCTTCTGTGGCAAGCTTGTATACCAATTGGGTTTTGTCAACATAGACGTAACCTTCTGTACGAATTTTCTCGAATGTCTGTATGCCGATGGGGTATTTCATAACGGTACGGTTTTACTCGGCAAACATCAAATTTGCCGTCGCAAAAATACTCAAAAAAAGGATATGAATAACAACTCCGGACAAACGAAAACACAAAAAAGCCAGACTCCTGTTACGGATGTCCAACATACTCCTCGGCGAAATCTGTCTTCGCAAAGAAAAAAAAGAGAAATAATGGCACCCATTCCTTTTTTGAGTATCTTTGCACTTAAAAAAAAAACTAGGATGACAAAGAAGGGATTCCTTTTCGTTATGCTGTTGCTGGCCGCGCTTCTCGGCCAGGCACAGCGCGTTACACTGTCGGGCACCGTCAGGGCCGCCGAGAACGGCGAGTCGCTGATGGGTGCGTATGTCATCCTGGCTGACACCAACAACCCACAGAACAAGCAAGGGTGCATCACCAACCAGGCAGGTTTCTACTCCATCTCCGTGCCCGCCGGCACCTACAGGCTCTCCATCAGCTATATGTCCTACAAGAACGTGGACGAAGTGTTGCACCTGACCAAGAGCCTCGCCCGCAACTTCGACCTTGAGCCGGAGGCCATTGCCGGCGAGGAGGTGGTGGTGACCGGACAGAAGAGCGACCACAACGTCGCCAGTGCCGACGTGGGGCGCATGGAGATGAAAATCGAAACCATCAAACAGATGCCTGCCCTGCTGGGCGAAACCGATATAATCAAGTCGGTGCAGTTGTTGCCAGGCGTGCAGTCGGGCGGAGATGGCAACAGCGGCTACTACGTGCGCGGGGGCGGCACCGACCAGAACCTCATCCTGCTCGACGAGGCCACTGTCTATAACGCCGGCCACCTGTTCGGATTCTTCTCCATCTT
The DNA here is from genome assembly GCA_905233745.1 of uncultured Bacteroidales bacterium. GTDB lineage: Bacteria > Bacteroidota > Bacteroidia > Bacteroidales > WCHB1-69 > F23-D06. Next base: position 4,385 of record CAJODA010000047.1, read on the forward strand.
CAACGCCGACGCCGTTAAGAATATCGAATTTATAAAATCCGGCATGCCAGCCTATTACGGCGGACGCGCAGCTTCCATCCTCAGCGTTTACCAGAAAGAAGGCAACATGAAAAGATACGAGGTGGAAGGCGGTATCGGCGCCATCTTCTCGCACCTCACCGTGCAAGGACCCATCAAAAAGAACAAGGCCTCCTTCATCATCTCCGGCAGACGGACCTATGCCGATGTGCTGGTACAACCTTTCCTCAAACCCACCTCGCCGCTCAAGGGTGTCAGTTTCTACTTCTACGACCTCAACGCCAAGTTCAACGTCATCATCAACGACAAACACAGACTCTATTTCGGAGCCTACTACGGAAACGACATCTATGGGTTCAAATCCGTATCCGGAATGACCAAAGCCCAGTTCAACTGGGGTAACGCCATTGCTTCCGCCCGATGGAACTACATCATCAACGACAAGATGTTCCTGAACACCTCCGCCATCTTCAGCTACTACGACTTCAAAACCGAGATGGGCATGGACGTCTTCAAGTTCAACCTCGGGTCGGGCGTGCGCGACTACGGACTGAAGAGCGAGCTCACCTGGCTGCCCACCCCGAAGCACAATATCCGGTTCGGCGTGCACAACGTGTTCCACAAATGTCTGACGGGGAAGTTCGACATCCAGGCTGGCGAAGGCTACGACTTCACGCTGCCGGACGTGCAGCCCTATCTGGCCAACGAGCTGAGCATCTATGCACACGATGAGTGGGACATCTCCAGACGTTGGAAACTCAACATGGGCCTGCGCTACACCAATTTCTGCCATATCGGCCCCTTCACCCGCTACCACAGCAACGAATCCGGATCAGTCACAGACTCCACCGTCTATAAACCCGGCGAGATCATCAGCCAGTACAACAAAGTGGAGCCCCGTCTCGCTGTGCGTTTCCTCATTGACTCCGCCACCTCCATCAAAGCATCCGCAACGCTGAACTACCAGTTCATGCACCAGATTTCCCTGGCCACCATCTCGCTGCCCACCGACGTGTGGATGCCCTGTACCGACCTGCTAAAGCCCCAAACAGTACTCCAAGCGTCACTGGGTGTTTTCCGCAACTTCTACCATAACATGTTCGAGACCTACGTCGATCTCTACTACAAAAAGATGTACAATCTTGCCGAATACCGGGACGGCATGGACTTCAGCGGGCTCACCGTCAACCCCGACCAGCTCTATGTTTTCGGGCAGGGGTGGTCCGCCGGAGCCGAGTTCTTCATCAAGAAGACCCGCGGGCGTTTCACCGGATTCATCGGATACACCCTGGGCTATACCCGCCGGCAGTTCGACGAGCTCAACAACGGAAAACCCTTCTGGGCCAAGTACGACCGCCGCCATGACGTCTCCATCAGCCTCTCCTACGAGATTCTGCGCAACAAACTCAATGTGTCCGCCCTGTGGGTCTATCAGACCGGCAACACCATGACCATCCCCGTGGGCTACTACTTCTACATGGGCTCCTACATCACCGAGTTCAGCGAACGCAACGGATACCGCATGCCCCCGTATCACCGCCTCGATATCGCGGTCAACTGGACCATCGCGAGAACCAAACGTTTTGAAACCGGCCTTAACTTCTCCATCTACAACGTATATAACCGCAAGAACCCCTTCTTCATTTTCTTGGAAACCACCTCAAACACCACCGACGAAACCGCAGGGTTCTCCATCTCCTCCAAAGCCTACCAGATGAGCCTGTTCCCAATAATTCCATCCATCATGTGGTGGTTCAAGTTCTAACCCTTCACCATTCACCGTTCACCATGTACCACAACAACAAACATATCATTCATCGCAGTTTCTTCCTGGCCTTATGCCTATGGCTGGCCGGAACGTTTTTCGGCTGTCAGGAGGAGATAGAGGTGGAATTGCCCGATTATGAATCCAAAATTGTGATCGAGGGCAGCATTGAGAATGGGTATCCTGCCATGGTTATCCTTTCCAACAGCATCCCCTATTTTGAGAATATCGACATGAACTACCTGATGAACAAGGTTTTCATCCGAGATGCCGAGGTGTACATCACCTCCTCCGACGGGCAGTCGGAGCCGCTGACATTCCAATATTGTGAAGATTCCCCCTTCTTTTTCGCCTATCGCGGCAACAACATCCGCGGCAAGGAGAACACCAGCTACACGCTGACAGTCAAATATAACGACCAGACTTACACCTCCACCACCACGATTCCGTGCACATTCGACCTCGACTCAATCTGGTTCTCCACCATCTCCGATTTGATTAATGCGGACACCATGCGGACCATCCGCATCCAGATGACCGACAACCCCAACGAGGAGAATTTCTACGCATTCAGGTTGAAGGTGTACTGCCCGAAATTCCGTGACCGCGTCTGGAACTACTCCATCCCCATCGCATTCGACGACAAGACCATCAACGGCATCACGTTCAACCTTGAATTGGAACGCTACCCCGCCCTCTCCCTCTTCAACTTCAACCTTACGGAAGAGGAACGGAAAGCTATGTCCAGACTCACGTTCAGGCCCGGCGACACGGTCATTGTCAAGCACAGCCAAATGGACTTCAACAGCTATCAGTTCATGATCTCAGGCGGCATGGAAGCGGTTTTAGGCACCAGTCCATTCTTCAACCCAACACCCGTCATCTCCAATATCGAAGGCGAAAACGTTCTGGGCGCATGGTGCGGATTCGCTTCTAAATACGACACTTTGGTCTGGCCTGACACCATAGGCTATTATTCAAAGCCACGGAAAAAATAATTCTCAAAAATACACCTGAATCCTTGTGTCTTAATTAAAAAAGAGTATCTTTGCATCCCGTATTAACCAATGCAATCATTTTGAATATGAATACAGGTTTTGATAACGGGAAGTATCTCAAGATTCAGTCTGAACACATCAAGGAGCGCATCGCTCAGTTCGGTCACAAACTTTACTTGGAATTTGGCGGGAAGTTGTACGACGATTTCCATGCCAGTCGCGTGCTACCGGGGTTCCAGCCCGACAGTAAGTTGCGCATGTTGACACAGTTACAGGACGATGCCGAGATCATTATCGTTATCAGTGCCGTAGATATCGAGAAGAACAAGGTGCGTGGCGACCTGGGCATCACGTACGATGAGGACGTGCTGCGTCTTCGTGATATTTTCATGGAACGGGGATTCCTCGTCAGCGGTGTGGTCATCACCCACTACAACGGGCAGGCGAGCGCCATCGCGTACCGCGAGCGCCTGGAGCGCATGGGCATCCGTGTCTTTTACCACTACCTCATCGAAGGTTACCCCACCAATGTGGACTTGATCGACTCTCCCGAGGGATTCGGGCGCAACGAGTATGTGGAGACCACCCGTCCCCTGGTGGTGGTGACGGCCCCGGGGCCCGGCAGCGGCAAAATGGCCGTCTGTCTGAGCCAGCTCTATCAGGAGAACGAACGCGGGGTAAAGGCCGGATACGCCAAGTTCGAGACATTCCCGATCTGGAACCTCTCTCTCAAGCATCCCGTCAACATCGCCTACGAAGCGGCCACTGCCGACCTTGACGATGTGAACATGATAGACCCCTTCCATCTGGAAGCCTATGGCAAGATGGCTGTAAACTACAACCGCGACATCGAAATCTTCCCTGTTTTGAACGCCATATTCGAGGGCATTTACGGCGAGAACCCCTACAAGTCACCCACTGACATGGGCGTGAATATGGCAGGCTACTGCATCTGCAACGACGAAGTTTGCTGCGAAGCCTCCAAAGACGAGATCATCCGTCGCTATTTCACCACTTTATGCAACGTGGTTGACGGCAAAGCCACGGAGAATGAGGTGAACAAGATATCGCTACTGCTGAAGCGCGCGCAAGTCACCACCGACAACCGCAAATCCATCGTGGCGGCCCGCAATCGCAAGGAGGAGAGCGGCGTAGCCGCCTCCGCCATCGAACTGGCCGACGGCACCATCATTACCGCAAAGACCAGTCCCCTGCTCGGCCCCAGCGCAGCCCTGCTGCTCAATGCCACCAAGCATCTGGCTAACATCGACCACAGCATAAAACTCATTCCGCAAGCCATGATAGAGCCCATCCAAAAGACCAAGGTGAACCTCCTGCATGGCCATAACCCGCGCTTACATACCGATGAGGTTCTTGTGGCCCTTTCCATGCTCAGCCTGCATGATGAAAACTGCCGCAGAGCCCTCGAGTGCCTTCCCCAGCTGAACGGCTGCCAGGCACACACCACCGTCATGCTCAGCGAGGTTGACCACAAGATATTCAAAAAGCTGGGTATCGGACTCACCTGCGAACCCATCAGAAAAACCAAATAGCTTATATGTACACAAAAAATAGGGTCTGACATATTGTCACAAATATGTCAGACTTTTTTTTGGCACAGATTTTGCAAAATGGGTTCGTCTTCATTTTTGAAAATACAATAATTCAACAACAAATTAAAAAACTATTATTATGAAATGCAACATTAAACCATTGGCAGACAGAGTTTTAGTTAAGCCTGCCGAAGCAGAGCAAAAAACCGCCGGCGGCATTATCATCCCCGACACTGCTAAAGAGAAACCGCAAAAAGGAACCGTTATCGCCGTGGGTCCTGGCAAAAAAGATGAACCCATGACCGTAAAAGTGAACGATACCGTGCTCTATGGCAAATACTCAGGCACCGAAATCCAACTCGACGGCGAGAACTACCTCATCATGAAGGAAAGCGATATCTACGCGATTTGCTAGTAGTTCATAAAGTTCTTAAAGTTCTTAAAGTTCTTAAAGTTCATAAAGTTTAAACCTTACAAACTCAAAAACAATGGCAAAAGACATTAAATATAACTGGGAAGCCCGCGAAGGCTTGAAAAAAGGTGTTGACGCATTAGCCAATGCTGTAAAAGTAACTCTTGGCCCGAAAGGCCGGAATGTCATTATTGACAAAAAGTTCGGTGCACCCCAAATCACGAAAGACGGTGTGACCGTAGCTAAAGAAATCGAACTGCAGGAGCCCATCGAGAACATGGGTGCGCAAATGGTGAAGGAGGTTGCCTCCAAGACCAACGACCAGGCTGGCGACGGCACCACCACCGCTACGGTTCTGGCCCAAGCCATTTTCAACACCGGTCTGAAGAACGTCACTGCCGGTGCCAATCCGATGGAACTCAAACGCGGTATCGACAAGGCCGTGTCCACTATCGTGGAGAACCTCAAAGGCCAGTCTGTGGAAATCAACGACAGCCATGAGAAAATCGAGCAGGTGGCCACTATTTCCGCCAACAACGACAACGCTGTGGGCAAAGTGATTGCCGAAGCCATGCAGAAGGTTAAAAAAGAGGGTGTGATTACCATCGAAGAAGCAAAAGGCACCGACACCACCGTGAAAATCGTAGAGGGCATGCAGTTTGACAGAGGCTACATCTCCCCCTATTTCGTGACGGATGCAGAAAAGATGGAAGCTGTCTATGACAATCCTTACATCCTGATTTACGACAAGAAAATCAGCAACATGAAGGAGTTCCTTCCCATTTTGGAGAAGGTAGTCCAAAGTGGCCGTCCCATGCTGGTCATCTCCGAGGATGTTGACAGCGAAGCACTTGCAACCCTGGTGGTGAACAGACTTCGCGGCGGTCTGAAGATTGTGGCTGTCAAGGCTCCCGGCTTCGGCGACAGAAGAAAAGAGATGTTGGAAGACATCGCTATCCTGACGGGTGGCACGGTGATTTCCGAAGAAAAAGGCTTCAAGCTGGAAGATGCAGGCATCGAGATGCTGGGTACTGCCGAGAAGATCACGGTGGACAAAGAGAACACCACGATTGTCAGCGGCAAGGGTGACAAGGATGCCATTGCCGGCCGTATCGCTATGATCAAGGCCCAAATTGAGAAGACCACCTCCGATTATGATCGTGAGAAACTGCAAGAGCGTCTGGCCAAGTTGGCAGGCGGTGTGGCAGTCATCTACGTAGGTGCCGCTTCTGAAGTTGAGATGAAAGAGAAGAAAGACCGCTTTGACGACGCTTTGCACGCCACGCGCGCAGCCATCGAAGAGGGCATCATCCCTGGCGGCGGTGTAGCTTATATCCGCGCCATCAACAGCCTGAAGAACCTCAGGGGCGAGAACGAGGACCAGAAAATCGGCATCGACATCGTGCGCAGAGCACTGGAAGAGCCGCTTCGCCAAATTGCCGCCAACGCAGGCAAGGAGGGTTCCGTCATCGTCAACGCCGTGATGAAAGGCAAAGGTGACTATGGCTACAACGCCCGTACCGACCAATTTGTCAACATGATTGACGCCGGCGTCATCGACCCGACCAAGGTCTCCCGCGTGGCTCTTGAGAATGCAGCATCCATCGCTGGCATGTTGCTGACCACCGAATGTGTACTTGCCGAAATCAAGGAAGAGACTCCCGCAGCTCCGATGGGCGGCGGCATGAATCCCGGAATGGGCGGCATGTACTAATCGTTGAAATAAAACCAAACATGCAAAACAGGCTGCCGGTCGGCAGCCTGTTTTTTTTTATCCCTCAGCTATGGAAACTACTTTTTTGAAACACTCTCCTTCTCATCCTTCGCATCGCTCTTGGCATTGAGGTTCTCCATAAACTTGTTCTCCAGGAAATTGAGATGCCTCAAAGTCCGCCCGGAGAACATCATGAAAATAATAATGGCTAGCGTTATCAGGATAATCACCCACTTGGTGTATTTGAAGAAACTGACCAGAATCGAAAACACAAAGAACCCGGCCAACAAGAACCGGAACAGGGTCCACACCACAACCGCAATCATATTTGCCCGGTTCTCTTGAATCAAGTCTATATACATCTGCCTGGTTTTTGGGGTATTATGAACCAAACCGTACAAGAAGGGCAGGATAATCAGCAAGGAAATGGAAGCCAGTATCGTATTATAAACCCATTTGGGCAAAAGTTGACCTATTTCCAATTGTTTCACAAACGGCCAAAGGTGATCGAACAGAAGAACCAGTATGGCAAAGCTCAGCACAAAGAAAACGAGCACTCTGGGCAAAGTGCTGACGATGATGCTTTTCCAGTTTTTATCCCCGGATTTTTTTCCCATAAGGCTGTACTCATCCATTCGGGCCTTGGCTTGAGCTGGAATCTTCCGGTTCAACCACAGATAGATAGGAGAGGCCGCCTTTATCCAATAGGGCGTCGTGAACGTCGTAATCACGGAAGCTGCAATAATCACCGGGTAGATATGCTTGGGCATCACACCCAGCGACACGCCCACAGAGGCAATGATGAATGCGAATTCACCAATTTGCGAAAGCGTGAATCCTGTTTTAAGAGAATCCTCCAGCGAAGCGCCGGCAACCAACGCCGCAGCCGAAGAAACCAAAGCCTTTATAACCAATGTGATAATAACCAATGACAAAACCAACTTCCAATATTCGCCCAGCACTTGCGGATCAATCATCATACCGACGGACACAAAGAAAATAGCGCCGAACAAATCCTTGATACTCTTCGTCAGGCGGATGATACGCTCACTCTCAATGGTTTCCGACAAAATAGAGCCTATGACAAACGCGCCCAATGCGGATGAGAATCCCACATTGTTGGCAATAATCACCATGCCGAAACAGAGTCCGATGGATATAATCAGCAACGTCTCGTCATTGATGTATTTCTTCGCTTTCTTGAAGAATGTGGGAATAACATAGATACCCACGACAAACCAAAGAATGAGAAAGAAAACCAGTTTTATAATGCTCATCAGCATTTCCATTCCGGCACCTTGCTTGCTGGCTGCGGCAGTGGAAAGCAACACCATCATCACCACGGCGACCACATCCTGAATTATCAGGACCACCATTGTCAAATCCACAAAAGGCTCGTCTTTATAATTCATGTCCTCAAACGCCTTGATAATAATAGTGGTGGACGACATGGCAAGCATACCGCCGAGAAAAATGCTCTCCATGGTGGTCCATCCCATGATGAAACCCAGGAGCACACCAACGGCAATCATGGCCACTATCTCCAAAAAGGCTGTAACAAAGGCCTTGCTGCCCACAGTAAACAACTTCTTGAAACTGAACTCAAGACCCAAGCCAAAAAGAAGGAAGATAATACCTATTTCAGACCAAACCTCAATATTGGCAATGTCAGCCACGGTGGGGAAGATGTTCAGATGGGGGCCCACCAGGAAGCCGGCCACAATATAACCCAACACCAAAGGTTGTTTGAGCAGTTTGAAAATAATAGTCATCACCCCCGCTGATATCAATATGAGGGCCAGGTCAGAGACAAGTTTGAGATTTTCAGCCATGTAATCCTATTTCGGTAGTTTCTTTGATTGTTGGAATAATTGTTTTGGTTGTTATTGATAATTGAACCTAGTTACCAGTAAATAAAGTCACCATTCACCGTTCACCGTTCTCCGTTCTCCGCCTTCCCCCAAGATAATCTCCCCTATGCACTTCCCTTTGTTAGTCATCTGATAGATGCGGGTGTTTCCGACGAGTTTGGGTTCTTTCATCTCAAAATGGGAGTGTCCTCCGATGATGATATCGATACCGGGCACTTCTCTGGCAATCTGGTAGTCGTTCATCTGGTTCTCTTCCACACCGAGATGGGAGAGGCATACGATAAGGTTACAGCCCTCGTCCTGCAGCTTCTTCACCATCTTCCGCGAAACTTCCACCGGGTCGAGATACTCCAGATATTTGAAAGTACCGGGCGCGATGAGGGCTTTCAGGTCAACCGTTAGACCGAAGACACCCACCTTATAGCCACCCTTTTCAATGATGGTGTAAGGTTTCACCACTTTTGCCAGTCTTTTGTTATGGAAGACATAATTGGCGCAAACAACGGGAAATTTAGCTTTTTTAATACGTTTGGCGAGGGCGTCGCAACCATTGTCAAACTCATGATTGCCAAGCGTGGCCGCGTCATATCCCATGGCATTCATCAGATAGATTTCAGTATAGCCCTTGAAGAAGTTGAAATAGGGGGTGCCTTGTGAAAAATCACCGGCATCAAACAGCAGCACATCAGGGTGCAGGCTACGGGTCTCACGGATATAGGCCTCACGGCGCAGAAAGCCGCCCACATTGGTGTCCGTCTTATAGGTGTAGGGTTCTATCTGGCTGTGAGTATCGTTCGTGTGGAGGATGACAAGTTCGCCTGTCTGCGCGCAAACGCTTGCACATGTGCAGGCCAAAACAACAAAAATGGCAAATCGGAGACGTCTAAACATACTATATAATTAATGTTGCAAAAATAATAAAAAAAGCGAGGTGTTCGGCCTCGCTTTTCATCGTCAAAATTATTACTATATGGGGTCGGTTATGCGTAGAGTTCTTCGAAGATCTTGCGCAGCTCGGGGCTTTCGCGCAGTTCTTGCAAAGTAAACTCGGCATGACCTTTCGTATAGCCGTTACCCATGATCATGTTCACATCGCTGCCGATGCCCTCGGCACCGAGGCTGGCTTTTGTGAAACTGGTGGCCATGGAGAAGAAATAGACAATACCATCGTCTTTGGTACAGAGCACGGCGGTCATTTCCTGGTCAGGAACGTTGACACAGTTGATGGTGACGTCGGCCATCTTGCCGTCGGTAAGTTTTTCAACGAGTTCATAGACCTGTACGGGGGTCATGCCGGCGGCAGACTCCACAACGTCGCAGAAGCCGAGGTCTTTGATACGTTGGGTGCTCTTCGGGCTGTTGGCGATACCGATCACCTTGCCCGTGACGCCGACGCGCTTTTTAGCCTCGTAGCAGCAGAGCATACCAGATTTACCACCAGCACCGAGAATAAGGACGGTTTGGCCGTATTGGCACAATTTGGCCGTCTGGGCAGGTGCACCAGCCACGTCCAATGCGCTCAAAGCGAGTTTCTCCGGCATGTCGGTCGGGATCTTGGCGTAGATGCCGCTCTCGAAGAGGATGGCTTTACCCTTGATGTCAACCTGGTCAACATCGGGACGGATTTCGAGGATCTCGTCAATGCGCAGAGGAGTCAGAGAGAGGCTGACGAGGGTGGCGATACGGTCGCCCTCTTTGAGGTCAATCTTGCCCTTCAGGGCGTCGCCGATCTTCTCCACTTTACCGAGGAGCATACCACCGGAGCCGGTACGACGGTTGCGGTGCTTGCCTTGCAGCTCGACATTCAGGAACATCTCTTTCTTCACTTCCTCCATGATGGCTTCTTCGCTGGCACCCTCACCTGCCTGCTGTTTGGCATAGTTATGGATATCGGTGAAAGAAGCGGAGTCTATATTCAGGGTCTGGACATCGATCAGGATCTCGTTGTCATAGATCTCGTCCATGTTATTGTCAATCTTATTTGCCGGTTGAGGGAGAACACCTTTCGGCTCAATGACACGGTGAGTACCGTATTTGTTACCTTTCTTTTGCATATTGTATTGATTTTAAGATTAGTACATAAAAACATCCATTGTTTCGGATAGCGGCGCAAAGGTAGTTATTTTTTCATAACTTCCACACGACTCTGAAAAAAAGTAATCCACATATTTTGTTAATATGGGAGAGTGGACAGATCATCGGTTAATCGTGGCGGTACCACTGAGGACAGTTTGTTGGTTAACGTTGGGGATTCCGCCACAAGCGAAGCTACACGGTTAACGTTGGGGGTTCCGCCACAAGCGAAGCTACACGGTTAACGTTGGGGGTTCCACCACAAGCGAAGCTACACGGTTAACGTTGGGGGTTCCGCCCAACGCTGTCGCGTTTCGCGGAATGGTGCGTGCGTGCGTGCAGGCCGTCAGGCCTGCAGGGCTCGGTAGCCGGGAATGGTGGACATGTGTGTGAGGTCGCGGTGCGAGTGTGGTGCGCACCGGAGCAAGACACGCGCCGCCGCGAAAAAGATGTTCGTGATAGTGGGGAATTTGAGGGAAAAGGTGTTAAGTGTTGTTGTAAGTGTTGTTGGTTTATAACTCGTATTTGACGTTGGTCAATAATTTTATATTATCTAGTAACAGAGTAAACAACTATCATTAAGGAAAACAAATAGAATTTATGGTGCGAAGATAGGGTTTTTAAAAATCAAAAATGATTTTCGGAAACTTACGTTTCAAAAAACTTGTTATACTGTGTGGGTTTTATATTATAAAAGTTCATTTGTTACAGTGCGTTTTCGACCATGTTTTTTACTATTATTAATATTTCTACATTTTAGTCTCCAAGGAGGGGGGCATCCAATATATCCAATATTAATATATCCTTCATTATGCACAAAACTCCCATCAAACATCAATATGTGATAACCGTCTGGAAGATAATCTATCCACCAATCTATTTGTTTTAATATTATGTATTTTTTACAGTTTTCCAGCCACAAGAACATTGTTCCAGCTTTATCAACAATGTTGTTCATACGGGATATGGCATCTTCTGATAATCTGTAAACACAATTTTCTTGATATACTTGAGTCTTCAGAACATCATCAGAATAAACATATACTGTATCCTTAGTAGAAATGTATTTGAATAAGGTATCTGTTTTTGCATTGTTTAAAAACAAATACACAAGAAAAATTTGTGTAAACATATTATTGGGGATTAATATAATATCCAGATTCATTAAAATTGATACCGGAAACTGATAAATATTTCCACGAAATTTGCGAGGTTTTACAGATTATGGGACGTGGCGTCCATCCATTTTTGGTAAACGTGTATTCATTTCCGCTATTGTCCACTCCCATAAATATTGAAGCATGTGTAGTTTTCCCTGTTCCGAAAAAACCGAACCGCATGATAGTTTTACCCACTGATAATTGATCTTTTTCAACGGGAATGTAAGCATTGTCCAAAATGATATCAAAAAGCACATTTGAATTTAAACCAACACCATTATTATCCAATGGATAAATGCCGACACCATCTCCATATAATTGTTTTCCTCGCATTAAAGCCAAAGTTGCTCCCCAGCAATTATAGTTATTACTATTTTCGAAATCGGGATCTCTTCTTGCATCATTGATGGCATCCGTCATCAGTTGGAAAACACCACCAATCGATTCCGTCAAATTAATATGGCCATTCTGTAGTTGTTTATATAAATCATGAATATCTTTATCACTATAGGCAGGCCCCATGAATTCTTTTAGTGTTGTCTGATTATCACCAGGCTCGGCAATAGCAAGAATGTTTCCCTTGGAATCCACTTCTGGTTTCCAAGCATCTTTCCCATTTGGATCCACTAACATCATCGGACTATCCATGCAGAATACATACGACCCCACACCAGGATTTTTGTCACTCATCGGGTCCACGCTCCACCATTTCCCTATCCTTGCATCATATTGCCTGAACTCGTACCCTAAAACCGCCCCGTCTCCATACACCTCATTGTCAGCCTCTTGGCCGTTGAAAAGGTTGCGATAATGCGGAATATGGAAATCGAGGGAAGAAGTGAGAGTGAAATGGGGGCATAGGGTACAAAGGGTAAAAGAGGTAACGGGGGTGAAAGGGGTTGACGTGAAATTAAGAATTGAAAATTGGGAATTGAGAAAGAAAGGGGTGGCCATGCGGGTGCGCGGGCGCGGGTGATATGTTGGGTGATATGTTAGGGCAGTTGTCATTCCGGTGCGAAAAATTTGTTCAGAGCGCTTAGTTTACGATTTTTTTTTATGATCAGAAAAAGATATAAGCAAAATTACATTTACTAATATAAGAATACAGAAAAAAACAATAGTCACAGCGTCAAAAATCATGGTCGTTTTTAATTGTTGTTCTAAAATATTAATATCTACACAATCAGTTCTGGGATAATTATGTAAAATATGGTATTTATATGTTACCATATTATTCAGCAATTCGAAAAATGAAATTGCACAAAAAACACCACAAAGTACCGTGATGACTAATAATAAAACATGTATCCATTTATTTGTTTTCATACTCATCTTTTAATGTTTTTGTCATGTCACGAACATTATCGCCATCCTTTGCATGCTCGTTAAGGTATTCCAGTGCATCTGCTGGAGAATAAATACTTTCTTTAACAGTAGAAGATGAGCCCATGCCCAACCATGAATATGGAACAAATATCACCTTCGAAGTCTTGAAATCCTCCTTGCTGCCACTGATAGATATCGCCTCTATGGTCTTTGTAGTACAATTATTACTAAATAAGTCGTAAGAATCTATAACTTTAGCAGTTGGGTCGTTAGTATATTTTCCTTCTGATGCTGGGATTCCGCTGTTAAAAAATGAATTGTCAAAAAATTTTTTTATTTTATTTTCGTTCGCATCTCCAATTTCAAAGACACGGACAGAGTTATCAAAAAGATTACTTTTTATAAAATTTGTTGCAGCATCTCCTGTCAGTCGTCGAAGAACTCCTTCTCCTCGGACATTTGTAAAATTCAATTTTCCTTTCCCTTTTTCTAATGCTCCATATCTGCCATATGAATAAACAACAATGTCTTTCCCTTTTCCAACAGACAAAAAAACATGTCCAACATTTCCTTTGTAATATTGCGGTGCTTCCAAATAGACCCTTACTTCTAAACCATCAATATCAACACCCCATATAGGTGTGTTGCTGGCAAACTGGAATGGCGTCAGCATGGGGTAATCCTTTGTCAGCGGATCAACACCCCAGAACCTTGCAATACGGGTGTCATACATACGGAATCCATAGTTCTGAAATCCACCACTTCCATACACCTCATTGTCAGCCTCTTGGCCGTTAAAAAAGTATCGATAATGGGGAGTATGGGCACCGAAGATCGGAAGCGGGTATGTAGCAGTCAGTTTCATGGGGCGAAGATAGTTTTTTTTCGGGTTAGAAATGCATTATTATTTTTCATCCTTTGACGGAGGTAATGGCAACGTGATTAAAAGACCACCAACTAATGAAAGAACTATTATATCAGGCAAATGATGATTAAAGACATATTGCCACGATTTAGGTGTGGGTTCATTTGGCCCACTTGCATAAGTTCCAATTTTATAAGCTATAGCGGAAAAGAAAAAAGCAACTAAAAAAGAATAAAAATAGTATTTAACAAAACGGTTAATCCTTTTTCTCCGTCGATTTCGTATTATTGGATTTTGCATTATTATTTGTGTTTTGAGGAAATGTCTTGACATCAGTCCTTCGTTTATTATCAAATAATTCTTTGTTTTTCTCCCACGTGTCAAATAGAAATTGGGACAATAGGCTATATGCACCTATCGTAGGATCGGGAAAAGTCACATCAGGTGACCATTTTTGTTTATGACCTGCATAACCTAAGCCTATTCCAATTGCTCTTTTCCCCAAAGGGTTATTGTACACTTTGAGTCCTGTTGAAAACAAAGCTTCGCCACCTCTCACCATATATG
>CAJODA010000048.1 GCA_905233745.1 uncultured Bacteroidales bacterium
GTTAACAATCCTATGATTTGCTCCAACGGAGATGCTCGCTTGACCGTCACCAACGACTACAGCGAATATGGTACTCCTGTGTATGCTTGGATGAAGGATGGTGTCTTGATTCCTGGTGCACATGATTATTACTACGACCATCAACCTGGCCAGAACAGTGGCACAACCTACACTTACAATGCTATCGTAACCTTCGAGATGCCTGGTTGTACCTCTGCTATCTCTGACAATGCTGATGTGGTTGTAATTCCTGATCCTGCCGTTACTGTGACAGTTGATGGTCCTACGACTATCTGTGTCGGCGGTGAAGTTACCTTCAGCGCTAACGCTCAGCCCACTACTTTGGATTACACCTATCAATGGTATGACCACAACAACCAGTTGATGGACGGTGAGACTGCTTCTACATTGACCGTTTCTCCGGCTGCTAATCAGCAGAACTACAACTACAAGGTGGTTGTGAACTCTCTGCCTGGTTGCCAGATCGTTGTTGACGCTCCTGTTGTTACAGTGATCGCTGATCCTGTTGTGACGCTGTCTATCGACAACCCGGTCATTTGCCAAGGCGGTACCTCTACATTGTATGTCAATGTTGAAGGCGGTATCTCCAATGTAAACGGTATTGCTCCTTATGTATATAATTGGTACAACAACCTCAGCACAGAGACTCCGTTTGCCACAACAACTGAGAACTTCTACGTGCTGCCTGCTAACCAAGCTACTGATTCCTTCGCTTATTGGGTAGAGGTTTCTGCTGATGCTTATGGTTGTGCTTCGACATCTAACAACATCAACCAATTGGTTGTTGCTGACCCGATTGTCAACATTTTGGTTGCTCCTACCTATCCTGAGACTGTTTGCGACGGTGGTAACACCATGTTGGTTGCCAGCGTACAAGGTGGTTTCGGTGACAACTCCTACCAGTGGTACAGAAATGAGACCATCTTGGTTGGTGAAACCAATCCTACTTTGAACACGGGTATCCTCTCTGTCAACGATCTGAACTCCTACAGAGTAATCGTTACTCAGACTGGTTCCGACTGTGAGACTGCTTCTGACACCTTCGCAGTTCCTGTGATTCCTTCCTACAATGTTGTTGTGAGCGCACTCAACAATGCTACAGTTTGCGAGGGCGGTACAACTACAATGGAAGCTACTATCACGAACGAAATCTTGGCTAACGATAACCCGACCTTCCAGTGGTACGAGATTATCGACGGTGCCAATGTGGCTATCTCAGGTGCTAACTCTACACGTTACACGACTTCTCCGCTGTTGACCGACGGCAACCATACCTACTTCGTCGCTGTTAACAGCCAGGTGACCGGTTCCGGATGTTCTGCTCACTCCAACTCCTTCTACACCGCTATCGTTGATGACCCGACCGTGGTTGTTTCCACTACGGCTGTTAACAACGTGGTTTGCGAGGGCGATGTGGTCCGCGTGAATGCTACGGTTACTCCTGCTGATGGTGATTACACCTACAACTGGACTTGGACCAACGGCACCAACACCTATAACTTCACCAACAATGAGCCTACCTTCGCTCCTACAGATCTTCCTGCAAGCACCAATGGTTATCTGTTCAACGTTTCCATTGTCTCCGCAGATCCTAACTCCGGATGTAACGCTACTTCCAACAGCAACGTCTATGTTACTGTAATGCCTAGACCTGTTATCACAATCTCTGCTGACAACGCCGTCGTTTGCGCCGGTGGTCATGTTGAGTTGACCGCTAACCACAATGCTAGCGATTACACTGGATACAACTATGCATGGACCGTCAATGGTCAGACCATGCCTTCAACGCTGCAGACCATCACGGTTCCTGCCTACATGGTGACCGATGGCAATATCAATGCAAGTGTGGTGGTTACTTCCTCACAACTCACATTGAACTGCTCCAGCACGGCTACCTTGACAGAACCTGTACAAGTTGTGGCTCAGCCGACCGTTTCTGCTGCTGCTGATTACCTGACCATGTGCGAGGGCGCCGCTCCGGTTCTCACCGCTACGGTCAACAGCAACGCTTCTAACGCTGCCCTGACTTATCAATGGCAAGTTGGTGGCAACACCATCAACGGTGCTAACGGTAACGTTTATCAATCCGCTCCTCTTGCTGCCGGTACTTACAACTTCAAGGTTAGAGTGATGTCTGAGAACAGCGCTCTCAACTGCCAGTCCGATTGGTCTGACGCTGTTGTGGTCCGCGTTGCTGAGACTCCGGTTATCGGAATCACCTCTGCTGATGGTCTCGCACTCTGCGAGGGCGGTAACATTACCCTCACCGCTACGGTGCTCAACGCTAACAATATGGTTGGCAACTTCACCAACGGCTCTATCTATGGTGCATACAACTATGTATGGATGAACAACAACAATACGGTTGCTGCTAACAATAACATTTCTCTGCCTCAGAACCAGATTACTGAGACACTGAACAATGTTGGCAATTACAACTACACGGTATATGTAACACCGGTTGGTACTTTGGCTAACGGCTGCGGTGTGGTTATCTCTGAACCTCTGCAGGTGGTTGTCAATGCAAGACCTAACTGGGATGCTGCTGTTGTATATCCTGCTAGCGGCAATATCTGCCTCGGCGAGGAAGTTCAACTCCACGCTCATATCACCGGCGGTGTCACCGACATGAACGGTAATACTAACGGTCACATCCAGTGGGTTGTTGAATACAACGGTGTTGCTTCCAACGTGAGCAACTATGGTGGCGATGCTACCCATACTCCTACTCTCGCTGGTGTCTATACCTACTATCCGACCTACATTCCTTACGAAGGCAGTATCCTCGGTAGTGGTTGTGCTTTCACCAACAGCGACCAAGTCTCCACGTTCCTCACTGTTCACGAACTGCCTACAGCAGCCTTCGTAAGCGGCGACGGCACTACACTCTGCTCCAACGTGTCTGACCACAATGCTGCTCTGACCATCCACTTCACCGGTACTGCTCCGTTCCACTTCACCGTGACCGACCTCTCTACTGGTTCTTCTACGATGTACGATTCTTACACCAATGATTACACCATCTATGTAAGTCCTGAGTACACCACCCAGTACAGAATCACCTTCTTGTCCGACAACTACTGCGACAATGGTGAACTTGGTTTGGATGCTATTGCTACCGTATTTGTTAACGATATTACATTCAATCAGAAACTCTTCGTCGCTGAGTGCGGAACGAACGAGGTTACCATCAACTTCAACATGGCATCTGGTACTGCTAACTCCGACTTTGCAGTGGTCTATGCTAACGGTCTCGTAGTGACTGGCCAAATCGTCAATGGTACGGCTACCTTCGCTACACCTGAGTATCCTGGCGATTACGACGCTATCTTCTTCGTCGGTGGTTGCGAATACCCGATCATTGTCAGAAGACCTGTTGCCGATACCGAGTTCACAGATGGTACTGTTCCGTTCATGATGCAAAGATGGGATGATGTTGTTGTCATCAACAACAATCCTGCAACCAACGGCGGTCACACCTTCGTAAGCTACCAGTGGTACAAGAATGGTGAACTTATTGAGGGTGCTATCTATCCGAACTATCAAGAGAAGGGTGGTCTGAATGGCTACTACTCCATCGAAGTTACCTCATTGAATGAAGACGGTACTGTCATGACTTACACCACTTGCGAACAGTACTTCGCTGGCAACTCTGCCATCAAGGTTTATCCTGTTCCTGCAAATGTACAGCAAGTTGTGACCATCGAGCTGAACATCCCGGTTGAGGATCTCGAAGGCGCTACCCTCGACATCTACAACGTGACTGGTGCTCTTGTTGACCACATCACAAAGGTTGAACCTGTCACCCGCGTTGCCGGATTCAAGGCTGCTGGTACTTACTTCGGTCATATCATGATGGCTAACGGCGAAACCAAGACTGTTAAATTCGTTATCGTAAAATAACTTGAAACCCAGGGTTAGTGGTTTCGGCCACTAACCCCAAGGTTTTATAACATAAATCAGTAATAAGAAAAAAAGAATATATTATGAAAAAGAATTTATTGTTAATCAGTCTTATTTTCGCGATGTGTTGTACTGCCTTTGCGCAGCAGGCACAGACAGAAAATACCAATGAAAATGCCGACGTTAAAAACGTGGCCACTTCCACCTTCTGCCCACATCGTATCAATTTGTATCTTGGTGCTGGCTTTACGAATAATATTTATAACAGAATCGATCTCAAACAATATTATTCCATGAGCGAACTCCTCTCTCTCCACTATGCTTATTTCTTCAACGAGCACTGGGGATTGAGTGTCGGTGCTGAACTTAACCACGTTGGTGCTAAGGCTGCCTTCTCCGGTTCCGGTGTCATGCCGCAATTCAACGATCCTGCCTTCAATAACGGTCTCTCTTATTATGACCTCTATTGGACAGCTGACGGTTTGGTTGAGAAACAATCCATTTGGGCTGTAGAAGTTCCTGTTATGGCTCAGTTTGAGTGGATTTTCGACGGTCGCAGCGGTATCTACGCTGGCTTGGGTCTCTATGGTTATTTCCCCTTCCTGAAAGGTCAGAACACCTACAAAGGTGAGGGTACTATGACCACCTACGGCTATGAGGAAGGTATCAACCAATCTTACAATGTCTATTATGATATGGACAACCATTTCGGTACCTACAACTATGCCGGTCAAAGCAGAGCTACCAAACTCAGATGCTCTTTCGGTATCGAAGCTGACTTCGGTGCTGCTTTCAGAATCAGCAGAGTTGCTGACGGTTTTGTTGGTCCTTTCGTAAAGTTCAACTTCCTCGATATTCTTCCGAAAGACAAAGTTGATGTCTTCACACCGGCTGCTGCTAATGGTTGCCCGACTTTCAACGGAACCCTTGGATCCAACATTCTTGAAACTTACAAGAACAATTACTCCGAATACAGCAAGATTCGTACGAAATGGGATCAACTCCAAGTTGGTTTGAAACTTGGTGTGCACATCAAATGCTGTGCTAACCCTGTTGAGAAGACCAAACGCCAGATTCAGGAGGAAATGCTTGAAGAACTCAAGAAAGCTAAGAATGAACCTATCATCATCAGACAAGAACCTCAGTACATTTATATCGTTCCGCAGTGCGAATTGCTTGATAAGGATGATGAGGAATTGACTGAGAAGGACAGACAAGATATCCGTGAATTGCAAGAACAACTTGCTAATACGAAGATTTTGTTCGACCTTGACAAGGACATTCCAAAGATTCAAGATAACAATGCTAACATTGACAGATGTGTTAGTATCTTGAAGAATAATCCGAAACTCGCTCTTGAAGTTGAAGGTTATACTTGTGACCTCGGTTCAGAGGAGCACAACCGTGACCTCGCTCAGAGAAGAGCCAATAAGGTTAGAGATTTGTTCGTCCAAAAAGGTGTTAATCCTGACCAAATCCGTACTGTTTCCTATACCGTTAACGATCCTCAGAATAATCAGAACATTCGCGATCCGAGACGTGAGGAACATAGAGCTGCTATCTTTAGAATCGTCAAAAGATAATTATTACTATTCTCGTTCAGGAAAGGGACTGTCCGTAAGGATGGTCCCTTTTTTATTTTTTGAGTGAACTATTTTTTTGTATTTTTGCTGTCACCTTCATTATGAAAAAACTGTTTTGCCTCTTTGTTATTCTCCTGATGGCACATCTGCTTGTGGCCAGGGTGCCAGACACCCTTTCTGTGCACTCGTTGGAGTTTATTCGTAATGATGGACAGTGGCCCGGGCAGGTGCTTTATACGGCCCGTCTGCATGGCGCAACGCTCTTTGCGGAATCCAACTGCCTGACGGTAGAGGTAGTCTCTCCTGTCCAGCTTCAGCAGTTTTATGAGAATAAGTTCTCCGGCAAGCCGCAGCGGCCCCTTGATGCTGCCGCTTATAAGATGCATTTTGTCGGATGCCGTTCTGAGGCGACAGTCATGCCCGCTGACCCATTTCCGCATTATTACAACTTCTTTTTGGGCAAGGATTCCCGAAGTTGGCGAGGTCGTGTGCCTGCCTTCCATTCCATACACTATCGCAATCTCTATCCCGGTATCGACCTATCCGTCTCCCAATCCGAATCTTCCCTGAAGTATGAGTATGTCCTGCAACCCTATACTGATCCCTCCCTTATTTCAATCTCCTACGAGGGAGTTCAGTCGCTTAAACTTTTCGACGGACATCTCTTGGTTAATACAGCCGTATCAAGAGTGCTGGAATTGCCTCCGGTAGCTTATCAGCTCTCGGATGGCGGTGACACGCTTTTTGTGCCTTGCCGTTATGTGCTAGCCAAGAACAATCTCTCTTTCAGCCTCGGAGAATATGATCCTTCCCGAACCTTGGTTATTGATCCTGTGGTGGTCTTCTCCTCTTATTCGGGCGCTACCTCCGACAACTGGGGCTATACGGCTACCTTTGATTCTGGTGGCAATCTCTATGGTGGCGGGATTTGTTTCGGCCCCTATTATCCGTTGACTACCGGAGCCTACCAGATAGATTATGCAGGTGGAAGAACGGATATCTCCATCTCAAAGTTCAATGCTGCCGGAAACAACTTGGTATATTCCACTTTCCTTGGCGGCTCTAAAACGGATATCCCCCATAGCTTGTATGTGAACGATAATGATGAACTTTACGTGATGGGTACCACAGGCTCTTCTGATTTTCCCGTAACCAGTAATGCTTTCGACCCCACCTTCAATGGCGGCATGAGCTACACGCTTTCCACCAGCCTGGCCTTTAACAACGGTTCGGACATGATGGTGTCCAAGTTCAGTGCAGGGGGAGACCAACTGCTGGCCTCAACCTATGTGGGAGGTTCCGAGAACGATGGAATTAATATTTCCCCGATCTTGCGCAAGAACTATGCGGACGACAATCGGGGAGAGATTCTGATTGATGACAACAGCAACGTGTATGTCGTCTCTTCCACCTTCTCTCCTGATTTTCCGGTGACGGTTGGGACGTATGATTCTACGGCAAACGGAGCTCAGGATGTCTGTGTGTTCAAGATGAGCCAGGACCTGTCGCAGATGATATGGAGCACCTACTTGGGAGGCTCCCGGGCTGATGCCGGCTATAGCATGGCACTGGCCTCCGACGGTAGCGTTTTTGTCTGTGGCGGCACCCGTTCCCTCGACTTTCCGGCCACCAGCCAGGCTTTCCAGGATACGCTGACGGGAGATGCGAGCGGTTTTGTGGCGCATCTCTCCGAAAACGGCAGAATGCTGTTGCAAAGTTCTTACCTTGGGTTCTCCGATTACGACCAGTGCTATTTGGTGAAGGTTGACCGGCAGGACCATCCGCATCTGTTCGGACAGACCAATGCTGCCGGAAATGCGTGGATTTACAATGCTAACTATTCGGTTTCGGGCGGCGGGCAGTTTCTCACCAAACTCTCCTCTGCTCTGGATACCCTGGTGTGGTCCACGGCTTTCGGTTCGGGCAATGGAGGACCGGACATTTCGCCAACGGCTCTCATGGTGGATTACTGCAACAACATCTACATGTCAGGGTGGGGTGGCTACGAGCTGAACTCTTTCGGCGGAACCACGGGTCTGCCTGTTACATCCGATGCTTTCCAAGCTTATACCGATGGTTGCGACTTCTATTTTATTTGCATCAGTGATGATGCTTCCCAGCTCAAATTTGCCAGTTTCTTCGGAGGTACCAGCCATGCCAGCGCCCGGGAACATGTGGACGGCGGTACCAGCCGCTTTGACCGCAAGGGACGTATTTATCAGGCCGTTTGTGCCGGTTGTGGCGGTCAGAGTGACTTCCCGACCACTCCGGGAGCTTGGAGCACCACCAATGGAAGCACTAACTGCAACCTTGGCGTCATCAAGATGGACTTCGGTTTGCCGGAGGTGGTTGCCGACTTCACCATGCCGCGCACCATCTGCGACCTGGACACCGTGCACTTTATTGACCACTCGCAAACCATTGGGAGCAGTACGCAATATTTCTGGGATTTCGGCGATGGAACCACTTCGACATTGGCGGCACCCACGCACCTGTACCAGCAATCCGGAGTGTATGAGGTTACCCTCATCGTGCTGGATCTCGGCAGCTGTAACTTTGCCGACACCCTCACCAAACCCATCCTCGTCCTTACCAATACGCTTGACACGCTGCCGGACCTCTTCGTCTGCGAGGGTGGCTTTGTGCAGATTGGCCTGCAGCCTTTTGCCAATACGGATTACCACTGGCTGCCCAATCCGGACATTACCAATCCCTCCATTTCCAATCCGATCGTGGCACCCTCCCATAGCACCATCTATACGCTGGAGGTCTCCTATGGCGATTGTGTGGACACCCTGCAGCAGCACGTGCATGTCAGCCCCTTGCCAGCCACTTTGATGGACGACACTACCATTTGCAAAGGAACGGATGCCTTGCTGTATGTCAACCTACGGCAGCCCTCGGAGTCCGTACACATCATCTGGTCGATGAATCCGGATTTCGGTTACCCGTTTGGCGAAGGACAGGCTCAGGTGCAGGTCTCTCCCAGTGTCACCACTACCTACTACGTGCGCGTTTCGGATGGTATTTGCGATTTTGACGGCTCCGTCACGGTTAATGTCTCAGACCTACATATTCTTGAGACTCCCGAATTGCTGATCTGCTTTGAAGATGGCGGCTCGCTGACCGTCGTGCATGACGGAGGCTCCAACTGCCAGTATCATTGGGTGCTGGGTGACGGAACTGAATACTCGGGCGCGCAACCCTACGTTACGCCCGCGACATCGGTTTCCTATTCAGTGACGGTGACAAATCCCTACGGATGCTCGGCTTCGGCCTCCGGTAACATAGTGAAAAGAGTGGGCACTTTCCCCGACCCCTTGGAGGCCTGGTGCGACTTTTGTGACATCAAACAGATGGACTCCACTATCGTTTTCGCTACAGATTATGGTCCCGACTACCAATATCGATGGACTCCGGCAGCATTGATGTCCAATCCGCATGCAAACCAAACTTTTGTGTGGCCGTTGCATACCACCACCTATACGATTACCGTTACCGATACTTTCAATTGTAGCAAGTCTGCGAATGTGACTATCTTTGTGACCGAATTGTCCTGTAACGACACCTTTGTCTATATCCCTAACAGTTTCTCCCCGAATGGGGATGGCCATAATGACGTGCTATTTGTGCGTAGCGCCATTTTGGAAGAGTTCTATTTCGTGGTGTATAATCAATGGGGACAGAAGATATTTGAAACCAGTGACTTGAATACGGGTTGGAATGGGATGTTCCAAGGACGGGAGTGCCCTAATGGTGTGTATGATTATTATTTTAAAGGCACCTGTATTGAAGGTGTCCTCTATGAAAAGAGGGGAAATGTGATGCTGGTCCGATAAGGGGTAATACATCAAAGGAAACTTCTTAACATAAACTATATTGGTATTTAAAAAAATGTACATTTGCCGCGTTTTGCGAAATGGGTAAAATGGAAGCGCAAAAGACTGATAATCAGAAAAAAAAATCTTTATTGGGAGCATGGAAGACGCTCAAATTACGGAGCAGGATCTTCCAAGTATTCGTGCACCTCTTCGCTTTGGTCGGCTTTGCCGTGTTAGGTGCTTGGGCCTTTTATGAGATGGGTTTCACCAAGAATAGGGGAGGAGTGGACAGTAATAATCGTTATCTGGCTGATTACAAGGTGCAGACAGCCCTTTTGGATTCCTCCAAACTCTTTGAGGACAACATGGAGAGCTATCTGAATCTGGTGGCATTGAGCCGGTTTTATCCCACCAACGCGCACTTGATTGTTGATGCGGAACGCTATAATGAAAGACCGGACGGCGTACACAAGATGATTTATGCGGCCAACATGTACCTGCAGGAAGGCGACACGGCCCAGCAATACCAGCAGATGGTGCGTGAATTGAAGTCGGTGTTGGACAAATATCCGTCAAAGCCGTCCCGTGACCATTTGGTACCGTGGATGAACGAGCTTGCCTGGCCGGCGCTGAAAGAGGCCATATTAAAGGATAAAGAGGTGATTGTGGAGGCCGCGCGCATGACGGGTGTGGAACCCCGCCTTATTGTGAGCTGTCTGGTGGGTGAACAGATCCGACTGTTCAACTCCAAACGGGAAATGTACAAGCAATACCTCGGACCGGTGAAGGTGCTGTCGGTGCAGTCGCAGTTCTCCTTCGGCGTGAACGGCATCAAAGATTTCACGGCCCAACAGGTGGAGGAGAACCTTAAGGATACGGCCAGCGTGTTCTACATGGGTAAGAAATATGAGCATGTGCTGGATTTCAGCACGGAGGACCATACGTTAGAGCGTGCCAACAGACTTACCGACTACCACAACCATCTCTATTCGTACATTTATACCGGCTGCATACTTCACCAGACTATGCTGCAGTGGAAGCGTGCCGGTTATGACATTTCCAATCGTCCGGATATCCTTTGTACATTGTTCAATTTGGGTTTTGCCTCCTCCAAACCCAGTGACCACCCGAAATGTGGCGGTTCGCATATAACCGTTAACGACAAGATTTATACTTTTGGAGTCATCGCTAACGATTTCTACTATTCTGGAGAGTTGGCCAAAGATTTCCCCATCCAGGCAAAATCTTTTGTCGATGAATAGGGTGGAGCTCCTGATACCAGCCAAAGACCTGCACAGCGGACAGGTGGCGATCCAGCATGGCGCGGACGCGCTATATGTGGGAGCCTCCCGCTTCGGCGCGCGCCAGGCGGCAGGAAACACGCTTCAGGACCTTGAGCAGTTGATTCGCTATGCACACTGCTATGGCTCCAAAGTTTATGTTACGGTCAACACACTCCTCTTTGACAACGAGCTGGAGGAGGCCCGCAAGCTGATTTGGCAGTTGTATGAGATGGGAGCCGACGCGCTCATTATCCAGGATCTCGGTATCTTGAAGATGGACATTCCGCCCATCGCGCTCCATGCAAGCACGCAGTGCCATAACCACAATGCCGAACGCATCCGGATGCTGGAGCAGGCGGGCTTCCGCCGTGCCATTCTGGCCAGAGAGTTGGATGTGGAAACCATCGGCGCTATCCATCAGCAGAGCTCCATAGAGTTGGAAACCTTCGTGCACGGCGCACTTTGTGTCTGCTATAGCGGCCAGTGTTACATTAGCAAGATGATGACCGGACGGAGCGGAAATCGTGGCGAGTGCGCCCAGATTTGCCGCACCTCCTTTGATTTGCAGGATGCCAACGGCAGGACATTGCTTAAGAACAAGCATCTGCTATCGTTGCGTGACATGAACCGCTCCGCCTATATCAGCCGGCTGCTGGATGCCGGCGTGGTCTCCTTCAAGGTGGAGGGACGTTTGAAAGATGAGAACTATGTGAAGAACATCACCGCGTTTTATCGCCGTGCCATAGATAATGTTCTGGCCTGCAAGTCCGGATTCCGTACGGCGGGCAGTGGAACGACCACAATCTTCTTTGAACCTGATCCGAAGAAAACCTTCAACCGGGGTTTCACACCCTACTTTGCGGATGGCCGCAGAGAGAAGATGGCCTCGTTTGACACGCCCAAGGCAATGGGGCAATATATCGGCACCTTACGGCAAAATGCGCGCGGAGACCTTCTCTATGAGGGCAAGGAAACCATCCTTAATGGCGATGGCCTTTGTTTTATCAATCCGGCAGGAGAGTTGGAGGGCTTCTTTGTGAACGGTATAAAAGAACAGCGCATTATCCCGCACAAACCGGTGTCCGATTTTCGACAGGTGGACTTGTACCGGAATGTGGACAAGGCTTTTGAAAAGATCTTGTCCGGGAATAGCGCTGAGCGTCGCATGGCGGTGGATATGACCTTTGAGGAAACGGAAACAGGATTCCGTCTCCGTCTCTGTGATGAGGATGGGGTGCAGGCGGAGTGCGGGATGGAGACTCCCAAGACACCAGCCAACAAGCCGGAGGTGGCGGAGGCGCAGTTGCGTAACTCGCTTTCGAAACTGGGCAACACACCGTTCGTGATGCGAAATCCAACCATTGTTGCCCAAGGATTCTTTCTTCCGGCATCCGCCATCAATCAGTTGAGAAGCGAGGCCATAGATAAACTGACGGAGAACAGGGTGGCTCATTTCAAGCCGGAGAAGGCGCCATTGGACTACCAGCCGGAAAGCGTGCTCACGGAGGCCACCTACAAGCGCAACATCACCAATGAGTTGCACCGGAGCGTGTATGAGGATTTCGGGGCGGAGAAGATTGAATATGGGTTGGACAAGACGCAGGACTACCAAGGCAAAGAGCTGATGGTGTGCAAATACTGCCTGCGTTATGAATTGGGATTATGCAGTAAGAACAAAGAGGTCCGAAAAGTGGCCTATCCGCTTTATATCACCAACGGCAAGTATAAATTCCAATTGCAATTTGATTGCAGGGCGTGTGAGATGAAAATCATCAATATCTGATTTATACCGTCATTACCTCATTCACCCCATTCACCCCATGTATCCCATGCACCCTTCTCTACCACATCCCGTCGAACACGGTCCAGATGTAGTCGCCGAGTTTCCAGGCTTGGTCCACGGCGGTGTTGCCGCAATAGTTGGAAAACTCGGTCAGTTTCAGGATTGCTTCGGTGCGGTGTCCCTCCTGAAGGAGTTGCAGCGCCTGTTTCTCAATAGTATAATGTTCGTCGATGAAGCGGCGCTGTAGTGGGCGCCAGACGTTGTCGATGACCACATGCATGTCGCCCCAGCGTTGGCAGGCGATGGTGCCTACGCGGTTGAATCCCCACCAGGCGGCATCCTTGCTGAACCCGGTGAGGCGGCCGTCGGTTTTGTAGGTTTTGGGAAGATCCGTCACATTGGCATAGATGGGCACGTAGATGGAGGAGGCCACGTTGTCGAGGGCAAACCAGCACAGGGCGCCCACCTCGTCGGGCAGGTCGGCGCGGCATTGGATAATTGTGCCGTAAACTGTGAAGTGCACGGCAATGTTGCGTTCGCCGAGTTCGTTCCATCCTCCGTTGATGCGGAAGAGGTTCAGTTCGTCACGTTTCATGAAGGGGTTTGCCATGGGCGAAATCACCTGCTTGCCATCCTTGTCGGCCACGGTCAGCGTTTTGCGCATGTCGTAGGGCGTGCCTTCGTAATAGTCTTTGAATACGCTCATCATCTTCTCGATGGTCACCAGCGTGTCGGGTTTCACGGAGAAGGGGTAGTTCTCGGAGTTGGGGTCGAGATGCAGCGACGGAGCCAGCAGGTCGAACACGCGCCACTCGCGGCGGCGGCAGGCAATCATCGTGCGGGTGCTGGGTGCGTATGCGTAGGCGAACTGGAAAGTGGATTTGCCGTCCCACCAGCCATTTTCCTTGGCCAGTGAATAGACGTTGTCGGATGCCATGAAAAAATTCTTGTCCTTGAGGTTGATTTCGCGGATGGTGGAGGCGTTGGCATTGACGGCCACATGGTCGTCCGGCACGCGTTGCGCCGCCCATACGGCGCCGACCTTGTCCTTGCCGGGGCCGAGGATTTCCAGGTGCCACACTTCGTTCTTGTCGGCGATGGTAAGGCACTCGCCTGCGTCAATCCAGCCATACTGCTTCAGCAGCTCGCCCGCCATTTGGATGGCCTGGCGTGCCGTGGAACAGCGCTGCAACATCAGCATGCACAGGCGCTGGCAGTCGATAAGGCCGCTGTCGGATTTGAGTTCCGCGCGCCCGCCGAAAGTCGATTCGCCAATGGCCAGCTGTTTCTCGTTCACGCACGGGTAGGCCGTGTTCAGAAATTGGAAAGTGTGTGCCACTTGGTCGATTTCTCCTATGGGAACATTATCATAGCGGGCCATCTTGCCCGGTTCTTGCTTGGCCCATTGCCTTTTGTAGAGCGTCTGTTTCTCCCTGGCAGCGTGGTCCATGGCAGGCTCCACCAGGATGTTGGTGCGTGTGCGGTGGCTGTCGTCTGAGTGCGAGGTCATCACGGAACCGTCAGCAGAGGCCTTTTTGCCAACCGTGATGGAGGTGCATTCCATGCCCTCCGTGATGGGGTCGATTTCGTTCTGTGCAAAGCCGGAAAACAGGGCAAATGTAAGGATGAGGGAAAGGAAAGTCAGTCGTTTCATAAGCGTATTATTTGACATTTTCGTTGTTTTGAACAGAGGGCAAAAATACGGAAATAATTTGGTATGGAGACCCTATTAACACAGATGGTTCTTGGTAAATGTTCAAAATATAGTATCTTTGCACAACTTTAAAAACAAAAAGAATTATGACTACGAAAATAATACCTTACCAGTCGGAAATGAAAGAAAATCTTGTCTTTTATCAGATGGATAGTTCCAGAAATATTGCTGTTTATGTGGCGGAGAACACGGTATGGCTTACACAGGCGCAAATCGCAGAGCTTTTTTTGACTACCCCGCAAAATGTTACAACTCATATCCGTAATATATTTAAGGAGAATGAGTTGGAAAAGAGTGCAACTTGTAAAGAATTTTTACAAGTTCAGCAAGAAGGGAGTCGTCAGGTGAGCAGACAAAAGCTTTTCTATAATTTGGATATGATACTCTCCATAGGTTATAGAGTGAAGTCTTTATATGCAACTCGTTTTAGGATATGGGCAACATCGGTTCTTCGGGATTATTTGTTGACTGGAGCGGTTTTGTATCATCGTCTTACACAAATTGAAGAAACACTGCAAGATCATGATAATCAAATCAAGTCTTTAATTCAGAAAGCCTTGCCATCCAAGCAGGGTATCTTCTATAATGGTCAGATTTTCGATGCGTACCAGTTTGTGTCCGACTTGATACGCAGCGCGAAAGAAACTATTTTGTTGATAGACAATTATGCAGATGATAGTGTGTTGACGCAGTTGACTAAACGTGCTGCCGGAGTATCGGTTGTCATTGGTGTAAGCCATCTTACCGAAACCTTCAAATTGGACATAGCGCGCCATAATAAGCAGTATCCTCCAGTGCAGGTGTGTGAGATTTCTGCTGTGCATGACCGATTTCTTTTACTTGATGGCAGCCAATTGTATACTTTTGGAGCGTCATTCAAGGATTTGGGGAAGAAGTTGTTCTGCTTCACTAAAATTGAGAGCACGGAGGTAATCGAAGTGGTGCAAAAATTGGTTGCGGCCTGATTAATTTTTTTGATGAACATTCTTTTTTCATATCTTTGCCCCCAACAATACACCTTCCAACTTTCCAAACTTTCCAAACTTTATGAACCTTATAAACTTTCCAACCCTATGAACGGAGACCCTCGCCTTTACAACATACTGAAAACCTTAAACATCGAATTCGAATATCTGGAGC
>CAJODA010000049.1 GCA_905233745.1 uncultured Bacteroidales bacterium
ATCAATCCTCAGGAAAATTACGAGCAAAGCCGCAAGGCCATCGGTTATGTTGACCGCAAGCAGGCCACCCAGGCCGACTACGACCGCATCGGCTTCATGTCAGGGCTGGAGGTTCACCAGCAACTGGCCACCAAAGAGAAACTCTTCTGCCGCTGTCCCGCCGGCATCTTCCAGAAACCCGACGAATACGACGCGGAACTGCTGCGCCACATGCGCCCCACCCTCTCCGAGATGGGCGAGTACGACGGCACCGCGCTCATGGAGTTCAAGACCCGCAAGAACATTGTCTATCGCATCGCGCACCGCACCGCCTGCACATACGAAGTGGACGACACCCCGCCGTTCCCCATCAATCCTGAGGCCCTGCAATACGCCCTCGAAATTGCCCTCGCCTCCAAACTCAAAATTGTGGGCGAGGTGCACATCACCCGCAAACAGTACCTCGACGGTTCCATCCCGACCGGTTTCCAACGTACCGCCATTTTGGGTATCGACGGCGAGATCCAACTGAAGAACAAGAAAGTGCGCCTCATCCAACTCAGTGTGGAGGAGGACGCCTGCCGCGAGGTTTCCGACATCGGCCATACCCGTGTCTATCGTACCGACCGTCTGGGCATGCCGCTGATTGAAACGGTAACCTACCCGGAAATGGTGAACCCCGACGAGGTGGAAGAGGCCTGTAACTACATCCGATTCCTGAACCGCAGCACCGGCCGTGTGCGCACGGGCATCGGCGCGGGCCGCGAGGATGTGAACGTGAGCTGCAAAGGCGGCACCCGTATCGAGGTAAAGGGCGTGGCCCATACCAAATGGATCCCGGAGGTCACCCACGTGGAGTGCTTCCGCCAATGGGCGCTGCTCGCCATCCGCGAGCAACTGAAAGCCCGCATCAGCAAAGAAAATTGGAAAATGAGCTATACGGAGCTGGACCCCAAACAGTTCCACTTCTATTTCGACCCCATCACCGATGCCATCAAGCGCGGCGAGAAAGTCTATGCCGTGAACCTGCCGCAGTTCGCAGGCCTGCTGTCGCACTTCACCCAGCCGGGCCATCCGTTCTACTGCGAGTTCGCCGACAGATTGAAAGTCATCGCCTGTTTGGAACGCCCGAACATGGCCACCAGCGAGGATCTGGAGGATGTGGTGAGCCGCAGCGTGTTCGAGAAGGCCGCCAAGGCTCTGAACGCCGGCGAGAATGACGCGCAAATCATCTTCTGGGCTCCGGAGGACGATGTGAAGACCGCTCTCGAGACTATCGAGGAGCGCGCCCTGATGACCTTCGACGGCGTGCCCTTCGAAACCCGCAAGGCCCTGCCCGACGGCACCACCATCTTCGAGCGCGTGCTGCCCGGCGCCGACCGTATGTACCCCGACACAGACTCCGCGCCTATCCCATTGAGCGCCGACTATATCGAAGAACTGCGCAAGAACATCCCCGACGCCGTGTCCGACCGCTACGCACAGATGATTGAATGGGGCGTGCCGAAAGACTGCTTCAAATACATCTTCACGCACAACTTTTTCCCGCTCATCAAGAAGATTACGGACGAACTCGGCTATTGTCCCAAATTTTTGGGAACCTTCTTCGGCCAGCGACTCAAACATCTGCACGGCCAGTACGGCATGATCCCGTTCTGCACCTGCAAGATCTACGATATGTTCGCACTCTTGAAGGAAAAGGGGTTGGACAAAATTATCGCACCTGAAATGCTCATAGAGATGTTCGATCACCCGACCGAGGATTTACCTTTCATACTCCGACTCGCCGGCTACACAGAGATGACCAAACAGGAGATTGAAGAACTGTACAACAAGGCTGTCAGCGATTTCGAACCTTATCGTACTCGCAGCAACGACAACGACAAGCGCAACAGTGCCATTGGCAAGGTGAGACGCAAAGCCCTTGGGAACCCTGCATTCACAGAACTGGCAACCAAATAACTAAAAAACCGATTATTTCAATTGGTAGAGACGCAAAATTTTGCGTCTCTACCACAAAAAAAACAAACAATAGAAACCGAATATAATGGACGATAAAACCACATTCCAAGGATATAAAGGACGGGCATTGGAAATGCTCAAAAAATATGACGTTCACGTGTGGGACAAAGCCGAGGTGGAGACCACGCGCGGACACTTCTCGGGCAAGATCCTGCCCCGCGCCGAGAACACTGATGACATCCACATCGTGATGAAGGTGGCCACGGGCTACAACATCGGCATCGACATCGAGACGGTGACCGACATGAAGGGCGAGCGCGACCCGCAGCCCGTGTTCAAGATTCCGGAGAAGGAGTTCCCCTACACGCCGGGATTGCCGCACGTGAAGTTGTTGGGTACTGGCGGAACCATCGCCTCTCGGTTGGACTACCGCACCGGAGCCGTGATTCCGGCATTCTCGCCCGGCGAGCTGTATGGTGCCGTGCCCGAGCTGGCCGACATCTGCAACCTGGAGACCGAGAAGGTCTTCGCCGTCTTCTCCGAGAACATGTCACCCGTGGAATACAAGGCCCTGGCCAACAAGATTGGCGATGAAATTAAGAAAGGTATTGAGGGCATCGTAATTGGCCACGGCACGGACACCCTGGCGCACACCGCCACGGCATTGACCTACATGTGCCAGAACCTGCCCATGCCGGTGGTGCTGGTCGGCTCGCAGAGAAGTTCCGACCGTCCGAGTTCCGACGCGGCGCTGAACCTCATGCACGCCATGACCGCTGCCGGGCACGGCGACATTGCCGAGGTGATGGTCTGCATGTTCGGACCCACCAGCGATGACTACGGATTCCTGCACCGGGGCACGCGCGTGCGCAAGATGCACAGCTCATACCGCTCCACTTTCCGCACCATCGGCGACACGCCGCTGGCTACGGTAAGCCGCAGGGACGGCGTACAGCCCATCAAGGAGGTCTATAACCACCGCCGCAGAGGCCAGCACCGCGAGGTAGAGGTTATCACCAACTACGAGGATTACAAGAAGAGCATCGCCAAGAACGACCCCAACGTCACGCGCATCGTGCCCACCTTTGACGACCGTGTGGCCATCCTGTACTACTATCCGGGCATGAAACCCGATGTATTGGACGCATTGATTGACAACGGATACAAGGGCATTGTGTGGGACGGCACCGGCTTGGGCCACGTGAACAAAGGCATGTTCGACGCCATACAGCGCGCCACCGACGCTGGCGTGCACCAGTACATGAGCGTGCAAACCATCTGGGGTTACACCCACATGTTCGTCTATGACACGGGCCGAGACATGATGGCGCGCGGCATCATCCCTGCCGACAACATGTTAGCGGAGAGCTCCTACATTAAACTCGGCTGGGCGTTAGGTCTTACCAAAGACAGCGGCCAGAAGAGAGAGGATGTGAAGAAACTGATGCTCACCCCCATCAACGACGAAATCACCAAGCGCGAGCCCTACGACGGCTACCTGGTCTATCAGGGCGGCGTGCCGGAGGTTGAGGAGTTTGTGAAGAAGGTGAGGAAATAGACCGGAGATTTAAGACTATAGACTATAGAGCCGCGGCATGCCGCGGCTCTATTTTTTTGGCGCGCCGCTTGGCAGTCGACGAGATTGGATAGCAGCCAATCCATGGCTGTTCATAACCCCTGTTGAAAATATTTTTTCTGCCTGATACCGAGCATATTATAAAAAATGTATATTTGCAAGCTCGAATTTTAAACCGCGAAGTGTTGATAATCTACTGATTTAAAGGAGGTTCTCACAAAAGAATGGTTTATCTTCGATGCGTAAAAGACACTAAAATTTTTATAAATCAATTCAAAATGTCAGGATTAATAGGAAAAAAAATTGGTATGACTAGCATCTACGATGCCTCCGGCAAGATCGTGCCGTGCACAGTGATAGAGGCTGGTCCTTGCGTGGTCACGCAAGTCAAGACCGTCGAGAAAGACGGCTACAGTGCAATCCAATTGGGTTACGACGAGAAGAAAGAGAAAAACACGACGAAGCCATTGAAGGGCCATTTCGCCAAGGCCGGCACCACGCCGAAGAAGATCTTACATGAGTTCACCCGTTTTGAGGAGGGACACAAGAAGAGCTTCGGCGAGGTTCTGGACGTCACCGTCTTTGAAGAGGGTGAGTTTGTGGACGTAAGCGGCACTTCCAAGGGTAAGGGTTTCCAGGGCGTTGTGAAACGCCACGGTTTCCGCGGTGTCGGCGATGCCACGCACGGCCAGCACAACCGTCTGAGAGCTCCCGGTTCCATGGGTGCATCCTCCTACCCTTCCCGTGTCTTCAAGGGAATGCGCATGGCCGGCCAAATGGGTAACGCCAAGGTCAAAGTCATCAACATTCAGATTCTGAAGATTGTCAAGGAAAAGAATTTATTAGTAGTAAAAGGTTCCGTTCCCGGAGCTAATGGATCTTATTTAATTATTGAAAGATGGAGCTAACAGTATATAAAATAGACGGCAGCGAAGCTGCAAGAACGGTTACCCTGAATGATCAGATCTTCAATGTGGAACCCAACGATCACGCCATCTGGCTTGATGTGAAACAATATTTGGCCAACCAACGTCAAGGCACACACGACACACTGGAGCGCTCCACCGTTTCCGGTAGTACCCGCAAGCTGAAAAGACAGAAGGGTACGGGCGGCGCACGTGCCGGTAGTATCAAGAGCCCGACCATCCGCGGCGGTGCAACCGTTTTCGGACCTCACCCGAGAGACTACTCTTTCAAACTGAACAAGAAAGTGAAGAGACTTGCCCGTTTCTCCGCCTTCACCTACAAACAGAAGGAAGGTAAGATCACCGTGGTGGAGGACTTCAACTTCGAAGCACCGAAGACGAAGGCTTACAAGGATCTCCTGAAGAGCCTCAAGCTCGAAGGTCAGAAGACCCTGCTGCTCACCCCGGAATCCAACCGCAACGTGGCCCTCTCAGCCCGCAACCTGCAACGCACCAAAGTGATGCGCGCCCTTGACGCCAACACATACCATGTGCTCAACGCCGGTCACCTCATCATTTGCGAGAGCAGCCTCCCCGAGCTGGAAAAAATGTTAGGCGAATAATTATTCAAAAACCTTAAAAAGTCGAAACAATGAGTATCATTATAAAACCCATCATCAGCGAAAAAATGACGCAGACGGCTGAAAAATACAACCGCTACGGTTTCATGGTGACCCGCGAGGCCACCAAGCCTGAAATCAAACGCGAAGTGGAAGCCGTTTATGGTGTTAAAGTAGTCCGCGTAAATACCCTGATCCAACGCGGTAAAGTCACGAACCGCAATACTAAGGCTGGCGTCATTACAGGTCAGAAGAACAACTTCAAGAAGGCCTATGTGTTCGTGGACAAGGATCAAAAAATTGATTTTTACAGTAATATTTAAAAACAATGGCACTTAAAAAGTACAAACCAGTAACGCCGGGTCAGCGCTTCAAAGTGATCAGCGCATTTGATGACATTACCACCAACAAACCGGAAAAGAGTTTGTTGAGTCCGAAACACAGGACAGGCGGAAGAAACAACAGTGGTAAGATGACGGTGCGGTACCGCGGAGGCGGTCACAAACAGATGTACCGTATCATTGACTTCAAGAGAGAAAAGGACGGCATTCCCGCCGTAGTGAAAACGATCGAATACGACCCGAACCGTTCAGCTCGTATCGCCCTCGTGTTCTATGCAGACGGCGAGAAACGCTATATCGTGGCTCCTCATGGTATCAAGGTTGGCCAGGAAATTCTCAGTGGCACAGGCGTCGCCCCCGATTTGGGCAACTGCCTCCCCGTCGGCGAAATCCCCTTCGGCTCCATCATCCACAATATCGAGATGCGTCCCGGCCAGGGTGCCAAGATTGCCCGCAGCGCCGGCTCTTACGCCCAGCTCATGTCCCGTGAGGGCAAATATGCCATCATCAAGCTGCCTTCTGGCGAAACCCGTATGATCCTCTGCGCTTGCAAGGCCACCATCGGCATCGTGTCCAACGGCGACCACAGCCTCGAGGTTTCCGGCAAGGCCGGTAGAAGCCGCTGGCTCGGCAGACGCCCGCGCAACCGTGGTGTGGTTATGAACCCTGTCGATCACCCGATGGGTGGTGGTGAAGGTCGTGCATCCGGCGGACACCCGCGCTCCCGCAAGGGTATTCCTGCTAAGGGTTATAAGACCAGACACCCGAAGAAGAACTCCAGCCAGTATATCATCGAAAGAAGAAAGAAATAATCTAAAAGCTTAATATTATGAGTCGTTCATTAAAAAAAGGTCCGTATATACATTACAAACTGGAACAACGTGTGATCGCCGCTCAGGAATCCGGCAAGAAGACCACCATCAAAACCTGGTCCCGCGCCTCTATGATTTCCCCTGATTTCGTTGGCCTCACCATCGCTGTCCACAACGGAAACAAATTCATCCCCGTGTATGTCACCGAAAACATGGTCGGCCACAAACTCGGCGAATTTGCCCCTACCCGTATATTCCGCGGACACGCAGGCAACAAAGACAAAGGTTCCAAATAGTGTACACTGTTCAGAACCCGCTTCCTTCCTTCGATATTCACAAATCAGACATAAGCAAAAAACCACCGCGAAAACGGTGGTTTTTTTTTATGAAGACTGAAAACAATATCACGGACTACTGCCCACTGACATGGGTCAGCACATTCAACGCACCTGGCAGAACATTTATCCGATAAGTGCCCGTCATCAGCAACTCTCCCTCCACTTCGCCCCGGAGCAGGGTCTCAGACGCTATCTCCAGACTGCCGGTACGGAAGGTTTGTATCCCCGCAATGGCTTTGACGTGAGTCCCCTTGAAAATGTTCTTGAAATTCTTAAACACTGTCCAGTTGCTCACTTTTGGAATTATAACCACATCCAACAACCCGTCATCCGGCAAAGCCATGGGCGCTTGACGCATACCCCCGCCATTATATTGACAGAGCGCCGCCACCATAAGGAATGACTTGCCTCCAAAGTGGAAATCAGTGGCATTGACGCTCAGTTCCTTACTTCTATATCGGAAAATGGTACGAATAAGGCCCAGAATATAAACCGAA
This sequence comes from uncultured Bacteroidales bacterium, assembly GCA_905233745.1. Taxonomy (GTDB): domain Bacteria; phylum Bacteroidota; class Bacteroidia; order Bacteroidales; family WCHB1-69; genus F23-D06. Next base: position 7,031 of record CAJODA010000049.1, read on the forward strand.
ATACCAAGAAAGTGAGGACGGTTGTGCGTCACATCATAGATGACATCCGCATCAAATCCGAAACCGGCGATATTGATGAAATAGCGTCTGGCAAGTTCCTTATCGTCATGAAACGTATTCACCACCCCAATATCATGCTGCATAAAGCGACCTTCGTCAAAGATGCGTACATTTTCGATATTATCGGCGGAGAACTGGTGAGTGCGCGCCCAGTCGTTGCCGCGTCCGAGTGGCAGAATGCTCAAATAGACCTCTTTGGTGTCAACGCCTGACATGAAAATGCCGTTCACCACCTCATTGATAGTGCCGTCACCGCCTACGGCGATAAGATGGCGGTGTCCTTCGGCGCACAATTGACGGGCTAACAGGGTGCCTTTCCCCACCGCATCCGCCAGATGCAATACACATTTAATATTCTTTTGTGCCAACAGCACGGAAACATCATTCCATAATTCCAAGCATTTCCCTTCGCAGGCATTAGGGTTAACCACAACCTGCCATTCATAGTTATGGATATCCAAGTAGTTAGTGGACATAGTAAGAATTCTAGTAGTTGAAAAAAGAAAAGGCTACCTTTTGAGTAGCCTTTACCATGTATTTAGTCATGAATTATTGTTTGACAATCTTTTGAGTAGTGACAGTGCCATCCACTGTGGTCACCTTCATCATATAGACACCGTTGGCCATATCAGCTACGGATACTGTCTGCACATCACCACTCTGAGTGAGGACGAGCTGACCTTGCAAGTTGAAAATCTGCACATCCTGAACGGGTATGCCAGAGCTTACATGGAGCACATTGGAAGTGGGGTTCGGATAGATAGACAATCCTTCCGCCTCATTTTCTTCAATACCAACACCCTCGTAAACGCTGATATTATCAATCCAGACCAGGTTACCATAACCGCTGGTGAATCTGAATCTCAGAATCACATTGGTTTTGTCAACGATAGATGACAAATCTACAACTTCAGTACGCCATTGTGAGGCTGTCGGGATGAATTGTGAACCAGAACTTCCGGTAACGGTAGCAAGATTTGCACCTGCCTTATTGTAAAGGTTGGTCCAGCTCGTACCGCAATTGGTGGAAGCCTGAACTTGCAATCTTTCTGAAGCACTTTGATATCTTTGGTGGGCAACATCAAATTTCAAGGAAGGACTTGTAAATCTTGTAATGTCCATAATAGGAGCATACAGGCTGCCGGTAATACCGCTTGATGCACTATATGCGTTAAAGAACATTGCACCATTTGAGTATATACCCATATAATTGTAGTTATCTACAAACCAAGGAGCTCCAAAATCTGAGAAATCTTGGGATACATCGCCGTCAGTAACATCTGCAGACACATAGAAAGAAAAAGACTGAGTGTTTCCAGACGTATCGGTGTCATTAACACCGTTCACACTAACTAATTCCACTGTATAGGTATGTACTCCATCCCCATTTGTAGTAAATTGAGGAAGTGTAACCTCATTGGTCGCGTATTTGGCCAGATTGCCAGTCCAGTTGAAAGTGGTGGTCTGGCCATCAAATGTAATAGACAAAACGGCAGAAGTCATGTTGGCATTACCGACATTCTCCAACAACACTTTGGGTGTTGCAGTAGCCTCGCAAAGATAGGTATTGTCAATATTGGACAGTTTCACCAACAGACCATTATTATCCTGAGAAGCATCATATTGAGGGCAGACCTGAGTTTTTGCACTATAAAGATTGGCAGCGCTCTGCTGACCCACCTCATACACAATACGGTTCGGGCAAACCATATATACTGTCGGGAAATAGGAAATGCTATAGCTATTCACAACAGCCGCCGTGTTCGGGCTCATCGTAGTCGGGATAATAGGATAGAGCACGCCGTTGAGCCAGTTACCTTGGGTACTGGATCCGCTGTTGTCAGGTCCTGTTCCATTCAAACTAGCATAATTGCCATAGCTACCCTCAATTCCGAAAGCCATAATTTCATTGGTGCCATTAGGGCCATATTGAGTGTAGAGAGACTCAAAAGCACCAGAGGTGTGGTAACTCCAGCAAGGGCCGCACCAAGTGGCGAAGAAATCCAGATACACGGTTTTGCCTGCATCTGTATATTCATACAAGGTGTAGGGGTTGGATGAGATAATCGAACCATTCGATTTGTCAATTTCATAAACCGTGAAGTTCGGAGCAACAGAGCCGTCGCTCAACTGCGCTTTTCCCAAAACAAAGGCTGCGCAGAACAATGATAAAAGTAAAATTTTCTTCATATTACAAACAATTAAGTTAATCCTCGTTATTGTTTTTTAGAGGCAGCGAAAATAAGAAAAAAAAATATATAATTACAAATTCGGAAAAAAAAATTACATGTTTCGGCAAAGTTCCAAAGCTTTCTCGGCTGCAGCCTGTTCGGATATCTTCACGGAAAAACCCAGTCCTTCTGATATTTGGCTTCCATCGAGGATGACAATGCTCCGATACAGCCGTTCCCGTTCGTTTTTGGCAATTTCGTTTTCAAACTGGACTTTGCGCCGATTCTTCTGCGCCCATATCAATATACGGCTTTTATAGTCGTCATCCTCTTCATAGACAGTTTCCATATCCAAATGCGTAAGGAAGACATGGTTGATGATGACATCATAGGTTTTCTCATAACCTTTGTCGAGATAGATAGCGCCGACCACAGCTTCAAAAGCGTTGCCGTCCACACTGTTGCCGGCATTATGCGGATCCATCTTAATCATATCGTGCAGGCCCAATTTTCTGGCAAGGCTGTTGAGCATATTGCGGTTCACCAATTTGGAGCGCATACGGGTGAGCACCCCTTCAGACTCAAGCGGATACTTGTGGAAAAGGAAATCGGCCACAATGGCGCTTAAAACGGCATCTCCCAGATATTCAAGACGTTCATTGTTGAGTTTACCGCAAACCACATTATTGGAGGAGCTGGACCTGTGAATCAGGGCAACTTTATAAATTTCAAGGTTTCTAACACGAAGACCAAAAACGTTACGAAAGAAAGCCCTTATTTCCTTGCCGGTTCGCTCCATAATCACGGTTACTGTACGAACTTCTTATAAATCAAAGTGACATTATGTCCGCCGAAGCCGAAGGAATTGGTGAGACCGACATTTACTTCACGACGGACGGGGTTGTTAAGGGCGTAGTTCCAGTTTTGTGGAAGTTTGGGGTCTAATTGTTCAACATTGATAGTCGGGTGCACGATACTGTCGCGCATGGACAGGAGTATGGCGATACTTTCCACGGCTGCGGCGGCCCCCATAAGGTGACCGATCATGGACTTAGTGGAGTTGAGCACCAATTTTTGAGCATGGTCACCGAACACCTGCTGTATAGCCACGCACTCCGAAATGTCGCCGAGTGGCGTGGAGGTGCCGTGGGTGTTGATATAGTCCACCTCTTCGGGGCGGATTTGCGCATCCTCCAGTGCCTGGAGCATGGAGTCGATTGCGCCGGAGCCGTTAGGATTAGGAGCGGTGGCGTTGTAGGCGTCGGCAGACATTCCCACGCCAACAATCTCGGCATAAATTTTCGCTCCGCGAGCCAGGGCGTGCTCCATTTCTTCCAAGACCAGGGTAGCTGCGCCTTCACCCATCACAAAACCGTCACGGCCAACGTCAAAAGGCCGCGACGCGTGGGCGGGGTCGTCGTTGCGGGTAGAGAGAGCGCGCATAGAGTTGAAACCGCCGATGGCGGTCTCCACAATACTCGCCTCTGTACCGCCGGTCAGGATGATGTCCGCCCTGCCCAGCTGTATCAGGTGCATGGCATCCCCGATGGCGTTGCCGGCAGAGGCACATGCCGAACTGGTAACGTAGGCTGGTCCCCGGAGTCCGAACTTCAGGGAGATATAACCCGTAACCATGTCAGCCAGGACCTTCAGCAGCAGATAGGGACTGAATCTTGGAGTATAATCGTTGGAGAAAAACGCGTATGCAGAATCCATCATGGAGGTAAACCCGCCGACGCCGGTGCCGAAAATCACACCCATGCGCCGCTTGTCTACCTCATCCAGGACAATACCGGAATCGCGCAGTGCCTCCATGACTGTAACCATGGCGTACTGCGCACAGGGATCCATTCGCTGAGCTTCCTTGCCGGGCAAATAATCCATCACATTGAAGTTCTTCAATTCGCACGCGAATCGCGTCTGAAACTTCTCAGGGTTAAAACGGGTTATATAGTCAGCGCCTGAAACACCTTCTAACAGGGATTTCCAAAAGGATTCAAAATCGTTACCAACCGGGGTAAGAGCACCCAAGCCGGTAACGACTACACGCTTGAGCTCCATCACTCAATCAGAATAATGTATTATTTTTCGGCAACCTTACTTTCAATATAGGTAACGGCGTCACCTACCGTCATGATTTTCTCAGTAGCTTCGTCAGGAATCTTAATGCCAAAGACATTCTCAAATTCCATGATCAACTCTACCGTATCCAAAGAGTCTGCTCCGAGATCATTAGTGAAGCTTTTTTCAGGAGTAACATCTGCAGCGTCAACACTCAGTTTCTCTGCAATTATGGACTGTACTTTTTCTAAAATTTCTGCCATAGTTTTGTGTTTTAAAATTGCTGGCAAAAATACATTTTTTTTTAATACATGTATTTTTTTGGGAAATATGCGTCAAGGCTACATATCCCCAAAAAATATTTCATTGATTATTAGGCTCTTGTTTAAAAAAATCAAAAAAAACACCCTACAATGGTTGCACCAATTGAAAAAAAGACTATTTTTGCGGCCTCAAACAGAGAGGGGTTCTTTGAAACAATCTTGTGCCGATATAGCTCAGTTGGTAGAGCAGCTGATTTGTAATCAGCCGGTCGTGGGTTCAAGTCCCTCTATCGGCTCAAAGGGCACATAGAAATATGATGGGAGAGTTCCAGAGCGGTCAAATGGGACAGACTGTAAATCTGCTGGCTAAGCCTTCGGAGGTTCGAATCCTTCCTCTCCCACTCCTTTCCGCGGAAGTAGCTCATTTGGTAGAGCGACAGCCTTCCAAGCTGTAGGTGGCGGGTTCGAGCCCCGTTTTCCGCTCACATTCAACACATAGCATAAAGTTCGTCACAACATGGCGAACTTTTTTGCTTTATGGCGGCTCTGTTTGTTTTTTGTATCTTTGCCGCCGTTGATCGGTATTCGTCATCGCTAGTCTATCATCGATCAACGCTATTCTATAATCGCTAATCAAATCAAGCATGACTGCACCTGATTATATACTGCACAAGATACTAGGCAAGAAGATTGTGATTCTCGGTTTCGGCAAGGAGGGGGTCTCCACTTACCGTTTTATCCGCCGCTATTTTCCAGACATGCCCCTCACCATTGCCGATGGGAATGCCAACTTGCGCACGGATGAGTTCGATGATCCCAAAATCAAGTTCGTCACGGGCGAAAGGTACGACCAAAACCTCAACGATTACGACCTGATTTTCAAAACGCCGGGCATCAGTTTCAACCGGGTGAACTATTGGATTGACACCGAGCGCATCACCTCGCAGACCAACCTGTTTCTGGAGGCGTACCACCAGCAGGTGATCGGCGTCACCGGCACAAAAGGCAAAAGCACTACCGCGTCGCTCATCTATCACATATTGCATGAGGCCGGACGCGACGTGCTGCTGGCAGGCAACATCGGCGTGCCCTTCTTCGACATCATTGAAAAGATGACGGACAGCACTCTCGTGGTGGCAGAGCTCTCCGCCCACCAGTTGGAGTTTGTGCAATGCTCACCCGACTACGCCGTTTTGCTGAACCTCTATCAGGAGCATCTCGACCATTTCAACTCGTTCAACAACTACCAGATTGCCAAGATGAACATCACCAAATACCAGAAATACGAGAATTTCTTTGTGTATAACGGTGACGACGACCATATTCCCGAACTGATGAAGCGCTTTGACTACAACCGCACTCGCTGCATCTTCGGCACCAAACCATACAACGGGCTATACGCATGCTGCGTGGACAGCATCATTCACTTCGCCGTTGACGGTCAAGTGGAGGACGAGTACGACCTGCGCAATTTCCATAATCTTCCCGGCACACACAACTATTATAATATAATGGCGGCCATCGCCATTTGCCGGCAAGTCGGAGTCCCGCACAATGCCATCATGGCCGCGCTGGGCACCTTCCACGGCCTGCCCAACCGCATTGAGTTTGTCGGACTATTTAACGGCATCACCTTCTACAACGACAGCATCTCCACCATCCCCGAGGCGACCATTGCAGCCGTCAACGCCCTGCGCAAAGTGGACACCCTTATCATCGGGGGATATGACCGTGGCATCGAATACGGCATCCTCATCGACTTCCTGCGCGAGAATCCTGTGCCCAATGTTGTCTTCACCGGCCCCGCCGGCAAGCGCATCTTCGACGAATGGAAACCGAAAGGAAACCTTCCGGAGACCTACATTCTGGAAGACGATTTCCGCAAGATTGTCGATTTCGCCTTCGACAACACCGAAGAGGGACGTATCGTCCTCCTCTCCCCCGCCGCCGCCTCTTACGACCAGTTCAAGAACTTTGAGGAGCGCGGCCGCATCTTCAAGCAATATATCATTGAAAAACACCAACAAATTTCTTCATTATGAAAAAGACACTGGTTCTATCCGCCCTCATAATCCCCTTACTGTTCGGTTCATGCAAGCAGAAAAACGGTGCCAACACAGAACAAGCAACACCTGAAACGGAACAGACCACGGACAATTCCAGCACATCGTACATGAGCGACCAGCAGAACACCACCTCGTCTGTTGCGGAAGAAAATCTTTCGGGCAAGGTCATCACACTCTCCTCCAGCGAGTTTATCGATAAAGTGTGCGACATCAACAACCCGAAAGGATTTGCCTACAAGGGACACACACCCTGTCTGGTTGATTTTTATGCCGGATGGTGCGGTCCCTGCATGAAGCTCAAACCGATCATCGAGAAAGTGGCCAAGGATTACAAAGGCGATATTATTGTCTATTCAGTCAATGTGGACAGGGCGCAAGATATCTGCGCAGCTTTCGGCATCGAAAGCATCCCCACCCTCCTTTTCTTCAGTCGCACCAAGCAACCGACCAAGATCGTGGGGTTTGTAGAGGAACATGAGCTGAAATCAGCCATTGAAGATTTCATAAAGTAACACTCTTTTGAGAAAACTCCTGCTTTTCATCGGACTATGCTGTTCTGGTTTCACGTTGCGAGCCCAGACAGCGTGTGATTCCATCCCGGCGACATTCCGCCATTGGGAGCAGCAGATAGAGGCCCTCAACTACGAGGACCCCGAGCTAATCAGTTTGCACTACCTTTTCCTCCAAGATATCAAGCGGGAGATGCGATATTTCCAACAAAGAACGCTCCCTATTCTACAAAACTGCCTGCAACTGGATTACTATGCCACGAAGGCTGACTGGCGCAAGGTGCAGTACAAGGCCGACTGTGCCGAACAGGTGCTGTCCGCCCGCAAGGGAATAGTTGACCATCTCTTCCTCCAGCGCGCCCTGGAGGAGCTGGCATTCCGCGACACCAGCAATGCACTGTACAACCTGGATCGTGCCCTGCAGTTCAACAAATACCAGCCGGAGGCTTTACTCTTAAAAGCCCGGCTTATGCTGGCGCAAAAATCCTATCAGGAGAGCGTGGACCTCATCCATCTGCTATACACCGAAGCGACCATAACCGACGAGATGGAGAAGGCCGTCTCCGATTTCACGCTTGAGCTATACGAAGAGCTGTACAATATGGGAGACGCATTAGTGAAAAGCAACAGATCGGCAGAAGCGCTGGAAGTGTTTCTGGCGCTGGAACAGTTCTGCACCAACATGCCGAGCGGCTATTGCAATGATGACTACTACCGCGGCATCTTGCGCTCGCGCAAGGGGGTTTACGAGTCCTACCTTTCCATCGCGCGCGAAGCGGAACGCCGCCACAACTACGAGATGGCGAGGAAGTTCTACCAGTACGCGGAGGAGTACCGGAAAAAGGGGGAGATTGCGGAATGACGGCGTGTCAGAGACACGTCACTATCCATTGGTGGTACAATATTAAATTATATCTTTGCGTTTTCAACACGTTTTTAACTTTTACAAGCAATGAAAAAACACCTTCTTT
>CAJODA010000050.1 GCA_905233745.1 uncultured Bacteroidales bacterium
TACTACCAGCGCGCCAACTACTACTACCAGCACAAGGACGTGGAAAAGGGTATTGCAGATATGCAGACTGCCGTGAAACTGCAACCCGACAGCAGCAAATATTATGTTATGCTCTCGGACTTGTACTTCGCGCAAGTGGAAACCGACTTGGCAGAGGAGATGCTGGAGAAGGCCATTCAGAAAGACCCGAAGAACAACGAGGCGCGATTGAAGCTGGCCGAGCTTTTCTATCATGAGAATCTGCTGACGCAATGCAATGAGACACTTGACGAAGCCATCAAGATTCAGAAATACAATCCCAAAGCCTATCTCATCAAGGCTTTCATGTACAAGGATATGCAGGATACTACAGCCTATCTCCGCATGCTTCAATTGGTTATTGACCAGGATCCCAAAGAAGTGAAAGCCTACTTGGAACTCGGCTATTTCTATCAGAAGAGTTTGAACCCCCTTGCCGCCTCCTACTACCAGAACGCCCTGAATGTGGATCCCAACAACGTGGAGATCCACTACAATCTTGGCAAACTGTATCAAGACTTGGAACAGTATCCGGAGGCGGAGCAGGAGTACAAAACCGCTATCCAAATCGACCCCAAGCACGTTCCTTCGCTAAACAACCTTGGATTCATGTATCTGGACGAGCCTTACAACAAATACGAAGAGGCTGCCAACTTGTTCACACAAGCCATCCAGGCAAATCCGGATTTCGTGTATTCCGTATGTAACCGCGGTGTAGCATACGAGTATATGGGGCAATATGACAAGGCTCGGAAAGATTACGAGAAGGCGCTGAAATTACAGACCAACTTCGAACCAGCCATCAAGGGACTGAACCGATTGGACAAACTGCAAAGCAAGTAAAGATGAACGAGAACTTAGATCCAACCGCCAGCCGGCTATCGTCAGCCGACAAAGAGTTCGAGAGAGCCATACGGCCCACGGTGTTCCAGGAATTCCAGGGGCAGCAGCAGGTGATTGAGAACATCATGGTGTTCGTTCATGCAGCCAAAGCGCGTGGCGAAGCGCTGGACCATGTGTTACTGCACGGCCCCCCGGGACTCGGGAAAACCACCTTGTCGCACATCATCGGCAATGAGATGGGTGTCAATGTGCGCTGCACCTCCGGGCCTGTCATTGACAAGCCTGGAGACCTTGCCGGCCTGCTCACCAACCTGGAGCCGCACGATGTACTTTTCATCGATGAGATTCACCGGCTATCTCCTGTTGTGGAGGAATACCTCTATTCCGCCATGGAGGACTACAAGATAGACATCATGATTGACAGCGGGCCGAGTGCCCGCAGTGTGCAGATTTCACTCAATCCGTTCACACTGGTGGGTGCCACCACCCGGTCGGGTCTGCTCACCGCCCCGTTGCGTTCGCGTTTCGGAATCAACCTGCGCCTGCAATATTACGATGCGGAGACCCTCTCGCATATCATCAAGCGTTCGGCTTCCATTTTGGAAATCCCAATCCACGAAGATGCTGCACTGGAGATTGCCGGACGGAGCCGCGGAACACCCCGTATCGCGAACTTGCTCCTGCGCCGCGTACGCGATTTCGCCCAAATCAAAGGCGACGGCACCATCACCCTGCCCATCACCCAAATCGCATTGTCGGCACTCAATGTGGACAGACATGGTTTGGATGAAATGGACAACCGTATTCTGAGCACTATCATTGACAAATTCAAGGGCGGCCCCGTGGGCCTGTCCACTATCGCCACCGCCGTCAGTGACGACCCCGGCACCATTGAAGAGGTTTATGAACCATTCCTCATTCAGGAAGGCTATCTCATGCGTACTCCACGAGGACGCGAAGCCACTGCGCTGGCTTATGAGCACCTCGGCAAAAGCAGGTTCCCATCATCACAACCCGAACTTTTTTAAAACCTAATAATTATGAAAAAGATTTTTATTTTTTTATTTGTATTATCATTGGGCGCCACGTGGTCATTTGCCCAAACAGCAACAACAACCACAAACACCACCGATGCCCCAAAGGTAAAAGACAACGGTTACGGGCACAGAGTGAACTTCGGTTTCACCTTCGCCCCTACTATCGACTGGATGTATCCGAAAACCGAGGGTACTGAAATGAACGGATGCGGAGTCGGCATGAGATATGGAATAAACCTTAACATCAACCTCACCGAAAAGAAGAATTTCTATGTTTCCACCGGTGTTTTCATCGAACATCTGAAAGGTGCCCTGAAGTTCACAGACATTCTCTCCTTCCCGCTACCCAACAACACTTATTTTCTTGACACAACTGAAATCAGCCGGGTATATAGACCCATGTATCTCACTATCCCCATCGGTCTTACCCTCAAAACCAATTCCATGAAGGATTTCTTCATCGTGGGCAACCTGGGGTTTTACAACAGTTTTCTCCTCAATGCCACCAACGCCGACGTATATACTTTCAACAACACCCTTGACGGCACTACGGAGTACTGGAGCAGATCTGAGGTCAAATCCACCGAAGGAGCACTTATGAAAGAATCCGTGTACGCGGGTCTTGGCGTAGAGTATTCCATAACCAAGAATTTCAGAGCCGGTCTCACCCTCAACTACGTACACTCCTTAACCAACTATTTCAAAGGCAATGGGAAAGCGCAAAACAACTACTCTCATCTAGACCAAAAAGCCAAATTTGGATATATGGAAATTGCGCTGAACATTAACTTCCTATAAAATGAAGTTTATATGCATCGGAAGGAACTACGCCAAACACATTCGGGAGCTTCAGCATGAAACTCCCAAAGAGCCCGTGTTTTTTTTGAAACCCGACAGTGCCATTACCCGTTGCAACCGTCCTTTCTTCCTGCCTGATTTTTCAGAACGCGTAGATTATGAAACAGAAATCATTGTGAAAATCAACCGTCTTGGAAAATGTATCGCTGAAAAATATGCCCATCTCTACTATGAGGAAATTGGATTAGGGGTGGATTTCACAGCAAGAGACATTCAGCAGGATTGTATTGAAGCGGGCAATCCTTGGGAAAAGGCCAAGGCGTTTGACGGTTCCGCCGTAGTGGGCAAGTTTTTACCCAAAAGCTCCTTGCCTGACGTGCAGAATCTCAACTTCCACTTGCTTTTGAATGGTAAGAAGGTGCAGGAGGGCAACAGCGGAGACATGCTTTTCCCCATTGACTGTATTATTGCCCACGTATCCAAATTCATAACTTTGCGCACCGGGGATATCATATTCACCGGCACACCTGTCGGTGTGGGTCCCGTGCACATCAATGATCATCTGGAAGGATATTTGGAAGGACAGAAATTATTCGATTTCAACGTAAAATAAACTCATCACACTATGCAGCAGAATAACATATTGAAAATTCGTCTTGTTTTAATGAATTTCCTCCAATTTGCCATCTGGGGAGCCTATCTTACCTGTATGGGACGATATTTGGGCCCTAACGGCATGGGGAGCCACATAGGCTGGTTCTACTCCGTTCAAGGTATTGTTTCCATCTTCATGCCCGCCTTATTGGGTATTGTGGCCGACCGCTGGATTCCTGCGCAGAAAATGCTCGGCATAAGCCATGCCATTTCCGGTATCGCCATGATTTCCGCTGGTGCATACGGCCTCGCCTCAGGAACTGCCGTCCAATTCGACACCTTGTTTACAATCTATACCATCGGCGTCGCTTTCTACATGCCTACACTGGCATTGTCTAATGCTGTAGCCTATAACGCCTTGGAAAAAGCCGGCATGGACACCGTGAAGGCTTTCCCGCCCATCCGCGTGTTCGGCACTATCGGTTTCATTTGCTCCATGTGGGCCGTTGACCTGATGGGACTACAGGAGAGCGCCAAACAATTCATCGTCAGCGGTGGCATCGGACTTTTTCTGGCTGCATATTCATTCACCCTGCCCAACTGCCCGATTGTCAAGAATAAAGAGCATAAATCCATGGTTGAAGCCCTTGGTTTGAAGGCTTTCACTCTTTTCAAAGATAAAAAGATGGCCATTTTCTTCATCTTTTCGATGCTGCTGGGCGTGTCACTGCAAATCACCAACGGTTTCGCCAACCCATTCATCTCAAGTTTCGGCGCCAATCCGGAATATGCCAATACCTTTGGTGTAAAACATGCGAACATGTTAGTGTCGCTGTCCCAGATTTCTGAAACGCTGTGCATCCTGCTTATCCCGTTCTGTTTGAAAAGATTCGGCATCAAGCGTGTGATGCTGATTGCCATGTTCGCATGGGTCCTGCGATTCGGACTGTTTGGCGTTGGTAACCCAGGCAGCGGCGTGTGGCTGTTCATACTCTCCATGATTGTATATGGCGTGGCATTCGACTTCTTCAATATCAGCGGTTCACTTTTTGTGGACAAGGAGACGGACATTTCCATGCGCTCGTCCGCACAAGGTCTCTTCATGCTGATGACCAACGGCATTGGGGCAACTGTCGGCACACTGGCCGCCCAAGCGGTGGTCAATCAATTCTGCTCATGGCAACCGGTAATGACCGAAACCGGGATCAGACATTTCCTGACAGGTAATTGGACCGCAGTATGGGGAATCTTTGCCGCTTACGCTTTTGTGGTAGCCTTCACCTTCATCTTCGCTTTCAAGTACAAGAAAGAGGACGAATTGAAGAAAGAAACCAATTCGGAACCAATAGAATAAAGTCTATTTAACCAACTCTTTCCTGTCCAATAAAAAAGCGTATTTTTTCAAGGGAACGGGCGACCATTCCGGTATTGACAACCCTGAAAGGAAACCGTTGAAATTGTGGCCGAATTCCACGAATGGGCTTGTTTCCATCGAAGAGGAAAATGCCACGGCCATCTCGGTGATAGATGCGTAGGGATGTGTGGTATCACAGCACGAACTACAGCCGGGCACGTCACAATTGGATTTGCAAAATCTGCCCGATGGAGTATATTTTGTCAAGGAAGGCAATGGCACAGTGAAGAAAGTGGTGATAAAACGATAGTATATTGTTAGAGTATAGTAGTTGTCAGCACTTTTTGAATGTATGCATTAAGCGATATTCCTAAAGAATGTGCGGACATTGCGATTTTAGCGTGCAATTCAGGACTAATCCGTACATTGAAAGTACCACTATAGGACTTATGCAGAGGGAGGTTGTTGGTTTTGCAATATTCTATATAATCATCAACAGCCCCTTCAAAATCCTGTTTCAATTCTAACAAGTCTTTTCCTTCATAAAGGATAAGAGTACCCTTTTCGAGACCTAGAACTTTTCCATGAAGGGTATAATCCTCCATGTCTACATTAATGCTACCAATAAAACCTTTGTATTTTAAAGTTTCCATATCATATAAATTTATTATCCATCAAGTACTCAGCAATTTCTTTTAAGACTGTCACCTTTAGATTTGGCGAAGGATGTGGTTTATGTATCAATATTTTAGCGTTACCATCCTTTTGGTAGAACAGAACACGCGATCCTGATGTCCGTCCTTTGTTTGATTGTTCAAATCCAAGCAACCTTAATAATGACTCTAACTCTTCAAACCTAAAATCTTTTGGAAGGTTAAGAAGACGTTTTATTAATTTTTCTTTTTTGCTCATGGTTTTGGTCGTATCAAATGCAACTATTTTTCGGTTGCAAAAATACTAAAAAAATTGACATTTTGAAAAAAACATACTTTGGGACACTACATGTTTTTACTTTTATATCTTTGCAGGGTATAGATTATTGTTCACCAGCATAAAAATCATGCCCACCGACAAAGAAATCGTGACTACCATGCAGAAGAATCCTGAGAAGGGATTCCGGTTGCTCATGTCCTCCTACATGCAGCTCGTGTATTGGCATATTCGCCGTTTGGTGGTGGCGCATGACGATGCGCAAGATGCGACTCAAGAAACTTTTATGCGGGTGTTTCGCGCTTTTGACCAGTATAAGCCAGAATACGCTTTAAAACCTTGGATTTTCCACATCGCCACCCATGAGGCACTCCGCTTGTTGGGTCACCAACAAGGAAAAATCATGCTCTCACTTGACGATGATGCTTCCGCCGAACTATTTAATCTAAAAGCAGACGAACATGTGGATTATGGCGACAAACTGGCTGTGAAACTGCAACAAGCTGTACTCACACTGCCGGTCAAACAGCAATTGGTCTTCAACTTCCGCTATTTCGACGAACTGTCATACGAGGAAATTGCTACCATTACGGATTCAACGGCAGCCAATGTGAAGGCAAATTACCATTTTGCCAAAGAAAAAATAGTAGAATACATGAAAAATCACGATTAGAGATGGAACAACCTTTTGATTTAGAAAATTTTAACAGAAAAATGCCGTACACGGTGCCGGACACCTTTTTTAAAGACATGGAGGATACCATCATCTCCTCTGTGGAATCCCAAAAGTCTCCCATAAAGGTCATGCCCATCAAGTCCAACCGTCGTAAAATCCTGTTCAGTGTGGCGGCGGCTGTAGCCGCCATTGCGTTGTTAGTGGTTGTTTTGCAGACCGTTTTTTCCAAGAAAGGGGTCGCAGAGGGCAGTTTTGAGCGTGTGGAACTGGCTTTCAACCATCTGAGCGCTGAGGACCAAGCTTTTCTGCTGGATGTGTATGAAGATGACGCTTTTATTTATTAAAACATAAAATAATGAAAAGATTACATATTATCATTCTGTTAATCGGTGCATTGCTGATTGGTGGAACATCCGTCACGGCACAAAACAACGACAAGCAAAAGATGACCCGCGAGCAATTGGCCGAAGCACAAGCCAGACATATTGCTCAGGATGCATCGTTGGCCTTTGATGATGCAATCACCAAACAGTTCATTCAGACCTATTGTGCCTATCAGAAAGAGATTTGGGCTCTCGGTCCGCGCATTCCGGAAGTCACGGACAGCATGACAAATGAGGAGGTGGATCGTATTCTAAAATCCCGTTTTGAACGCAGTGAGAAAATTCTGGCTATTCGAGAAAAGTATTACAAAAAATACTCGGAATTTCTCACTCCCAAACAAGTACAGAGGGTTTTTGAACTGGACCGCATGATGGTGCGTCGCCTGGCAAAAGCCCGTAAAGAGACAGGAGGTAAACAATGAAAACTCGAATATTATTTACTTGTTTGATTTTCAGTTGTTTCCTGAATTTAAACGCTCAACGTATTGTATGCGATGAGACTTGTAAAATTGAGGCAGGTCTTGACACCGCCAAGAGTAAAAGCGGCGGAAACTATGCCGTAGTATCGCCTGTAGGACGCAGCTCCGTGAGAATGATTCAGCAGGCACCCCGATTGGAAACTCTAGATGGAAAAACCATCGCCATTGTGGGCGAGAGTTTTATGACGCACGTCACCCATCCGGAATTGAAACGCTTGATTCTGAAGAACTACCCCACCGCCAAGGTCATTTTGTTAGACGAAATTGGCGAGGCGGGGCCGTTTCCTGCACCCGGTGTCACCCGCAAACGCAAGGAGGATTTTGAAGCCAAGTTGAAATCGATGCACGTGGATGCCGTCATTGCCGGCAACGGCGGCTGCGGACTCTGCACTCCGAAGGAGACCGGTTCTTGCCTCACCGCCGAGTACATTGGAATTCCGTCGGTGATTATCGCCGGTCCCGGCTTTGCCGACCAAGCCTACTATACCGCGTACAACAATGGTGTCCCGGTGATGCGCGTGGCTGTTTATCCCGGCGCTTTCGCCACCCACACCAACGAGGAGCTGATTAAAAACACCCGCGAGGTTTTATGGCCGCAGATTGTGGAAGCCCTCACCAAAACCATCACGCAAGAAGAGCTTGACCGAAGTGCCAACCGCAACCATGGCGATATCCGCGACGACGCCTTCTACGGCACCCTCGACGAGGTGAACGCCTATTTCAAAGAGAACAACTGGAGCGACGGTCTCCCCTTCATCCCCCCTACATTTGAAAAAGTAAACGAATACCTCAAATACACCGATTATGCTTGGGACGAGGTCATCGCCACGCTGCCACCCGCGCACCGCAGCTCCACCACCTGGCACGTGGCCGTCAATGCGGTAATGTCTGGCTGCAAACCAGAGTATATGCCCATCCTGATTGCGCTCACCAAGGCAATGGGCGACGGCAATTTTCGCCGCACACTTGCCAGCACCCACGCGTGGATTCCCTTCTGCTGGCTTAACGGTCCTGTAGCCCGTCAGTTGGGCATCGACAGCGGACAAGGTCAGATTAACGAGGAGGGGAACGTCGCGATCGGCCGTTTCATGAACCTTGCCATGATGAACCTCGCCGGCTACTACGTGAAGCAGGACCGGATGGGCACTTTCGGCTATCCGATTTCGTGGTGTCTCGTGGAAGACGATGCCGCTTGCCAGCGCGTGGGTTGGAATCCCTATCACGTACAGCAGGGCTACAATATGAACGACAACACCATCACGGCCAGCTCCACATTGCTGTGGGGTAACAATATGGCACCCTCCACCACCAACCCCGAGAAGGTGATGCAGCTGCTGGCGTGGGACATCACCGAGCGTTGCCAATTCGCCCTCGGCAGCGGACGCCAATTCACCAACCGCACCATCCTGATGACCGAGCCCGTGGCAGCCACCCTTGCCAAAAAGTACAAAACCACCGAGTCGTTGGATAGAACTCTAGTAAGTGTTGCCCGACGGCCTTCCAAAGAGCGTGCCTTTGCCAACTACTATGCCAACCCGGGCAGCGAGAAGGATGGTGGCGAGCACACGTTGAAGGAGTACAGCGCCCACATCAAGAAAGCCGAGCACGCCGCCATGACCGACACCCCGCCGTGGTACGACAGCGAGGCGGCACAAATCAGCACCATCCCCACGATGCAGGCCAATATGACCGCTTATCTCATCACGGGCGATGCGGCCCGCAACAAGATGCAGACGATGCCCGGCGGCGGCTGTGCCACCGTGAAAATCGAGTTGCCCCGCAACTGGGACAAGCTGATGGAGGAACTGGGGTACCAGCCGATTAAAGAATTCTACATCAAGTGATTCTGTATGAAAAAACTTCTATATTATCTACTATTAATTTTTTGTACGATATCTACGGCATACACTAAAATTGATACCAACCAATCGTCCGCATTTGATGTGGACGATTTCCTGTTTGATACGGAAGGCCTTGATGATGAGGATGCCGACTTGGGCGGATATAACCCTGGCGTGATGAAGTCGGCAGAGGATGTCTTCTCCAACAATGCGGCAATCTCATTTAACATCGCCTACTTCAAGAATCGCGGAATAGAGTCACGCTACCAGACCATCGCTATAAATGGGTTGGAAATGGAGAACCTGGTGCTTGGACGCGCCTCTCATACCCAATGGAGCGGCCTTACTCGCATTTTCAACGGCACAAAGTGCTATTTGAATCTTAGTGCATCCCCGTTTGCCTTCGGCGACATTGGCGGCTCGGCAGAGTACAACATACGCGCCTCTTCTTACCGTAAACAATTGAGTGCAAATTACACTATCGGCAATGGTAGCTACAACCACCGCATTATGCTGACCTACGCATCGGGTGAGCTGAAAAACGGATGGTCGGTGGCGGCCTCGGCCTCTGCACGTTTTGGCACCCAACTCAACTATGTGAAAGGTTCCTCGTTTCTCGGTTTTTCCTATTTCTTGGGATTTGAGAAAAAGTTCAACAATAGGCACTCGCTTAGTTTCGCGATGTTCGGTGCACCCATCCTGCAAGGCCTGCAGGCCAACTGCGTGCCCGAAGTTTATGAGATGACCGGCACGCACTACTACAATCCCAACTGGGGTTGGTACGAAGGCAAACGCCGTAACGCCCGCGTGCGCGACACCTACGAACCCGTCTTCCTGCTCTCGCACATTTTCAACTCTGCAGACAAGAAAGTGCAGGTAACCACTTCATTAGGTAGTTCTTTTGGGCATAAGAACACCACAGCTTTCAATTTCGTGAAAACCGACGATCCGAGACCCGACTACTACCGCTACCTCCCTAACTGCCAAGCTCACCGACCATATCAACCTCTATGCCGGCTTGGACGTGCGAGGATATCGCCAACGCAACTTTAAAAGAGTAAGCGATTTGCTGGGTGGCGAATATTGGCTCAGCAAAGACAAATACGCCGACACGCTGGCCGACCCGATGCTCCAGTATTACGACATTGATAATGCCGAAGCACATCTCGTGGAGGGAGACAAGTGCGGCTACGACTACGC
Source organism: uncultured Bacteroidales bacterium (assembly GCA_905233745.1). Lineage (GTDB taxonomy): Bacteria > Bacteroidota > Bacteroidia > Bacteroidales > WCHB1-69 > F23-D06. The sequence continues at coordinate 10,154 of CAJODA010000050.1, forward strand.
CCTCAACATCTTCCGTGAAAACCTGTGGGTGACATTATTAGGCGAGTATGAGCACCTGCGCTTCCACATCGGCCTCAACGGCACGATGAGCGAATTGTGGCGCACGGGCTTCATGCGCTACGGTGCCTACCGCGACGAGGCTGCCGGCAACTCCGAGATGTTCCTCTCGCCCAACTACGGTGCCAAGGCGGGCATCGCCTACAAAATCGACAAACATAACACGCTCGAAATCAACGGACAGTGGCAGACCGTCGCACCCGTGGCCGCCAATGTCTTCGTCAACGCACTCTACAGCAACCGTTTCATCAACAATTTGAAGAGTGAAAAAGACTTGGCTGCAGACTTTTCCTATGTAATGAACTACAAGTTTATGCGAATGCGGGCATCCTTCTATTTCATCAATTTTCAAGATGTTACCGAGCATTACAACTTCTACCATGATCTTTATGGCGGTTTTGTCAATTATACGCTTACTGGTGTGAACAAACAAAACATCGGAGTGGAGTTGGGAATGGAAATTCCCATCGGCAAGATGTTTACCATTATTATGGCCGGCAACTGGGGAGATTTTGTTTACACCAACCGCCCGACGGCATCCATTACCGCCAATAACGGCTACTCGGAACTGACACCAGGCTGTAAAGAGGTGGTTCACACCATATATTGGCAAAACTACCACGTGGCCGGCACCCCGCAAATTGCTGCCACTGCCGGACTGAAATTCAAACACAAAGATTGGGAAGTAAAGGTCAACGCCAACTATTTTGACAAGATTTACGCCGCCTTGAACTCCGAACGCTACACGCCCGATGCTCGCGGCTACCTCGACGAAGGAAGCGACCAACTGAATGCCATCATCGGCCAAGAACGACTGAAAGGCCAGTTTACTTTGGATGCTTCAATCAGCAAATCGTGGAAAATCAAAAAACATACCCTTGGATTTAGCCTTAAAGTAATCAACATTACCAACAACAAGAATCTCGTCACCTCCGTCAACGAGCAACACCGCTTCAACTATATGAACCATGACGGAACTTCATTCCCAAATAAATACTACTATGCGTTGGGCACCACTTTTAATTTCGGACTCAATTATTCATTTTAATGTAAAAACATGAAAATCAATTCTATATATTTGACAATACTCATTTCAGCTTGTCAGAGGGAAGAGGACATTCCTCCGGCTCTTACCATTGACAAGGAAGCGAATATGACCATTGCGGAACTTTTGTCGCTTTACGAAATCAACAATTCGTTGAGTTACAGCCAGATACCAGAAGGAACGGTCATCTGCGGCACGGTCACCTCCTCCGACAAGGAGCAGAACTGTTACAAATACCTTACCATTCAGGATGAGACAGGTGGCATTATGATTGTGATGAAGAACACGGAACTGTACGAACGCTATCCTGTTGGTGCAAAAGTATTTGTAGAATGTGAAGATATGGTCATCGGGCACAAGTACAAGAACAAACAGATTGCCCTGTTGGATAACGATGCGATGGTTGGTATTCCAAAATCGGATGAAAACCTCTATCTTTTCACCGATGGAAAAGCGGGACCAGAGCCCGAACCCCGCATTATTACCTCGCGGAACCAGATCGACAGCACCTACTTCAACTGTCTGGTGCGGGTGGAGGGCGTACGGATGCAGAACGGTGGCGGGGACACTTATTGTCCCGACACCATAACCACCTATTGTTCACGCTATATGATGCTGGAGGACAGCACCACTATCACGCTTAGGACATACGCTCGGGCCTTTTTTGCCAATGAACTGTTGCCCATAGGACGTTGCAATATGACTGGCATACTTATCAACTCCAATAGCGGCCCGTTGCTGTACCTCCGCTCTTTGGAAGATATCTCATATTCAGGCAAATAAAAAAAGAAGCAGAGAATATTCTCTGCTTCTTTTTTAGCATAGCAATTGTTGCATTACGCATCCAGCTTGCAGACCAAGTTGCGGTCACCAAAGGCATCGTCAATCTTGCCAACAGTTGGCCAGTACTTTTCGGTATGGGCCAACGGGAAAGCGGCTTGCTGACGACTGTACGGGCGAGTCCACTCATCAGCGCAAACCACATTCATGGTGTGCGGAGCGTTCTTGATGAGGTTGTTGTCGCGCTCATACTTGCCCTCCTCGATGTCGCGGATTTCCTGACGGATGGCAATCATGGCATCGCAGAAGCGGTCGAGTTCGCTCAGCGGCTCGCTTTCGGTGGGTTCCACCATCAAAGTGCCGTGCACCGGGAAGGCCACCGTGGGAGCGTGGAAGCCGTAGTCCATGAGACGTTTGGCAATGTCTCCCACTTGCACGCCTGCGTGGCGGTCAAACTCGTTGCAGTCGAGAATCATCTCGTGCGCGCACATACCGTTCGTGCCCGTGTAGAGAATCTTGTAATCCTTCTCCAGTCTTGCACGCATGTAATTGGCGTTCAGGATGGCGTTCTTGGTAACTTCTGTCAGTCCCTCGCCACCTAACATTTTCAGATAGCCGTAAGTGATAGGCAACAGGTATGCACTGCCGAACGGAGCCGTAGCCACCTGGCTGCCTTGCTTGCCACCAGTGGTCACCATCTCGTGGTTGGGCAGGAAATCGACCAGTTTTTCGCAAACCGCGATGGGTCCCACGCCAGGGCCACCGCCGCCGTGAGGCATGGCAAATGTCTTGTGCAGGTTGAGGTGGCACACATCGGCGCCCATGGTGCCCGGAGAGGTCAAACCGACCTGGGCGTTCATGTTGGCACCGTCCATATAAACCAAACCACCGTTTTCGTGGATGATCTTGATGATTTCAAGAATGCCTTCTTCGAACACGCCGTGCGTGGAAGGATAGGTGATCATCAGGCAGGAGAGGTTGTCCTTGTATTGTTCAGCTTTTGCGCGGAGGTCTTCGATATCCACTTCGCCGTGTTCTGTAGCCTTCACCACCACAATCTTGTTGCCGGCCTTGGCGGAAGATGCGGGGTTGGTGCCGTGTGCGGAGGAAGGAATCAAGCAAATGTTGCGATGACCCTCACCACGGCTGAGGTGATAGTTGCGAATGACGGTCATGCCGGCGTACTCGCCAGCAGCACCGGAGTTGGGTTGCAAGGAAACAGCTGCGAAGCCCGTAATCTTGCAAAGCCACTCGCTCACCTCTTTGATCATCTCCATATAGCCCTCGGCCTGGTCGGCAGGTGCGTAGGGGTGTACATTGCAGGCCTCGGCCCAGCTGAGCGGCAGCATTTCGGCAGCAGCGTTCAGCTTCATGGTGCAGGAGCCCAGCGGAATCATGGCGCGGTTGAGCGACAAATCCTTCACTTCCAACAATTTCATGTAGCGCATCATTTCCGTTTCGGAGTGATATTGGTTGAAAATCTTCTGCTGCATGAAAGCGGATTTACGCGTCAGCTCGGCAGGGATGTGCAAGTCGGGAATGCCACAGGAGCCGTCACACACGTACGGAGTAAACGTCTTGCCCGCAGCGATGGCCAGGATCTCCAGAATCTCGTTCACTTCCTTGAGTTGGACGGTCTCGTCCAGAGAAACGGTGAAGCAACGCTCGCAGTGATAGTACAGGTTGATTTTCTTTTCTAAAGCCACCTTCTTCACATCCTCGCAGGTCATGCCTTCGGGAGTTTCGAGGCAAACGGTGTCGAAGAAGTATTGATTGTATTGTTTGTAACCGTATTTTTCAGCTTCTTTTGCTAAAACGCCAGCCAGCACATTGATTTTCACGGCCTTGTTGCGCAGTCCTTCGGCGCCATGCCACATGCCGTAGAAGCCTGCCATGATAGCAGTGAGGGCGCTGGCGGTGCAGATGTTGGAGGTTGCACGCTCGCGTTTGATGTGCTGCTCGCGGGTCTGGAGTGCCATACGCACGGCGCGGTTGCCCTGTGCGTCAACGGTGACACCGATGATACGGCCCGGCATCTGGCGCAGGAAGTCCTCGCGGCAAGCGTAGAAACCGGCGGCGGGGCTGCCATAGCCCATCGGGATGCCGAAACGCTGGGTGGAGCCCATCACGCAGTCGGCGCCCCACTCGCCCGGAGGCGTGAGCAGGGTGAGGGCCAGCAAATCGGTGGCCACGCCCACGAAGATGTTCTTGGCATGAGCTTTCTCCACCCACTCGCGGTAGTCGAACACACCGCCCCAGTAGGTTGGGTACTGGATCATGGCACCGAAGAAGGTCTCGTCCAACTCAACTTGGTCAGGCTTGCCTACGACAATCTCAATGCCTTGCGGCGCGGCGTTGGTCTTCATCACACCGATGCAGTGCGGGAACACGCCTTCTGCCACGAAGTATTTCACTACGTTGTTTTTCTGTTGCTCGCGACTGCGGCTGCGAAAGAACATCAGCATCATCTCGCCGGCGGCAGTGGCGTCGTCCAGCATGGAAGCGTTGGACAGCGGCATGCCCGTCAAGTCGCTAATCATCGTCTGATAGTTCAACAGCGCCTCTATTCGGCCTTGGGAAATCTCAGCCTGGTACGGCGTGTAGGAAGTGTACCAGCCCGGATTCTCGAAAATGTTACGCAAGATTACCGCCGGAGTGTAGGTGTTGTAGTGGCCCATACCGATGTAAGACTTGTAAATCTTGTTCTTAGCCATCAAAGCGTGGATGTGGTTGAGGTATTCGCCTTCAGTCATGCCTGCCGGCAAATCCAGCGGTTTCGGAAGACGGATGGCGTTGGGCACGGTTTTCTCTATGAGTTCGTCCATGGATTTCACTCCGATGACGGCCAGCATCTTCTGCTGTTCCGCCTCGCTCGGCCCATTGTGCCTGCTAACAAAGTTGTCTTTAATTATCATACTGATTATAAATTAGTTGTGAATAAAATATCTAAGAACAAAATCGGTCGCAAACTTACACAAAAAAATTGAAATACACAGTATTTTTTGTAGATTTGCAACCCGATTCAGGACACATTGCTTATGACCGCATTCCCCA
>CAJODA010000051.1 GCA_905233745.1 uncultured Bacteroidales bacterium
TGTTTGCGAATTAAATTACAAAGATACAGAATCCTGCGGTTTGCGCGTATTATTTTTATGCGTCTGTGCGATTTTATAAATTATGTACATTTGCAGCCTGAAAAATGAATATGGAAAAAACGCAATATTTTGTAGCAAAGACGTTTGCTGGCATTGAACCGTTGCTGGCCGAGGAGCTTTCCGCATTAGGAGCCCGAAACTGTACGGTTATGAGCCGTTCGGTGGCATTTGAAGGGGATATGGACATGCTCTATCGTGCTAACTATTTTTCCCGGCTGGCCCTTCGAATCCTTTGGCGTCAGCGTAAGTTCACCTTTGCCAACAACCGCCAGTTCTACGAGAAGGTTTTCGACTTTCCTGCCGAACGTTTTATGGATGCCGACAATACACTGGCCGTGCATGCGACTATTGCCGAAACCATATTCAACACGCCGCTTTATGCTTCGGTGCTGGCAAAGGATGCCGTGTGCGACCGCTTTCGCGATATGTGCGGTCGTCGCCCGTCGGTGGATAAAGAGAACCCTGATGTCCAGTTGCACCTGCACATTTACAAAAATGAGGCCCAGCTGTTCCTGGACAGCTCCGGCGAATCGCTGCACAAACGCGGTTACAAGGTGCAGAACCATCCGGCACCCATCAACGAGGTGGTGGCTGCCGCCATGCTCAAACTCAGCGGATGGCAGGGCGAGTGCGACTTCATTGATCCGATGTGCGGTGGCGGCACCATCTTGATCGAAGCTGCCATGCAGGCCCTCAATATCCCTGCAGGTTTCTATCGCCGCAATTATGGCTTCTCCTATTGGAAAAATTTTGATGCCAAACGATGGAAAGAGATCCGGAGCGAAGCCCGTATCCTTGACGATGTGGCCGTGAATTTCTACGGCTCGGATATCAACCCCCGTTTTCTGGATATCGCTGAAACCAATATCCGAAAGGCCCGCTTGGAGGATTTTGTCAGTTTGCAGAAAAAAGACATGCGCCAAGCCAAACCCGCGCGCGTGCCCTCCCTGGTCATGATGAACCCTCCATACGGCGAAAGACTGGCCGTGGACGACCTTAACACCTTCTATTCTGAAATAGGGGATTCTTTGAAATGCAATTTTTCAGGATGTCGAGCGTTTATCATCAGCTCGGATATGGATGCCCTCAAACATGTGGGACTGAAGGCGAGCTCCAAGTCAAAACTTTTCAATGGCCCCCTGGAGTGCAGATTTATGGGATATGACTTGTTCTCCGGAGACCGCAAGAGTTTTGTGAAACACAAAAAGAATCCTGACGAATGAAAAAACACCTGCCCATATTGATTGCCCTGCTTATGGCTGCGTTGAGTTCCCATGCTCAAAACAAGTACAGCAACGAGTTCCTGTCGCTGGGCATCGGAGCGCGTGGGCTGGCATTGTCCAACACGATGTGCGCCATCTCCGACGATGTGACCTCCGCTTACTGGAATCCGGCCGGATTGAGCCGCATGGACAAGCGCTATCAGCTCTCCCTCATGCACGCCGAATACTTCGCGGGAGTGGCCAAATATGACTATGCCGGTGTCGGCTACAAGATTGACGACCGTTCCAACGTGGCACTTTCCTATATCCGTTTTGGCGTTGACAATATCATGAACACCACGGAACTGATTGATGCGCAAGGAAACGTCGACTATGATAGAATATCCTATTTTTCCGCTTCTGACAATGCCTTTCTGTTGAGCTATGCCTATAATTTCGAGAAGGTGCCGGGCTTGTCTGTCGGTGCAAATGCCAAGGTTGTTTACCGTAACATCGGCAAGTTTGCCCGTGCCTGGGGCTTCGGCCTGGATTTTGGACTCCAATATCATTACAAAGGTTGGCAGGCTGGCGCCATGCTGCGCGACGGCACCTCCACCTTCAACGCTTGGAGCTACCAGCTCACCGACCAGATAATCGACGTGTTCCAGCAGACAGGCAATAAGATCCCGGAGAACGAACTGGAGGTCACCATCCCCTCCCTGATGCTCGGAGCCGGCAAATATGTCGATTTCGGCAAGGGGTTCAACGCCACCTTCGCGCTGGGCTTCGACTGCACCTTTGACGGCAAACGCAATACGCTTGTCCGTAGCAAAGTGATAAACATGGATCCGCATTTCGGCATGGAGTTCGCCTATAAGAAAATTGTCGCCTTGCGCGCGGGTATCGGCAACTTCCAGCAGGAACCCGACTTTGACGGCAAGAAGAAAACCACGCTGCAAATCAACCTCGGAGTGGGGGTGTGCATCAAAAACATCGTCTCCATCGATTACGCTTTTACCGATTTGGGAGACATCTCCATCGCGCAATATTCCCATGTGGTCTCCTTGAAGGTGGCCATTGACCGTTTTAAGAAAAAAGACAACCAACCCATAAATACATCATTATGATCCAGATGGAAAATTACCCCTGCCAGGATGCGCAAATTCAGGAGCGCATTGCAGAATATATGCGGAAAGGTAATCCGCTTATGGACGAACAGACGGCTTACCGTTTTATTTTGGGTTGTATAGACCTTACCACGCTGGAGGGCTCTGACAACCGGGAAGTCGTGGAGGCTCTGTGCCGTCGCGCTGTCGGTTTTCGCGATGAGGCGCGCAATATTCCGACAACAGCTGCGGTATGTGTGTACCCGCCTTTTGCGTCAATAGCAAAGGGAATGCTCAAGGATACGGGAGTCAGCGTGGCTTGCGTGGCCGGCGCCTTTCCGGCAGGACAGTCGCCCATAGAGGTGAAACTTGCCGAGGTGCGCTATGCTCTCGAACAGGGCGCAGACGAGATAGACATGGTCATATCGCGCGGTAAGTTTCTGGAAGGCAACTATCAGGAGGTCTTTGATGAAATCAAAGCCATACGGGAGTTGTGCGCCCATGCAAGGTTGAAAGTGATTCTGGAAACGGGTGAGCTGAAGAGCGCCGATAATATATACAAGGCATCACAAATAGCCATCGCCGCAGGGGCGGACTTCATCAAAACATCTACAGGAAAAATCTCCGTAAATGCCACACCAGAGGCGTTTCTGGTGATGTTGGATGCTATAAAAGCGCATTTTGAACGCACCGGAAAAATGGTGTCAGTGAAACCCGCAGGTGGAATTTCCGACCCCGAAACCGCTCTTTTTTACGTTAGTATTTTAGCTAATGTGTTGGGTGAAAAGTGGTTGAATAACCGTTGCTTCAGAATCGGTGCAAGCAGGCTCGCCAATAAGGTTCTGGATAAAATTCAATAAAAATTTCCCTAAATGGTGGAAAGTGAATAAAATAATTGTATTTTTGCAGCCCCAAAAAGGGACAATTATTAACATTTTAAATTTTAACAATTATGACTAAAGCAGAAATCGTTAATGAAATTTCAGGTAAGACAGGTATTGACAAAGGTAGTGTGCAAACCATCGTAGAAGTTTTCATGTCTTCAGTTAAAAACTCCATGATTGGCGGCGAGAACGTTTACTTGAGAGGTTTCGGCAGTTTCATCATCAAGAAAAGAGCACAAAAAACCGCCCGCAATATCTCCAAGAAGGAAACTATTACTATCCCCGCTCACAATATTCCGGCTTTCAAGCCCTGCAAGACTTTTGTGAACGCTGTCAAGAAATCCACGAAATAATCATCATTTAATAACATAAAAAGTATTTAATATGCCAAGCGGAAAAAAGCGCAAACGCGCTAAAATGAACACACACAAGCGCAAAAAAAGACTTAGAAAGAACAGACATAAAAACAGATAGTTTTTTTTGCATGTAATGAAACGAAAACTAAATGCCCGCATTGGCATTTAGTTTTCGTGTTTTTATATATTCAGTTTATGAGCGAGACAGAAATAACAAAAGAAATTGTTATTACTTCCCATGACGGCGAAGTGCAGGTGGCCCTTCTCGAGGACAAGAAGCTCGTGGAGATTCATTCTGAGAAGGCGGCTGCGCAGTTCTCGGTCGGCGACATATACTTGGGCAAGGTCCGGAAAATAATGCCGGGACTGAACGCCGCTTTTGTAGATGTGGGCAGTGAGAAGGAGGCTTTCCTTCACTATCTGGACCTGGGAATCCATGCCCGCACTGTGAACGCGTTCGTGAGCCAGGCCATCACTACCGGCAAACGGAGCATCAGCAGGGTGCAGTATCTCGAAGACGTGCCCAAGAACGGCAAAATCAGCGATGTGCTCACCTCCGGACAGCAAATCCTGGTGCAAGTGGCCAAAGAGCCTATCTCCACAAAGGGACCGCGTGTCACTACGGAGATCTCATTTGCGGGACGTTACCTGGTGCTGGTGCCCTTCGGTGACAAGGTGTCCGTGTCGCAGAAAATCCGGAGCACTGCCGAACGCAAACGACTCAAGTCTTTGGTGCAGGGCATAAAACCCCGCAACTTCGGCATTATCATCCGTACAGTAGCCGACCACAAGAACCTGGATGAACTGAGCGCTGACCTTGACCAGTTGCGCTATAAGTGGGATACGGCGGTGGAGAACCTCTTCGCCTCCAAACCCCCGATGCGCATCATCCAAGAGTCCAACTGCGTGACTACCATGATGCGCGACCTGCTGAATGACTCCTTCCACGCCATCTATGTGGACAATCAGGAGACGTATAAGGAAGTAAAAAACTATATGCACCTCTATGCCCCAGAGCAAGAGGCCATCGTGAAGCTGTATAACGACAAACAGCCCATTTTTGAAAAATTTAACGTAGCTAAACAGATAAAAGGATCCTTCGGGAAGGTGGTCACCGTTAAAAACGGCGTCTATCTCATCATTGAACACACCGAGGCAATGCATGTTATCGATGTGAACAGCGGAAACCGCGTGAAATCCTCCCAGACCCCCGAAGAGAATGCCCTGAACACTAACATGATTGCGGCTGCGGAAATTGCCCGCCAACTCCGTTTGCGAGATATGGGCGGCATTATCACCATTGACTTTGTTGACCTTCATGACGCCAAAAACAAGGCGACTCTCCATAAGGCCATGACGGAGTTTATGCGGAACGACAAGGCAAAACACACTATATTACCCCTAAACAAATTCGGCCTGATGCAGATCACGCGGCAACGCGTCCGCCAGGCTACTGTCATAGAGACTACAGAACAGTGCCCCACCTGTAAGGGCACCGGAAAGATTAAACCCCCGATTCTGATCGAGGATGAAATTGCCAATACTTTGGAGTTCCTTTTCGACAAACAGCAGGAATCGAAAATCACGATTATGGTACACCCATTTGTGTATGCCTATCTGAAACAGGGATTTCCTTCCATTCTCCTGAAGTGGCGCTTTAAGTATAAAAGACCTATATCTCTACAGTCTAACCAAAGCTATCACCTGATGGAACACCGCTTCTTCAACGGTAAGATGGATGAAATTATCCTTTGGAACGAACCCGCCAATGAGTAGTTTGCAGTTACCCATTAAATAGATGATCCATATGGACATACCAGCTGATGTAATAGGCAAAATGGAACGCTACTGCGCCTATCAGGAGCGCAGTGAGGTTGAGGTGCGCAAGAAGTTGGGCACGCTTGCCGTGTCCGCTACCATGAGCGACGAGGTCGTCCGTCTCCTGAAAGAGGGTGACTTCCTTAATGAACAGCGCTTCGCTGAAGTCTTTATCCGCAGCAAGGTGAAGGACCATTGGGGAAAGCTCAAAATCAGGCAGGGACTGTATGCAAAAGGAATACCCGCCGAGGTCATCAATGAGCAGATGGAACAGATAGATGAAACGGCATACCAGGCTATGACTTCGGAAACGGTGGAAAAGTGGAAACGCCAGAACCCGGAGGAGGCGCATAACAAGCCCAAACTGATACGCCACTTGCTTTCAAAAGGATTCTCTATCGAGGAGATTATGCAGCATGCGAAGTAAATCGTCAAAAATCATTTAATACCAATATATTATGATTACAGCAGAACAAATAAAGGATATTCTCAGCAGGCTCGGTGAGCTAAGGAGGTATCTTTGACATCGATAAGAAGAAAGCTGAGATAGAAGAGAAGGAGCGCATAACGCTCCAGGACGGCTTTTGGGATGACCCGAAGGCTGCTGAAAAGCTCCTGAGGGAAATCAGCGCGGTGAAGAACTGGGTGGCTGACTATGAGAAGGCCGTCGAGCTGGGTGATGAATTGTCGGTGATGAATGAGTTCGTGCTTTCGGGCGATGCTACGGAGGCCGAACTGGATACGGCGTATGCCGCTGCGCTGAAGGCTGTTGAAAATCTGGAGTTTCGTAATATGATGCGCGATGAGGAGGACTCTCTGAATGCCGTCATCAATATCAATGCGGGCGCAGGCGGCACCGAGAGCTGCGATTGGGCGGAAATGCTTCTGCGTATGTACACTCGCTGGGCCGAGCGCAACAATTTTGGACTGAAACTCGTCGATCGCCAGGATGGTGATGTGGCGGGTGTCAAGTCAGTATCCCTCGAAATCGAAGGTCCATACGCATACGGCTATCTGAAAAGCGAAATCGGCGTGCACCGCCTGGTTCGCCTTTCTCCCTTTGATTCTGCAAACCGCAGACACACCTCCTTCGCTTCTGTTTTTGCATATCCGATTATCAATGACGATATTGTCATTGAGATTAATCCTGCCGATATCAGCTGGGACACCTACCGGTCCAGCGGCCACGGAGGTCAGAATGTGAACAAGGTGGAGACGGCTGTTCGCCTCCATCACGCGCCCTCCGGTATCATCGTTGAATGTCAGGTGACGCGATCCCAGATCCAGAACCGTGAGATGGCTATGCGAATGCTCAAATCGCGACTCTATCAGATTGAGCTGGAGAAGAAGCGGGAGAAACTGGCTGATATAGAGAGTACGAAGAAGAGAATAGAGTGGGGCAGCCAGATACGCAGCTACGTGATGCAACCCTACAAAATGGTGAAAGACCTGCGCACCGGCTGCGAGACCTCCAATGTGAATGCCGTGATGGATGGGGATATTGACGAGTTTATCAAGGCTTTCCTCATGAGCCGGCAGTGACCTGAGAACCGAAAAACTTGTTTCCGTTAGTGTTAATAAATGGTAACAAGTTTTTTTTATTCGTATAAAAAGACTGATTATTTTTGTGATACTAAAACCTAAAACCTTAAGTGTAAAAATATCAAATAGTTATGAATTCTGATTACGTATTAGTATCGGGTCGTGCCAATAGAAAACTGGCCGAATGCATTGCTGAGAATCTGGGAAAGGAATTGTTCCCTGTTGACATTCTGCAATTCAAAGATGGAGAAATCCAGGTTTATTACAATGACACCATCCGCGGAAAGAATGTGTTTATCATTCAACCTACCTTTTCTCCGGCGGAAAACATCATTGAACTTTTGCTTTTGATAGATGCCGCCAAGCGTGCGTCCGCGCGTAATATTGTGGCAGTCATGCCCTATTTCGGATATGCCCGTCAAGACCGCAAGGACAAACCGAGAACCTCCATCGGCGCCAAGCTGATGAGCAACCTGCTCACCGCTGCCGGTGTCACCCGTATCATCACGATGGACCTCCACGCTGACCAGATTCAGGGCTTTATGGAGTTCCCGGTGGACCACTTGTTTGTCTCGAATGTGTTTATCCCTTACATCAAAGATTTGAATCTGCCGAACATTTGCATCGCCTCTCCGGACACGGGTGGCACCAAGCGTGCGTCCACGTATGCAAAAGCCCTGGAATGTGATCTGGCTATCGGCTACAAGCAGCGTGTGAAACAGAACGAGGTGGCTGCCTTGCAAATCATCGGTGATGTGAAGGACAAGAACGTGATTATCGTGGATGACATCATTGATACGGCAGGCACATTGTGCAAAGCTGCTGCCCGTATCAAGGAAATGGGTGCGGCTAGCGTACGTGCCATGTGCGCCCACGGCCTCTTCTCAGGCAATGCCATTGAAAATATCGAGAACTCCGTGTTGGACGAGGTGATCATCGCTGACACCATTCCATTGCGTCATAACTGCGAGAAAATCAAGGTTATTTCCGTGGCCAAACTGCTGGCAGAGGTGATTCAATCCGTGGTGGACGACACATCGATTTCATCACACTATTATGTGTAGCATTTAACCCCATTCAGTATCATGCCAATAGAAGACAGCACCCCTCAATTCGGTAAATACGATCTTATCGCTGAACTCGCCAAGTGTTTCCCTATCGATAACGCCTCTACAGTGGTGGGTATAGGGGATGACGCTTCCGTGATTGACACCGACGGTAACCAGACGGTGACTTCTACAAAAGTCTTTGTGGAAGACCTCCATTTCGACCTCACTTATGTGCCCTTGAAACATTTGGGGTACAAAGTGGTCACGGTGGCAATCACCGATATTCTGGGCATGAATGCCATCCCTACGCAGGTGACAGTCAATGTGGCTGTCTCCAACCGCTTTGACCTGAAGGCGGTGAACGAGTTGCTTGCCGGTATGGAGTCCTGTTGTGAAACGGCTCATGTGGATGTGGTAGGACTTGATCTCTCCACCTCTCGGAAAGAGCTGATTATCACAGTGACCGCGATAGGGGAGTGTGAGCCCTCGCGCCTGGCTACCCGGAAGGGCGCGTCAGAGAACGAGCTGGTGTGCGTTTCGGGCGACTTTGCCGCTGCCTATGCCGGCCTTTTGCTGCTGGAACGTGAGAAGAAGGTGTTTGAGGTGAACCCCTCTGCCCAACCGGACTTCACCGGCATGGACTATCTCTTGCGTCGGCAGCTCAAACCGGAACCGCGCCTTGACATAGTGGAGGCGCTCCGCAGAGAGGATGTTCAACCCACTGCAATGACCGCTATTCCTGACGGTATTGCCGCTGCAATCATGCAAATCTGCCGTGCCTCTGAGAAAGGCTGTGCCCTGTTTGAGGAAAAACTGCCTCTGACGGAATTGGCTTTCACTACCCTTAAGGATCTGGATATTGTGCATACCGTGGCCGCTTTGAATGGTGGCGATGACTATGAACTTATGTTCACGATACGTCAGGCGGATTATGAGAAAATCAAAAACGTGGAGAATGTCTCCATTATCGGATATATCAAGGATCGCGAGGCTGGTTACAAGTTGATTACGGGTGACAATGTGCAGGTGGACATTCAGGCACAAGGTTTCAAAAGAGCGTAAGCGATGAATAGCCGGATGTCGTTTAATATCGGGAATGTTACCATTGGCGGAACTGCCAAGGTGGTGGTGCAGTCAATGACTAACACAGATACTGCGGATGTGGCTGCATCGGTGGCCCAGTGCAGGCGTATGGTTGTTGCCGGAGCTGAAATGGTGCGCCTGACAGTTCCCTCCTTGAAAGAGGTGGAGTCTATGCGCCAGATCAAGTCCCGGTTGCGTGCGGAGGGAATTGACACGCCCTTGATTGCTGATGTGCACTTCAACCCCCTTGTGGCCGAAGCCATGGCAGCTGTGGTGGAGAAAGTGCGTATCAATCCCGGTAACTATGTTGACAAACGCAACTTTTCCCAACGCGACCTTACCGAATCGGAATACGCTGCTTCGGTGGAACGCATGGCCCTGCGGGCAAAGCCCCTGTTCGATATCTGCAAGCAATACGGAACGGCTGTCCGCCTAGGCATCAACCATGGCTCATTGTGCGACCGTATTGTGAGCCGTTACGGCAACACCCCTGAAGCCATGGTGCAGTCGGCGCTCGAATGGTTGGACATTTGCGAGCGCTATGATTTCCATAAACTGGTGATTTCCATGAAGTCAAGCAATGTGCAGACTATGATGGCGGCTACCATTTTGCTGAAGGAGGAGATGGAAAAAAGAGGCTGCTCCTATCCTTTGCATCTTGGGGTTACCGAGGCGGGCAACGGTGTGGAGGCGCGCGTGAAATCGGCCGCTGGCATCGGAGCCCTGCTCCTGATGGGGGTCGGGGATACCGTGCGTGTCTCCCTGACTGAACCGCCGGAGAATGAGACTCCTTTTGCACATAAGCTGCTGCAAGCCGTGGGAATGCTTTCCCCTTCCAATTGTGTGGTACGGGATAACACCCTTTATTTTGAGGATGAAGAGTCTGACGAGATGCTTTGGCTGGCTAAAGCCGCCGCAATGTCGGGTTATGCCTATTATCACCATCACATAAAGGATGTTTCTTTGAAGAATTCATGTGTGGATGAAGGAAAGATCCGGGATATGGAAGCAACTATCTTGCAGGCTTGCCGAATCAGGATGAGCAAAACGGAGTTTATCTCCTGCCCCTCTTGTGGTAGGACGCAGTATGATATTCAGACTGTGCTGTCGGAGGTTAAAGCCCGTTTCTCTGGCTATCCTGGTCTGAAAATCGGAGTGATGGGCTGCATAGTGAACGGCCCGGGCGAGATGGCGGATGCTGATTTCGGCATAGTGGGCGCATCCAACGGATTGGTGTGCGTCTATGAAGGCAAGAAACGACTTACTCCGGCCATTGGATTGGAAGAGGCTATGGCTTGTCTGCAGAAACTGATTGATGAATTGCCGTCGTAGGAATCCCCTTTTGGCTTTCCCTTTTGTTATGGGGTGGATAAAGGCTATTGAAGTTGCAGTATCTCCCCAATTTCTTTGTCGCTTTTCCCCAACATCTTGATATATTCCTCCAATTGCGGGGCGAGCGGGTCGTCTGGATACCGGTTTACAAAATCACGGTATTGGTCCTCGGCGCTGTTTACATCCCCTAATATATCATCATAGATGATGCCGCGCTGGTAATAGCAGTATTTGTAATTCTTATGGTTGGGATATGCCTCCTGAAACTGGTCGAAGATGGCAATGGCCTTTTTGCAGTAGGTGGCCCGCTGGGCTTGGTTTTCTGCCGATTTGGCGATAATCATCGCGCCGATGCCGGCACGATACAGCATGTCTGGTGATAGCTCGTCTTTCGGGTAATCCTTGGCGAACTCCGTTGCCTTGTCGATGAAACGCAGGAATGCCGTGGTGTCGATGCGTTTCTCCTTGTAGTAAATGGAATCGGCCATGTTGTACAACTCGAGGATGTCTTTCTGCTTTTTGGCAAATTTGTGTTTCGAGTTGCCGCCCTGCTGGTTATGGCAGCCGCCAAACACGACGCACAGCGCCATCAGGATGAAGGGGAATGAAGCTCTTTTCATGACCATGATTTACTTGTGCACGGTTTTGTAGGAGGCTTTGGTCTTTCCGGTGGCGATATCGACCAGCTGCCGTTTCAAGACCATCTTCTTGATGGGCGAGAGGCGGTCGGTGAAAACGCGTCCCTCCAGATGGTCGTACTCGTGCTGGATGATACGCGCCACCAGCCCGTCGAAATCCTCATCGTGAAACTCGCCGTTCTCGTCGTAGTATTCGATGTGGATGTTTGATTTGCGGGTTACATCCTCGTTGAGATTCGGCAGGCTGAGGCAACCTTCGCCGAATACGAAGTCATCGCCCCATTCCTTGGTGATGATGGGATTGATAAAGGCACCTTTGAAGATGCGCACGTTGGGGAAGCTCTCTTTGAAGGGCTCCGAGTCAATGACGAATATGCGGATGGCTTTGCCTACTTGCGGGGCGGCCAATCCGACACCGTTAGCATGATACATGGTCTCGAACATGTCGTCCACCAGTTGTTTCAGGTTGGCGTCGTCCAAATCTATCTCTTCGGAAATTTTTCTCAATACGGGCTCCCCGTATACATAAATCGGTAATATCATAGTTCGCTGTTTCTTTGTTTCAGAATGTCTTGCTGTTCCATATAGGACTGCAGGATGATGGTGGCGCTCATTTTGTCCACCAGCGCCTTGTTCTGCCGGTCCTTTTTCTTCAGTCCGATGTCGATCATGGTCTGGAACGCCATGCGGGAGGTGAAGCGCTCGTCCATGCGGGCGATGGTGGTGTCGGGCGAGATGTTGGGCAGTTCTTTGCGCAGCCGGTTCACGAACGGATCGATGAACCGCGTGGAGTCCGACGGTGTGTTGTCCAGTTTGCGCGGCTCCCCGATGACGATAACATCCACCTTCTCTTGTTGCAGATACTGTTTCAGGAAATCGAATGCCTTTGCCACTGGAATGGTGTCAAGGGCATTGGCGCATATCTGCAGCTCGTCGGTGACGGCAAAGCCGACCCGTTTCTGTCCGTAGTCAATGGCTAATATTCTTCCCATAATTAATTTGGCGTGCAAAAATACAAAAAATGACCATAGTTGGGAGATTGTTATGAGAAGTGACGATGGTTGTTCAGATGACGTGCTTTCTTATCATACCAGTTGAAGAAGTAAAAACCATAAGTCCACTCAATATAATCGGCCACGAAAAGATGTGCCTTAATGCTTGTACCGACGAAGTGGTTACGATTTCTCCCTAGAAAAACTTGTATGCCAATTCTCTCATAATAGGGTTTGTAGAAGCGGTAATTGCGACCTAGATAGAAACCTGTGGAAGTGTGTAATACCAGCCTGGAGAATGTGATGTCAAAGGCGGCAAACGTGGCCGGTAGAATGCATTTGCTGTGGGGACTGCCCTGAGGAAGATAGGTTAGGACTTCACGATTGTAAAACAGGTCGAAACCGCCACCGTACCGGAATTTAGGGTGAGGCTGTCTCATATAGCCGATTTCCAAAGTTGTGGCGAAATAGTGATGAGGTCGGTCGGGCTTGGAGATGTTGAATTCGGCACGAGATTGTTTGATGCCTGGAGCTACGAAGAAATAGAGACTGTTGATTGGCGTGAATTGGGTTATTGTGTCAATGGTTCGTAGGGGCTCATAGTTTTCGAACATGCGACACCGCACCCCGGCTTTCACTGTCACACAATTGATGCCATAATTGGGGAGTGACAATACTCCATTGGAAGAGTGTGAGATGTTTCCGGCAAGGACAATGTCCGTGTGCCTTGACAAGCGGGCCGTAATGCCCATGGTTACATCAAGATGGGCGCTTACGTGGCCGCCTACAAACACATTTTCCGGATTGAGATAGAAATCGTACTTTTTGGTCCAGAAGTTTATTCCCGCCCCTAGTTGGTAGAAGAAAGTGAAACCGGGGCGTTGTATGAAATTGCCGTTGAAAAAACCGAAAAGAGCAATCTTATCGCCAATGCTTTCACGATTGAAATGACTGTATCGCAGGACGGCACCATAACTCGGGTATTTGAACCATTGCTCCCATTCCTTTTGTCCGTCGGTTTGCCGTCCAACTCTAACCTCCAAGCCGTATAGATCGGTTTGCCAAAGCCAGGAAGCGTCCTTGAAATTAGGAATAATACGCCCATAACGTATGCCTGGTTCTATGTACCAGAGGGAGTGCTTTTGACCATGCAACCTGAATGCCCCTGTCAATAGGAGCAAAACCAAACCCACATTCAAAATATGTTTAGTCCACTTTGTCATTCTTGAAATATAAACTTTTACGGGTCTGTTAAAGCATCGCAATGTGCGTGACGAATAATTTGGCAGACAAAAATAATAAAATCCTCTAAGAATACCATTTCGGTTCAATACTCTGATTTTAACACAGAATCCCCTTCACTGTGCACCCTTCCGCGCACGCCTCCCGTATCGGGCACTCCTCACAGTGGGGCTTGCGGGCGGTGCAGATGTAGCGTCCGTGCAGCAGCAGCCAGTGGTGCGCGCGCGAGATGTACTCTTCGGGAAACAGCTTCACCAGCTGTTTTTCCACTGCATCGGGTGTGGGCGCATCCTTCACAAGCCCGAGACGGTGCGCCACGCGGAACACGTGTGTGTCAACGGGCATGGCGGCTTGCCCGAAGGCGAAGGCCAGCACCACATTGGCGGTCTTGCGCCCTACGCCCGGCAAAGAGGTAAGCTCTTCCATAGTGGCGGGGACTTCGCCGCCGAAGTCGCTGACCAGCATCTTGCTCATCGCGGACAGGTGCGTGGCCTTGCTGTTGGGGTACGACACGGACTTGACAAAGGAAAGGATTTCCTCCACAGATGCCTTGGACATCTCCAAAGGGGTGGGGTAGGCCTTGAACAGGGCGGGTGTCACCATGTTCACGCGCTTGTCGGTACACTGTGCCGCCAGCATGGTGGCCACCAAGAGCTGGTAAGGGTTTTTATAATGCAGTTCCGACTGCACATCGGGCTGGTTTTTCTGGAAGTATTCAATAAGATAGTTGACTTGTTCCTTTTTTTTCATAATTCTTCAGGTTGGAGATGGTTAATATTTGATTTTGAAGTAATCAAGCAGCGCTTTGTAGTCATTTTGTGCGCTTAAGCAGGTGTCATGCAGATAGCCATTGATCTCTCCCCAGTTCTGAATGCCGCGATAGTAGAAGAGGCGTAGCTTTTCGCTTATGATAAAGGGCACATGGCTGCTCTGCAAGCATTGCCAAAACATCAGCAGTCGTCCGATACGTCCGTTGCCGTCCTGAAACGGATGGATGCGCTCAAACTGTACATGAAAGTCCAGTATATCGTCAAACTCTATCTTTTTAAGGATGTTGTACTTTGCAAGCAGGTTTTTGATATGTTTGTGCACCTCTTTAGGCTGAACGGTCTCCTCGCCACCCATTTCATTTGCCAGTCGCTTGTAATCTCCCACTGCAAACCAAGCTTTGTTGCTGTCAGACGTGTTGGTTTTCAGTATCAAGTGGAGTTGTTTGATATGTGACTCGGTGATACGATCGCAGGCGTGGTCGATAATGTAATCAATACAGCGGAAGTGATTCACTGTTTCCAGAATGTCATCTATGCGCGTGCTCTCGGTGGTGATTCCGAGAGTGTTGGTCTCGAAGATGTAGCGTGTTTGCTCTTTTGTCAGGCGGTTGCCTTCTATGTGGTTGGAGTTGTAGGTTAAATCAATCTGTGTGCGATGGTAGATTCCTCCTTTAAGTCGGCTTTCTTTTTCTTCCTGTAAACGGGCAAGCAAGGGCGAAATCTTTGTTTTGCCTTTGGCGGGTAAAAGAGCGTCTGCGGGAATGCTCCATGTTTTACCCGTAATAAAAGCTCCGTCTATCTTGCCTGTGGCGCAATAGTTTCTGGCGGTACGCTCGCTAATACCATACTTTTCGGCAAACTGTGTGACTGATATATAC
>CAJODA010000052.1 GCA_905233745.1 uncultured Bacteroidales bacterium
TCGCATCGCATCTGTTATTCATTGAACGGGGCTACCCCGACGGCATCTTCGCATCTCTATACACAACCTTTGTTGGTAAACCGTCTTTTGTACTCCTCCTCTTGTTTTTATAAGCAGAAAACCACTCCCCCGGGGGAAGAGCAATTTGTTCCCGACTCCATTTTCAGGGCAGTGGTTATCCGGGCGGCCGTGTTTGATGTGGCTGGCAACCGTATTAGCCCGGTGGTCACCAACTCCTATTTTATCAAATCGTTGGGATGCAATTTTTCAGGACTCCCCGTTGTCTCTCTCTGTGCAGATTCCGTGGATCTGTATGATGAGGAATTGGGCATAATGGTCCCGGGCGTTAATCTGGACTCGGCCAATATGCAATGGAGCGGCAATTACTATATGACGGGTCGTGCTTGGGAGCGCCTTTGCAATGTTGAATATTACGATGACGGCAACAGAGGGTTCAACCAGCAGGCCGGACTTCGCACGCATGGCGGAAACGGGCGTCGTTTCCAACAAAAAGGACTTAAGATTTATGCCCGGGAAGAATATGGGAAGAAACGGTTTACATACCCAATATTTGATAATCTTGACATTTCCAGCTTCAAACACTTGGCTCTAAAACCGTTTGTCGCCGCCTGGACTAGCGCGGGAGTGCAGGATTATTTAAGTTACCTCATTGCTCGAAACCTCAACCTTGATGTTTTGGCCGAACGTCCCGTTGTGCTGTTTCTAAACGGAGAGTATTGGGGCATTTACTTCATACATGAGAAAGCCGACGAGCGGTATGTGGAGGATCATTATCAAGTTGATCCGGATCTTTGTAATATTATTGGTAGCTGGACAGGTCTCGTCGAATCCGGAGATGGCAGCTCTTTTATCCGTTTAATGCAAAGTCTGGAAACGGCCGACCTTTCTGATTCTGTTCAATATCAGCAAATTGCTAACAAGATTGATATACCTGATTTTATAGATTATCAGATTTTGGAAATATTCATTAAGAATGCTGACTGGCCGGCCAACAACATGCGCTGTTGGCAAGTGCCAGGCACCAAATGGAGGTGGATTTTTTTCGATGGGGATGCCGGGTTCCATAAGCCCAATGGCTATGTCTTCACCAATGCAATTGACGAAGGGTCTCGTGAATGGCCCTCTAATGCACAATCCACGCTTCTTTTTCGTCAGCTTCTTCAGAACAACGACTTCAAAAGCCGGTTTGTTGAACGTTATAATGAACTTTCAGATAAGCAGTTCTCTTATCATACAACCGGGTCATACTTGGAAAAAGGGGTGAATATGATTAAAAACGAAATAGCCCGCCAGTCTTTCCGTTTCGGTAACCCTGCGAATAACAGTGTCTGGAAAAATGATATCAAGAAGATCGATCTTTTTCTGAGAAGTCGTCCGCAGGTGATGATGGACAGTGTGAAACTGTTTTTCAACATACCGGATAATCCTGTTATTCTTTCATCGGATTTATGGATATACCCTAATCCGGCTTCAGACCATTTCACGATTCAGATGAAGGCGGAAACATTTGGTGTAACGAGAGTGTTAATAAAGGATATGACGGGGCGTATCTGTTATGACCGCATGGTTTTCTACGCAGAAGGAGAGAATAGAATCCCCGTTTCGTGCAACCTTCGTAGCGGCACGTATGTCATTTCCGTAGGAAAAGTGTCCAAAAAACTGGTGATAGCGCGTTAACTATTGCCTTTTTCCATTTAGGAAATATTGATCCACCTTATTGCTTCCGAAACCGTAACTCATGTAATAGATAGTATCCATGGGTTTGGTAATGAAGAAGTTTGCCAGTTTTCCTTTGGTAATGGAACCCACTTTCTCTTGTTCGCCGAGGGCGTATGCAGTGTTGATGGTGGTGGCGTTGACGGCCTCCTCTGTGAGCATCTTGTACATCACGGAGCCCATAGCCAGCACCAGTTGCATGTTGCCCGACGGGCAGGAACCGGGGTTATAGTCTGAGGCGAGGGCCACGGGCAGTCCGCCGTCGATCATCTTGCGCGCCGGAGCACACACCATGCCCAGGAAGAAAGCGGCACCCGGCAGGATGGTCGGCATGGTCTCGCTTCCCTTGAGGACGGCGATTTCCTCGTCGCCCGTGTATTCCAAGTGGTCCACTGACAGGGCGTTGTACTTCACGCCCACTTGAATGCCGCCGGAGCAGGCCATCTCATTGGCGTGAATCTTGGGCCGCAACCCGTATTTGATGCCTTGCATCAAGATGCGCTCAGTCTGTTCGCAGGTGAAGAACCCCTGGTCGCAGAACACATCCACATAGTCTGCCAAATCCTCGGCGGCCACCATCGGAATCATCTCGTTGATGATGAGATCCACATATTCGTCAGGGTTCTGTTTGTATTGCAGCGGCACAGCATGGGCACCCAGAAAGTTGGCCTTGATGGTAAGCGGTGATTTTTCCTTCAGTTTGCGGATAACACGCAGCATCTTGAGCTCGTCCTCCGTGGAGAGGCCGTAGCCGCTCTTGATTTCCACGGCTCCCGTGCCATACGAAGCCATTTCTTCGAGACGGAGCCAGGCACTGTCGAACAGCTCATCCTCAGATGTTTCGTGCAAGCGCTTGGCCGAATTGAGGATGCCGCCGCCGCGTTTGGCAATCTCCTCATAGGAAAGACCTTTGATTTTGTCGATATACTCCACCTCGCGGCTGCCCGCATACACAATGTGCGTGTGCGAATCGCAGAAAGAGGGGAACACCATGCGCCCTGTGGCATCGATCTCCTCAATATTCTCCTTGATTTTGTTCAGTTTGTCGGCAGAAAGTTCCGCCATCGGACCGAAGTCCTTTATCTTGTCACCTTCGGTAAGAAGATATGCGTTGTCAATAATGGGGAGATGCTGCATTTCCTTGCCGGCGCGGAATTTCACCGCCTTCGGTTCGGCCTGTACCAGTTGCTTGATGTTTTTTACTAAGATTGCCATATTGAATACTGTTTTTTTTAGGAACGCAAAAATACAAAAAACAGGGGACTCATAATCTCCTTACTCTCCGTAATCATAACCGAACTTCTTCATCAGCAACTCGCTGTTGCGCCAGTCTTTGAGCACCTTGACGGACAAATCCAGAAAGACATGCTTTTGCAGGAAGTCCTCAATGGAGGTGCGGGCGTCGGTGCCCAGCTTCTTGATGGCACTGCCTTTGCTGCCGATGATGATGGCCTTTTGCGTGTCGCGCTCCACAAAGAGCGTGGCTCCGATACGGATCAGATTCTCATCCTCCTTGTAACTGTCCACCACCACCTCCACACTGTACGGAATCTCTTTTTTGTATTGCAACAGTATTTGTTCGCGGATGAGTTCGGACACGAAAAAGCGCATGGGCCGGTCGGTGAGGGCGTCTTTCGGAAAATAGGGCGGACAGAGGGGCAGAAGCGACACAATGCGCTCACGCAACGCATCAATATTCAATCCCTTGAGCGCGGAAATGGCAAACACGTCAGCATCGGGGAAAATTTTCTGCCAATGCGTCTTGGATTCCTCTGCCTGTTCCGCAGAGAATTTGTCTATCTTGTTGATGATTAACACAACAGGTCTGCCAAGAGCTTTGATTTTCTCCACCAGTTCGGCATTGTACTTGGTCTCACCGCACTCCACCAGATAGAGGATGATGTCGGCGTCCTGCAACGAGTCCACCACAAACTTCATCATCATCTTCTGCATCATGTAGGCAGGGTCGAGCACGCCGGGCAGGTCAGAATAGACGATTTGGAAATCCTCCCCGTTGACAATACCCTTGATTCTATGGCGAGTGGTTTGGGCCTTTGAGGTCATGATGGAGATTTTCTCGCCTACCAGTTGGTTCATAAGAGTACTTTTGCCTACATTGGGGTTGCCGATGAGGTTTACAAATCCGGCGCGGTGGTTTGCGGGTATAGGGGTATTGGGGTCTATTGTCATAATCGTTATTTTATTGTAGAGACGCATAATTATGCGTCTCTACATATTATTCGCCCTTGCCATATTCATGTATTACGGGGCGGTCATCATTTTCGTTATATATCAGATAGGTGAAATGGGTCAGCCAGTCGCCAGTGTTGTATAGGCAGGAAGACTCGCTAAGCGGATATTTTACCGGAATATGCCGGTGTGCGTATATGAAAAAGTCAACATGCTCATGTTCAAGTATTTGCCGTGCGTATTGGACTTGAAACTCCTCCTCATTCTTGAAGTTGAAAACCTCCGGTTTGTGGGAGGCGCGGCTGGAAGAGGAAAAATGCCGTGCGATGGCAAATGCTTGTCGAGGGTGCAACATGCTGTACATTATGCGGTTGGGTTTGTATCCAAAGACTTTTTTGATGAATTTGTATTTCCGTTGTTTGCCACCCAACCCATCGCCGTGGCCGATTAGGCAGCGCTTACCGTTCAAGACGAAGGCCTGCTGCCTGTAGAAAACTTTACAGCCGAGTTGTTTGGTGAAAAAGTCTTGCACCCACATGTCGTGGTTGCCGGTGAAGAAATAGATTCCTGTCCCAGCCTGATTCAGTTCGTAAAGCAGATTGAAAAGGCGGAAATAACCCTTTGGTGCCACATCGTGGTATTCGAACCAGAAGTCAAAAATGTCGCCTAACAGAAAAAAATGCTGCAAATCACCCCTATGGGACTCCAGCAATTGTATCAGCTGTGTCTCGCGTTGCCAGCTGTCCGCATCCTCGGGCGTCCTCAAGTGGGCATCGGAGACGAACAAGGCTTTGCCTTGGATTTCGATAGGATTTTCAAACAGCATTGTGATTTGTGTCTAGAAATGGTTCACCCAGTCGGCCACTTCTGTGGCGGGGATATTGTTCATGCATTTAAAGTGTTTGTGGCGGCATCTCTTGCGGCCGAACTTCGAGCAGGGGCGGCAATAGAGCGGACAGACTTCGAAGTTTCGGAACAGTTCGCGCTGATTGGGCATGTAGGGGAACATTCCGAATTCGGGAATGGTGTTGCCCCAGAGCACCGCTATGGGTTTTCGGAACGCGGCGGCAATATGCATCAGACCGGTGTCGCTGGTAATCACGCAGTCAGCCTGCTTGAGGATGGAACAAGACTGGTAGAGCGAGTATTTTCCGCATCCGTTGTAGGCACGGTCACCCAGATGAGCCACCACCTCTTCACCAACTTCATAGACGTCTTTTCCACCCAACAACATGATGGGTTTGTGAAGGATGCTGCCAATCTCAACCACTTTGGAGACAGGGATGCGTTTGGTGACATGCGTGCCCGCAAGAACAAAGGCTACAAAGCCGTCTTCAAAGACCATCGGCAAATCATCACCGTCAAAATCAGAACCTTCGGGAATAAAGAAATCAAGCCCTTGGTGGTCATTACGCACGTTTAGTGGGAAGACCGCATCAAAATAGCGGTCCACCACATGCATGTCGGGCATGAAATTGATTTTCATTAAAACGCACACATCCCGTTTGAAAGTGGCTTTGTTGTATCGGAAGCAGGGGACACCCAGTTTGCGGGCCACCTGGCGCGAGCGATGGTTGTTGTGCAAATCAACGACATAATCAAAATTTTCCGCAATCAGTTCTTTTATAACCTGTCCCGGATTTTTTGTGTCGTAAAGGTGCACTTTGTCAATGTTGGGGTTGGACGCCACCACCTTTTCATTGGCGGTTTTAGTCAGAAAATGCAGTTCAACGCCATCCATCTGTTTTTTTATGGCCCTGATTATAGGGGTTGTCAGCACAATATCTCCAATTGAGCTCAATCGGATTACCAGAATTTTATTCGACGACGGGGGTTGTTTTTCATCCATTTTATTGTATTGTTTTATCATTATCTGCCAGCTACCTGATATGAAAGCTTGACAGGTGTTTATAGGTTTGCAAAATGGTTATCCACGGGTGTGGCATAGATGCGGAGCAAATAGTCTGTCATCTTCTTTCGAGGCACATCCTGAACAATCGCCTTGCGCTGCAGGTGCTCTTCAAATCGGAGCTTCTCTTTTTCGGAGTACATGTGGGCAAAACGGTTGTCTCCATACATCAGGTCATGAGCCACGTAGTTGTTAGGGTAGAGTTGGTAGTTTTCGTATATCTGTTTGTCTATGAGCTTGCAGACATAGTAAAGTTTGTCGTTGTAGTTCAGGCTTGCGGGAACCTCGTCCAACTCCTCATGCAGGGGTTTCCCCAAAGCGAGGGTCATCCTGCCTTTCTGGTCGAAAATGCCCTGTTTGATACTTTGGAAGTCCTCGCCAGGACGTTTTTCATAAGGCTCGCCGTTTTCCCGTATGGCCATCTCCCGGGCTTTCAGTTGATCACAGGGCTCGAACTCATAAGATATGGACATGGGCACAATGTTCATCTTTTTGAGGGTGTCTATCAGGTCCTTTTCGTTGCCCATGGAGACCATTTTGAGCAGCCCTTGTTTCGTATAATCGTTACCGTCTTTGGTACGGCCGTCTCGCTGGGCAATCCATACAGACTCTTTTTCTTCAAAAAGGCTGTATTGGATGTAAGCGGCGAGACGCTGGGAATTGGCCAGTTTCTCACGAAGGGAACCGGAGCGGATCACGAGGATCATTTTGTTGATGCGGCCCACATCCAAAAGTGTGGGGTTGTCAATGAGGTTGTTGCCAATGCAAATCCGGGTGGTTGGACGGTGTTCCTTGTAGCAGTAGAATTGGAGAACAGCTGGATCAAAAGTGATGTCGCGGTGGTTGCTGATGAAGAGGCAGGCCTGGTTTGGGGCGATGTTTTCCATGCCACGCATCGCGCATTCGGAGGTGAATTGTGAAATGAAAGTAGAAACCCAGCGCATAATGAACCCAGCCTGCGCCTCATTCACGGTGTTGAAAGAGGTCAGGTCGCGGCGCAAATCATCCAAGGTGTACCCGGGGACACATTTGGCCATAGCATCCACGAAGCCAGGACTTTCCATAAGTCGATAATAGGCTTCTTTGAATTCGCTGTCGTTGTAAGGTCTTATGTCGTCAAAGTTGTACATCAATCAAATTTTTCCTGCCTGCAAAAATAATAAAAATTTGGTGAAGACATTTTTTAGTATCTTTGCAAGTTCATTTTAAAACCAATTTGTTATGAGAGTTATCATAAAGAACAACTATGACGAAATGTCCAAATGGGCGGCTTGTCACATAGTGGAGCGTATAAACGCTTTCAATCCCACAGATGAAAAACCCTTTATACTGGGTCTTCCTACCGGTTCTACTCCCATCGGTACTTATAAGGAACTCATTCGTCTCCATAAGGAAGGGAAGGTTTCCTTTGCCCATGTGGTAACTTTTAATATGGATGAATATGTGAAGATTCCCGAGACCCATCCCGAAAGTTATCATGCTTTCATGTGGAATAATTTCTTCAACCATATTGACATTAAGAAAGAGAATGTCAATATTTTGAATGGTAATGCCGAGGATCTGGAGGCCGAGTGCCAGCGTTATGAAGACAAGATCAAGTCTTATGGTGGCATAGACCTGTTCATGGGTGGAATTGGCCCGGACGGACACATCGCGTTTAATGAACCCGGTTCTTCCCTTACCTCTCGCACCCGTGTGAAGACGCTCACAATGGATACGGTAATAGCGAATTCGAGATTCTTTGACAACGATGTCAACCAGGTTCCCAAAACGGCTCTCACAGTCGGTGTGGGTACGGTGATGGACGCCCGCGAAGTGATGATTCTGGCTAACGGCCACGGCAAAGCCCGTGCTTTGGCTGCCGCAATCGAGGGTGCTGTCAGCCAGATGTGTACGGTGTCCGTATTGCAACTCCATCCCAAGGGCATCATTGTTTGCGATGACGCCGCTTGTGATGAGATTACCTACGGCACAGTGAAATATTTTAAAGATATAGAGGGCAGGTAAACCATTGGCAGGGACGCATCATTATGCGTCCCTGCCAAAAACAATAACAAAAAAACAACATTTATATGGATGTTTCTGTTGCCGGCACAGGATATGTCGGACTTAGCATCGCAACCCTTCTGGCGCAACATAACCGCGTCATTGCGGTGGATATTGTCCCGGAGCGTGTGGATTTGGTAAACAATAAGAAATCACCCATACAGGATGATTATATTGAAGATTATCTGGCCCACAAACCCCTGAATCTTCGTGCCACATTGGATGCGGAGGAAGGGTACCGTGATGCCGACTTTGTAGTAATCGCCGCCCCCACCAACTATGACAGCCAGAAGAATTTCTTCGATACTTCTGCGGTGGAGGATGTTATCCGGAAGGTGCTGCTTGTAAACCCACATGCGGTCATGGTGATTAAGAGCACCATTCCGGTAGGCTATACCGAGCAGGTTCGCGAAAAGTTCAAAGCGCCTGACGGCAAGCTCCCCAACATTGTTTTTGCGCCGGAGTTCTTGCGCGAGAGCAAGGCGTTGTATGATAATCTGTACCCCTCTCGTATTATCGTTGGTTTTGACCAGCATGATGGTTTTTTGGAAAAGAAAGCGCACGAGTTCGCCGCCCTCATCAAAGAGGGTGCCCTGAAAGAGGATGTGCCTGTCCTCTTTATGGGTAGCACGGAAGCAGAAGCCGTGAAACTGTTCGCAAACACTTATCTCGCACTTAGAGTCTCCTATTTCAACGAACTGGACACCTATGCTGAAATGAAAGGGTTGAATACAAAGCAGATTATTGACGGCGTGTGCCTGGATCCGCGTATCGGTATGCACTATAACAACCCGAGTTTTGGCTACGGAGGCTATTGCTTGCCTAAGGACACCAAGCAGCTTCTGGCTAACTATGCCGACGTTCCGCAGAATATGATGTCTGCTATCGTGGAAAGCAACCGTACCCGCAAGGACTTTATTGCTGACCGGGTGCTTAATATGGCCGGATACTATGACTACTACAACCGCGGAGATTACAATCCTTCGGAAGAAAAGCAGTGTGTCGTAGGTGTTTACCGCCTTACAATGAAGAGCAACTCCGATAACTTTCGTCAGTCCTCCATCCAGGGTGTTATGAAACGCATCAAAGCAAAAGGCGCCACCGTGATTATTTATGAACCCACCCTGCAAGACGGGACCACCTTTTTTGGTAGCCTTGTGGTGAATGATTTGGAAAAATTCAAAAAAGAATCACAAGCTATCATTGCAAACCGGTATGATTCCAGTCTGGATGATGTGGTGGACAAGGTATATACAAGAGATATATTCCTAAGAGATTAACCTAATTTATTCATTGCTAAATTTCATAAATTGAAAAGAGAAATCAAGATTGCTGTAATCGGGTTGGGGTATGTGGGCCTTCCATTGGCTCGTCTGTTCTCCACCAAGTTCCCAACTATTGGCTTTGATTTGAACCAGGCCCGTGTGGATGCCCTTATGACAGGGCACGACGACACCCTTGAGGTGGATGACAGCCTGCTGCAAGAGGCCATCCAAAAGCACGGTTTTCGTTGTACTACCTGTTTGGAAGACATTCGGGACTGCAATTTCTATGTGGTCGCGGTCCCCACTCCGGTGGACGAGAACAACCGTCCGGACCTGAATCCACTTTGGGGCGCAAGCAAAACCGTGGGCAAAGTCATTAGCAAAGGTGATGTGGTGGTGTACGAATCAACGGTTTATCCCGGTGTGACTGAGGAAGAGTGCCTGCCAGAGGTGGAAAGAGTTTCCGGTCTCAAATATAATCGGGATTTTTATGCCGGATACAGCCCCGAACGCATAAATCCGGGCGACAAGCTGCACACGGTGGAGAAGATCCGCAAGGTTACCTCCGGCTCCACACCCGAAATTGCAGATTTGGTGGATGAGGTCTATAATGCCGTACTGGAGAACGGCACCCACAAGGCGCCCAGCATCCGTGTGGCGGAAGCCTCCAAGATCATTGAGAATTCACAACGTGACGTCAATATTGCCTTCATGAATGAATTGGCAAAGATTTTCAATGCTATGGGCATTGACACCCATGATGTGATAGAGGCTGCAGCGAGCAAATGGAACTTTATCAAGCTCAGCCCCGGCCTCGTGGGTGGACACTGTATTTCAGTGGACCCTTACTACCTGATTCAGAAAGCACAAGTGTATGGTGTGCTTCCCCGTGTGATGAGCAATGCCCGCCGGCTCAATGACGGTATGGGCGCCTATGTGGCTAACCAAACCATCAAATGCATGAATAAAAAAGGCGTGATGGTGAAAGACGCCAATATCCTGATACTCGGCATTACGTTTAAAGAGAATTGTCCGGATATCCGCAATACCAAAGTGGTGGATATTTACCATACTTTGAAAGAATATACGGACAATATTACCATTTACGATCCATGGGCAAATGTTGAACATGTCAAACATGAGTATGGGATAGAGATAGAGCATTCAAAATTGAAAATCCAAAGTTCCAAATACAATGCGGTAATATTGGCCGTGGCTCATAAAGAGTTTCTTGATATGGATGTTAATGCTCTTGTCCAGGATGGCGGTGTGGTTTACGATGTGAAAGGAGTGCTTCCTCGCGATATCGTGGATGCAAGACTCTAGCGAAAATCATTGTAGTGTGGTCTTCTGATGAACAAATTCAAGGTTCTGGTTCTTGTTTTTTTTCTAATGATGATGAAAACCTCCTTGTTTGCGCAGGATAGCCTGCTTTCTCCAAAGGCTTTTGGCCTTTTTGAAGCGCAGTCTGATTCTGACCGCTATGAGGTTTTGTATAATACTCATGTCGCCGCTCTGGAGGCCGGCGTTAGTGTGGACTATTCCGGTTTGGAGGAACTCACCATTGAGATTCCAAAGTCTGCGAAACGCATTCCGCTGGGTAGGACTACCGATTTCAAGGGCCTGCGACTTATTGTCAGAAACAAGAGCAAACTGTGTTACTTGTTCGAACTGCGGCAACCCGCCCATGATATTGTCATTGATAAGCAATTGCTGGATGGAGGGGATTTTTCTTCAGTGCCGGAACTGGCCAAAGGACTGTTTCAGCTAGTTGTGGAGGATACCAATTACTGGGTGAAACAGCGGTCGGGTTACAGTTACGGGGCAAAGCGCCGCGACATACTTCTGATTAGTGATGGCCATAGCCGCAATGCGCCGGTTGCTCCATATAACAATGAACAATCTGCGCCCGTCTGCTCCCTCTGCATGGTGGATGAAAACGAGAATCCGGTGGTGATACAGAATCTCACCTTTATTCGAGATGAGATGAACACCTACAAGGTGCAGCTTTTCACTATCAGCCAGCAGAACAATCTGCTAATCAAAAATCTGACCATCATAACCCCTGAGAGCAAGTTGGTGGCCGATGCCGCTATCGACATCAGCAACTGCACTAATGTGACTTTGGAAAATGTGACCATCAACGGCACCTATTCGCGAAGCGACCATTATGGATATGGCATTCAAATGAACAACGTGTGGAACAGTCGTTTTATACGGCTCAATGCTCAAGCCAAATGGGGCATATTCGGTACGAACAATATTAATACCGTATTCCTGCAGGAGTGCGACATCAACCGGTTCGACATCCATTGTTACGGACGTGATGTGATAGCCCGGGATTGTAAATTCAGCAATCTTTATAACCAGTTCTCCTCTTTTTTCGGAACGCTTACCTATATTAAATGCCGGTTTGTGAATTGTATTCCGCTGCTTTTTGAACCCTCCTACAATGCTTACACGCCTTTTGATCTCAATATGGAGGATTGTGTGTTTGATGCGTTTCCCAGCCGGAATTATTTGATTTCAGCAGGCAATCTGGATGGCGCGGAAAACTTACGTCCTGAACTGGCGAAAAAGTGCTGGCCAAACATATCAATCAAGAATTTGACCGTAAATATCCCGGATAATATTGATAAGTTTGTGATTTTCAATTCTAAAAGCCAGAAGGGTGAGGATGCGGAAATATCCTATTTCAGTAAGATGACAATCAATGGAATGAAGTTCAACTACTCGGGTAGCGGGCATGCCGCAAATTTATACCTCAGCAACCGCTATGTGAAATTGAAACAGCCGTACCAATGTGAAATCAGCCAGTTGGATATTATACCGGTTTCAGATACAAAGATCACTCAGGCTACCACAAAATACAGTTATCCTGCCAGTTTGTACATAAATCTCCGATATTCGGCAAAGGATGTTATCAAGGTCTTCAAATCGAGATTGAACTACAATGTGAATGCCAATGAGGCCTATTCGATAGTGTTTGATCGTTGCACATTGGGTTTTGTGAGGAACACCACGGCCAACAACAGCGCCAAAAGAACCTACAAGAATTGCAACATCTATTTAAATTGTGCTGACGATAACTATTATTATATTGACAATCACGCTGTTTATAGCGGTACATTGTTCATCCCCTGTAGTCCCATAAAGCAAGTGAACTTTACAGGGAGTAACAATGATGTAACGATGAAAGATTGTCGGGTACGCGACCGCTCCAAACTTATGTATCGGGGGTCACTGGATAATAGGGAGTTTAAAGATTTTCAGTTGAAGGGAAGAAGATAAGATTTCCCATCCGGAAAAGAGATTATGCTTTTTTGTTTTCCAGATTGAACCAGCCCTTGTGCAGACCGCGCATTCCGTAATAGTACTTCTGTATTTCAGCCAAATCTTTCTCATAGTCGCCAGTGGGGTGGAAAATTTTGCCTACGCCCGCAGTCCGGCTTTTGAAGTCAATGTGGCTAAGGCAAATTGGCACATTAGATTTTTCAGCAATCTGATAAAATCCGCGTTTCCAGCGTTCCACGTATTTTCGGGTTCCTTCGGGACAGATGATGAATGCGATTTCCTCGCGGCTTTTGATGAGGTCGGCGGCAAAATCAGCAAAATGCAGTGCATGTTTCCGATCAACAGGAATGGTGCCTATTCTTGTGAGAAAACCTTTTAAAGGGAATACGAAGAACTCCTTTTTCATGGCTAGCGCCATTTTCAATCGCAAATGGCGTATCACCATCAGGCCGATCACGAAATCGTATATGGCGGTGTGAGGTGCCATGATGATGACGCATTTCTTCAATTCGGGGTTGTTTTCAAAATCCTCAGGCGTGAAACCGGTCACTTTAAAACGGCATATTTTCAATAAGGCGGAATAAACGGACATGGCTTTAAAATTCTATGGTGATTGATTGATTGGTGGTATGGCAATTCAGGGTGCACCCCATTTTTACGGGTAGGTTGAGGGTCTCGTGACCAGCCGGAAAGTTGAAGATGATGGGATAATGGTATGGTTGGCAATGTTCAAAGACAATCTCTTCGGCGGTTTTTCCGTATGGAATGGTGTTGTCGTGCATATCGCTCAAATGTCCGACTAACAGCCCTGCCAGATGTTTCAATTTCCCACCCCGATCCAAGCTGGTCATCATACGGTCAATATGATATAGATATTCGTCAAGATCTTCGACAAACAGCACTTTCCCGTCGGTGTCGGGCTCGGATGGGGTTCCCATAAGGGAGTATAGGATGGAGAGGTTGCCGCCTATGACAGGTGCGGAGAACTCGCCGGCGCGGGTCAGGGGATGTGCAGGAATCTCGTAACGCAGGGATTTGCCGCGGAGGGCGTCGAGGAGGGAGCGGTTGGCTTCGGAGCCAAGCTCTTCGTTGAGCACGTTCACCGGCATGGTGGCGTGCAAGGTGGCGATGTTGAGCCGGTGCACGTGCGCGTGGAACACGGTCACATCGCTATAGCCGACCAGCCATTTGGGATTTTGTTGGAAGGTGGAGAAGTCGAGCCGGTCTATGATGCGTGCCGACCCATAGCCGCCGCGCGCGAACCACACGGCTTTGATGCTGGGGTTGTCGAGCAGTTCTTGTATATAGCCGGCGCGGGTCTCATCATCACCGGCAAATTGGTGGCATTGGGCAAAGAGGCGTTCGTCGTAATAGACGGAAAAACCCTCCTTGCGGAGGAGCTGCACGGCGGGTTGGATTTCCTCTTCGGAAATTTTGCGCGCCGGAGCCGCAATGGCAACGGTGTCGCCGGGTTTCAGATAGGGAGGGATTTTCATAATGTGATGCCGTTACGTTCCAAAGCCTGGCGGGTGATGGTGCGCAGAAGGTCACGCTCCGCCGTGTTATTATAGAAGCGCTTGTTGTGCGCCTTGACTTTCTTCTTTTTGAAATAGCACCCGGTAACTCCTTCAAATTCGGGATCCAGGGCGGCTGCAAGCATTGTGGCGGCACCCTCTTCCGGAGTGTTGATGAAAGGACGGAAAAACCAATCGCACAGCTTGTCCACCACTATGTTCCCCTGCCGGATGATGCCTGTGCTTACAATGTCCGGGTCGGCCACGTTAATGCAGATGCCCCGCTTCTTCCACTCTTCCGCCACGTCCAGCATGAAGTAGTAAAGCGCGCGCTTTGAATTGCCGTAGCAGTTGAATCTGTTGAACTTCCCGTCATTGGTCTCCGAGAGGAAATCGTCTTTGATTTTGCCCAGAATGTAGGCTATGGATATCATGCTCACAATGCGCGTGCCCTGTCCCATGATGGGCAGCAGGGCATTGGTGAGCGTGTAGTGTCCCAGATAGTTTACCGCCGCAGTGTATTCCACCCCGTTGATGCTGTTTTTTGCCTGGTGACAAAGCACTCCCGCGTTGTTAAGCAGTATCTGTAAAAAGGAAAAACGTGTCTTGACTTCATCGGCGAAACGGATAATGTCTTGCAAATTTCCAAGGTCCACCTGCATCAAATGCAAGGTTGCACCCGTTTCCTGCTGGATTGTTTCGCAGACGGGTCTCGCAATATCAGCATCATAGCATGCCATAATTACCTCATACCCAGCTTGTGCCAAAGTACGTGTGTGAATTGTGCCCATGCCGCCGTCAGCCCCCGTTACCAATGCTAATTTGTTGTTCATTAACTATAGCTTTTATTATAGAGTAAGTATGGAGATTGTCAGATAACAGGCGCAAA
>CAJODA010000053.1 GCA_905233745.1 uncultured Bacteroidales bacterium
ATTGCCGCACCACTTTCCTTACCCCCATTACATTTCCGTTGCCCACGGCCTTGATGAAATACACGCCATTGGCGTAACGGGACAGGTCGATTTGCGCGGCCTTTACGTTGTTGCCGTGCGCGTCCGTCTGTAGAGACGCAAAATTTTGCGTCTCTACGGAATAAATCGTTTCTGCAGGGTCAATATGTTATAAGGTCGATATTTCTATTCTGCGTTCTTTTGGTTTGGTGAAAAAATGGGTTAACATTTCGGTGGCGAAGATACGAAAATTCTACGCCTGATATTCTCGGATTACCTCATCCGCAAGGTATCGATCTCCAAAAGTATATAACATGGTGGCGGGATCTCGCATTAACGTATTTGTGCGGGATCGGTAAAAAAGGGAAAGGGCTTTCTCAGAACTAATGCCCATATCGTTCGCTATGAGCGTCACCACACGGCCGATTTTGTTCCATATCAATAAGGGACTTAACATGTTACTACATTATATAAGATTCTACAAAATTGAGAAATTGGTCAACCACCTGCTGGTTACGGATACAAAACTGGTTGTTCGGTTGATGCATCGACAGATTGCGAAGAGCAGTCTCCAAAGGCATCATGTCAGACATGTAAGCTTCGACCGTATCAATGACACGGTCATTGGCCACACCACCTTCCACGATGTCGTAAAGGTCTCCTTCGTATTCTCCACGACGGTTGGCTACAATGTATTCCAGCCATTCGACATCATAGTTGTCGAACTTCTTGTAGGAGAATGATTTTTTTGCCTTTTGCAGGTCGAATTCATATACGTTGACAATACCCGTTTCAAGACGGATGCGCGACATTCTGTCTGCCCAAGACTCAGCCTGTTGTAACAAATCCGTGACATAAAATCCTTGTCCGAAATCAAGTCCGGCACGCCCTTTGCCGATGTCAGGATGCTCAACAATTTCGGTTCCACCATGATAAACTCTCATTTTATGCCTCCTTTCTTTGCTTCGCGCCGATGTAACGCTTCCAAAATGTCTTCCGTGACAATTTGGCGACTTTGGGTGTGCAAGGTTTCGTAGCAAGGATATATCAGTTCGGAAAACAGGTTCACGGCATCCATCCGCCCAAACATTTCCGCTGCGGAAATGCCCTCGTGGTCTGCTGCCGATTCCACACATGATGCAGCAAAAATATTGCGCAATACTGCCTCATCGGGTGCCGGGAAACCGTTTTCTGACATCACACCGTTCATTTTGTATTTATCCTCGGTTGTTTTCATTGTCTTTTCCAATCATTTTTTCCTAATTCAATATTTGCCATCAAAGCGAAAAAAAACGCATTATGTCAATAAAATAAATAGTCTCTTCTTCTTTTTGGTGTTCTTTCGGGGTTTGGTAAAAAAAAATGGGGTTGATAATTTCAGGGGGGCAAATATACGAAAATTCGTCAATCACCCCGATTGTTTTGTTGGAGCATGAAAATTTCCTTCTGTCGTTCAATCTCGCGGCGTAGATCTTCCTTTGAGGGCATACATGTCAGGTATTTGGCTGCATAAAGCTGCTTGTTGGTTGCCAAAGTGGAGAACCGTGCCACATCCGCGTTGGTTTCTGCGCAAAGAATGATGCCGATGGTGGGATTGTCGCCTTCGCCACGTCTGTAGGTATCGAATATTTTCAAATACATATCCATCTGCCCCACATCTTGATAACTGACCTTCGTGGTCTTTAAGTCTATCAAAACAAAGCATTTGAGAATGTAATTGTAAAACACAAGGTCTATGTAATAGTCGTCATCCCCCGTATGGATGTGCTGCTGTCGGGTCACAAAGGCATAACCCTTGCCCAATTCCATGAGGAAGTTACGAAGGTGATCTAAAAGAGATGTCTCCAACTCGGTTTCCGTAAGGGAGGAATTTTGGTTCAGACCAAGGAACTCCACCAGCATCGGATTCTTCACGAATGCGGATTTCTCTTTCTGATAATCGGCCGTCAGCTGCAACATCTCGTCCACAACCGCCGGCTTCTTTGCTTCAGGGGTTTGCATGAGACGATAGTAGTATTGCGTATCAATGTTGCGTTTCAAAGTCCGATAGTCCCACTGTTGCGAAGCCGCTTCCTTCATATACCATTGCCGTGCATTGATGTCGGACACGCGCATTAGTCTCTCGTAGTGAGACCATGAAAGCTGGGTTGGAAAAACCATTCCTGCGTTGTTATCTTCGTTATTAGATATTAAGGAATTATGTTGAAAACTATTCGTCATTCCAGATTCAGCAGGCAGTGTCTGCTGAATCTGAGTGAGCGTTTTCTTAAAATCAGCAGACACCATCTGCTGAATCTGTATATTCTTGAATTCCAAATAGAAACGTCTAAAAGACCGAATATTTGTTTCAGAATAGCCGTTCCCAAATTCTTCTGTTAACGCTTTTGAGGCAAGTTCGATGATATGTTTGCCATACTCGGCGCGTTTGCTGCCATGCTGTTCTTGTTCCACAATACGCCAGCCTACCAGCCAGTTGCTGACTACTTGCATCAAATTCGCAGCACGATAGCAGTACTCTCGAGCCAATCCGACAATAATCTTCAAATCGCCGACAAACGAAGTGTCGTCTTGGTCAACAATAAAATTCGTGTCTGATATTTTCATTTTCTTTTGGTTTGGTTTAGAAATGTTTTTGTTGGTTTAATGGTTAGCGAAAACGCTTTATTTTGTTTTGCAAAGGTACTGTTTTTATTCACATAAAAAAAAATAGAAACGCGATTTTTTTTCTGATACAATTTTTGTATGAACACACTATGGTTAGAAGCGCAAAATTTTGCGTCTCTACGATTTTTTGCACCCCTTTCACCCTTTCACCACCAGTATATCCCCCCACTCCGACGTGTAGTTGGGCGACAGATGCTCGCGGTTCATCTTGACCCCATCGAAGCCGGCACTGGCCACCACCACGGAACGCGCCCCCTGCTTCTTGTTGATCGCATCCATCGCACGCATCAACCGATCCTGCTTCTCGTGGTCCACCTCATCAAAAAGCACGGTCTGCACCGCGCTTTTCGGGGTAATGTCGGAAAGTATCACCCCCGCTTTCTTGTATTCGTACGGCGCCTGCACCAGTTCCTCCGTCGTGCGCGTGGCCACATTCACGAGCTCGAGCGTGCTGTCGGTGGACACAGGCAGGCGCACCAACCTGTTGACAAACTGCTGGGGCTTGTCCTCACGGTGACGGTTGGTGAACATGAACACGATAACGTCATGGCACACACTACCCTGCTTGCGCAGCTTCTCGGCAGCCATGGAGGTGAACAATGCCACCTGCTGCTGTATGTCGCGAACATCGGACAGCTCTTTGCTGAAGCTGCGCGACACCGTTATCTGCTGTTTGTCTCTGCCCTGCTCTTCAAACTCCACACAAGGCTCGCCACGCAGCTCGCGCCACGTCTTCACGCCACCCACGTGCATCAGCGACTGCACCAGGCTCATGGGCATCTGCGTAAAATCATAAGCCGTCCGTATGCTCCGGCTCTGAAGCATGGCCGAGAATCTGCGCCCTATGCCCCACACATCCTCAATGGGAAACTTCTTCAGCACCTTCTCAATGTCTTCAGAGCGATGCATGTAGCAACTTCCTTTCAATTTCGGATATTGCTTGCACAGCTTGGAGGCTATCTTGGCCAGCGTCTTCGTGGGCGCGATGCCCACACTGATGGGTATGCCCGTGTTGCGCTGCACCACATAGGAAACATGATGCCCCAAGTCATCCAGCTTGCTAAGCTCTATGCCCCGGAGGTCCAGAAAGGACTCGTCGATGGAATAGACCTCCGTAGCCGGCACCAGCGACTGCAACGTCATCTGCACCCGCTTCGACATGTCACCGTACAAAATATAATTGGAGGAGAACACCGTCACATCGTAACGCCGGATCGTCTGCTTGAGCTGATAGAACGGCTGCCCCATCTTGATACCGATGCGCTTGGCCTCGTTGGAGCGCGAAATCACACATCCGTCGTTGTTGGACAGGATTATAACGGGCCGCCCGTTGAGATCGGGCCGGAAAACCCGCTCACAGGAGACAAAGAAATTGTTGCAATCAGCCAAACCGTACATATAGAGTGAAAGGGGTACAAAGGGTAAATGGGGTGAATGGGGTGAATGGGGTAAATGGGGTTCAGGTGGTAAATGGGGTACAAAGGGTGAATGGGTATATCATATATACCACATGTACCCAATGCACCCCATGGGCCTCATGTACCTTTTAGTTCTTTAATAATGTAAGTGACAATCCCCCACACGACAAAATGGTTCTCTTCGGTGATTTCAATGGGTTTGAATTTGGGGTTGGCGGGCATCAGCAGAAGGCGTTCCTTTTCCACCTTGATACGTTTCAAGGTAAACTCTCCGTCTATGAAACAAACGGCAATATTCCCGTCTCCGGGTTCCAAAGACTTGTCAATCACCACTATATCCCCATCGTGAATATCATCACCGACCATACTGTCACCGGTAATCCGGGCATAGAAAGTGGAAGCGGGATTCTTGATAACATAGCGGTTCAGATCCAAAGTTGGTTCAACATAGTCTTCCGCTGGCGACGGGAAACCCGCTCTGATGCCCTCCACGAGAGGGACTTTGTCTTTGTGCGTTTTGGGAGTTAAAATATCCATCAGAAATGCAAATCAGAGTTTATCATCAATAAGTCACCACAACAGCGCCTTTTCTACGCACCATTCCCATATCGGAGACGCAGCGCAGGGTGTAAGTCATCACGGAATTATTGGGCACGAGTGTTCCCTTGTAGGTACCATCCCATCCCTGTTCAGGATTGGTAGTCATAAAGACCACTTCACCCCACCTGTCGTAAATCATAAACAGATAGTGGTCATCAGTAATGTACATACCTGTCGGCTTGAACACCTCATTCAGTCCGTCGCGGTTGGGGGTAAAGCTGCTGGGAATGTAAATCTGCATTTCCGGATTCTTTATCACCACTATACGGCTTTTCTCCGCGGCACATCCATTTTCATCTACAATCTGCAAGGTAACCCAATATGAGCCAGCAGTATTGTACACATAGTCGAATGCCGGTTCCTCCATGATATCATCATTACCCATATTCCAATGGTAATCCACCATACCGGGCACGCACTCCTCAAAGTGAAGAGGGGTCTCCACCTCGTAATTATCACCAAGCGTAAAGAAATTGAAACAGGCTTCCGGAATCGGGAAGATGGTCAGATGCAAGGTCACAATACTGTCACACCCTTCGGGCGTACTGAACACGTGCGTAAGATTGTCACAACTGGCCAATATATTTTTGTGCTCATACCATGAGAAGATGCCACAAGCCTCGGCAGTAGTGTCCGTTGCAGCCGAATGGCCTAGTGTAAGGTGCAGTGTGACAATGCTGTCACAACCCGTTTCCATCTCAATCACATGCACAGGTTCGTTTGTACTCTCATAATAGGTGTTTCCGTCAATCCACACAACACTATCGCATGCAAATACCTCATCCACTGTTTCTACTGAATTATACACCACAAGCAAGAGCCTCACTACTGAATCACAACCAACGGCATTTGTCAAGGTCACGGTAGGCTCATTCGTGCTGGAAGTATAGATGACGCCATTTTGCCAGGTGTAAGTGTCACACGTAAAAACGGTATCTGTAAAATATGATGAGGGGGTCACCAACAAACGGAGTGTCACGGTGGAGTCACAGCCATGGGCAGTTTGAAGATTAAGGGTCCGCTCACCGGCTGTGAGAAAGGTCTGCCCTTCCCAAGACAACGGCAATTCAGTGTCACAAATCGTAGTGTCCAGTGCCACCATTTTAATGGGATGGACGGTCACCACGGCTGTGGTATCATACGTACAGCCGGCATCGCTATGCAGCACAAAACGGTAGACCACGGTTGTGTCATTCAGCAAGTCAGCAGGTGGGGTGATGATATAGGTGGAATCGGACAAAGCGGTCACCCAGGGTCCAATGAGCTGCGTACTTACCACGGCAGGGGTGAGTGTCTGCAACAAAGAGGGTGCCAGGGCCAATTCCCACTCCGTGAGATAGCCGTTATCCTCCTCAAGCAAGTCCTGGACCTCGATATACCACTGCCCATTCAACGGACAACCTATCAGGTTATTAAAACTCTGATACGGGTGGTAGATTTGGGTCATATTCACCGGATCGCTAGGTTTCACCGACTTGTGTGTCGTATAACTGTCGTAATACGGTTGCCAAGTGGAGTTGAAATCCCAATAGGGATTGGCGTATGACTGCAGGTTCACCGCTTCGTAGCAATAGCCATACGTTCCGGCCGCATATTGATAATTGTGGTTGGTGTTGTTTGACCAGATATAATTCCACGGTTCCCCTATCGGGTTCTGCGTGCTGTCACAAGTCACCACATCCATCAAACGGTTAGCCAATCCGAGGCATGTACGGAAATAGTTGTTGGCAACATTGCCCCAACTTGATGTGATATTATTATAATCCGCAATCAATTTGCTACTGTTCCCGTTCGGGCAAACAATCGACAATTTCAAATCCTCCAACGCGGAATGCTCCATCTTGAGCCGGACATACAGGATATCATTCACACTGGACATCGTTGATCCCGGAACAAACTGGTTGAAGAGGGCGATGGAGCGATATAGGGTCCCGTACGGGGCGCAGCTGATGCCGTCCGGAATAAATATCTTCTGGCTACCGCTCTGGATGGCAGCGTTAGCCGTGAACACTAAATTAGACGATTGTGAAACGCCAATGGAAACGGACAACGTGTCACCCGCGCACAACTCGTCCGTCATAGCCAACGACCGGATAGGGTTCGGGTAATGGCTGACAGACAACTGCACGATGCTGTCAGCGCCATCATGGGCAGTCAGCGCGAGGGTGACCACACTGTCGCCATTAAAAGTTATTCCATTCCACTGGAACGGGAAACTTTCAGGACACACCACACTATCCAGATTCACGAATATGGAATCCAACAATTGCAAAACAAACGTGATGGAGCTGTCACAGCCATGAACATTGGTAAGATGAACCACATACGTTCCTGTATCCGCATATGTTTGTCCTGAAAACACATACGGCAGCGAATCACGGGGCACAGTGCGATAAATCGTATCCGTATTCACATCGGGCATATTCACCCGTATATTGACCGTATCCGTGGCAAGGCATCCGTCAATAGTCTGTCGCAGGATATATGTCGTGGTGGTGGTCGGTGACAATTGCACGGTTGCTGTCGTCTGATTACCCGGAATCCACTGGTAGGTGCAAGACGAGCCTGCAGCGCATGGGGCCGACAGAGTCACGGTATCTCCCAAACAAACAACGGTATCGGAGGCATTAATCTCAGTGGAAGGATTGCGAATCTCGACAGTCGCAGAATCCCGACCCACACAGTTGCCGAAGGTCTGCTGCAACACATACGTGGTGGTCACGGTTGGTGTCACGGTCACAGTGCCGGTTTGCTGTCCACCCGGGCTCCATGAGTTCGAGCAAACTCCGGTCACCGGCTCGCTTGATACAATATCACATGCGGTGGAGAGTGTCACCTGCTGTCCCAGGCAAACGGTATCGGAAGGTGAAACCGTGATGACCGTGTTCAACGTCATGAGCCGGATGGTGGTGTATGCAGTATCGGAACTGGAACCGTCCATACTCTTCACCAAACCGTATGTATTCCCATCCATATCAGCAGTAACAGGATAAATGACGGGGTTCACTTCCGAGGAGGTCCAACCGTCGGGTCCCACCCACGAATAGGTGGCACCCGCCTGAGGATTGTTGCAAATGAGCTGTGCTGAATCACCCACGCAGTATGGGCCGGTATTCGACACCTCGGCCATAATGCTGCAGTCGGTGGTGGCAGTTGAACCCGATGTGGAGCTGAAGGTGATCACACCCGGAAGCTGGCTGTAATTCGTAATCAGCAGGAGGTAATACTCGCCAACCTGAGCACCATTGATGTGGCAATATTCATACGTACGAGCGTCAAAGCTACAATCCACCAGGTTTCCGTAGGGATAATTGGCAGAGTATGATGTGTTATTCGG
Source organism: uncultured Bacteroidales bacterium (assembly GCA_905233745.1). Taxonomy (GTDB): domain Bacteria; phylum Bacteroidota; class Bacteroidia; order Bacteroidales; family WCHB1-69; genus F23-D06. The sequence goes on from CAJODA010000053.1 coordinate 8,038, forward strand.
ATGACCATCAGTGTGCAGGTTATATAAACCGCAACAAAGGCTATCAATAAAATTGCTTGCGGTGGAAGCTGAAAAGGGGCCCCAGCAAGCAAAGTCCACGTCAATACCGCTTCCGGAGCTTAGTGAGTATTGTTGGATATAGATGGTCATATTGCCCGGATTCTGGATACGCATATAATACCACGCAGGTGCTGGCGTGGAACCCAGACATCCCACGTTCCCGGTTCCGAAGAAGTCGGCAGCTGTGCCCGTTGTACCCGAATAATAGGTGTATTGTCCCTGATCCGTGCAAAACGGATGAATATTTTCAAAGGCGCAAGGGGAACCCTGTCCAGTGCCGACAGGGTTGGAGCCTGCCGGGCACGACGAACAAGAAATAATCCCGACCCAACCGCTATTTACACCGGAATTGTTGCTGGTGAATTTGAATGTGAGACAGCTTCCCGAAGAGGTTATCTCCGGAGGCAACGTTGTGCCTGTATAGGAGCCTATCAAAGCGGAAGCAGTGGAGTTACCGTCATAAATACGCAGATAGTCTCCACTAGAAAGTGAAAAAGAGGAAAAATTCACCTGCACATGATCCCCGTTATCTGAGCAAAAAGTCTGTGTGACATCCTGGTTATTCGCATAGTTTCCCATGCCACCGGGATCCATCCAAACATACGAGCAGCCTGTAAGTTGCGTTGAGGACATGACAACCGGGGTGACACACTGCACACGCAAGGCAAAACCGGAATAATTTACAGAGCCATCCGATTGAAAACATATAGTCAACGCCCCGGTAGGGTCAGAAGATGCTATGGAATTGCCCAATGTTCCATTCCCTGAGAGAGTCACCAGCAGCGTTCCATTTGTACCAACCCCGTTGTATATTTTCAAATAATCATAACCGCTTTCTGTATAGTACGAACCTGAAGTGATAGACACAACATCGCCACCTGAAGCCGGATAAATCACCAAATAGCCGTCGCTGTAGGAGGTGTAGCTGCCGTTCGCCCCACCGCTGTCGTAAATCCAGGCGTTGCAGGTGTGCACAGACTGGTTCCCGGAAGACGGCACATTATGTGACTCTTGGGCAGACAGTCCCAAAATACCAGCAATCAGCCATGTCAGCAACAGTATGATAGTAACAGTTTTTCTCAATTTTTTAAATTTTGCTAAAAGAAGGCAAAGATAGCAAATTTCAACAAGCTTCTTTCCCTGTGTTGAAAAAAACGTTAAATGTGTATAAATACTTTGAATTTGTTGATAAATCATTATTCCGTCAGGGAAAAATCAATGGCCCATGGGGCTATTTTTTGTATTTTTGGCGGCTTTTTATGTATATTACGCAATAAACTAATTATCAACATGGAAGAAAAAGAAAAAGAGACCGTTGAAATGCCGGAAGAGATCAAACTGCCCGAAAATGCCTATCGTGAATTGAAGGAGGGCGAGGAATACAAGCCCATCCTGCTGGGGCAGAAGAAGTATCCGGAATTGAACGCATGGACCATCACCTGGGGTATCATCATGGCCATCATATTCTCTGCAGCCACCGCCTATTCGGGACTGCGTTTCGGACAAGTGTTCGAGGCGGCCATCCCCATCGCCATCATTGCCGTAGGCGTGTCCACCTTGGCCAAACGCAAAAGCCCGCTTTCCGAGAATGTGCTCATCCAGTCCATCGGAGCCAGCTCAGGCGTCATCGTGGCAGGTGCCATTTTCACGCTGCCGGCCATCTACATTATCAAAGAGACCAACCCTGCTGTAGGAGCTGAAATACAGGTTAACTTCTTCCAGATTTTCCTTTCTTCGTTGCTGGGCGGTTTTTTGGGCATCCTGTTCCTAATCCCCTTCCGCAAGTATTTTGTGTCCGACATGCACGGGAAGTACCCCTTCCCGGAGGCCACGGCCACCACGGAGATTATCGTTTCCGGAGCCAAAGGCGGCAACCAGGCCAAACTGTTGCTGATCAGCGGTCTGATCGGTGGTCTATATGACTTTCTCATGACCACCTTCCATTTCTGGGCTGACACCATCTCCACGCGCATGTGCGGCTGGGGTGAGCGATTGGCCATGAACCACAAGTTCGTCTTCAAGATGAGTGCCGAATCCATCCTCCTGGGTACCGGGTATCTTATCGGGCTTAAATACGCGGCAGTCATCTGCGCCGGCTCGGCGCTGTCATGGTGGGTCATCGTGCCCCTCCTCGGCCAATACGGCGCCATGGATGTTGATGGCGTGCTGACCTCCATGAGCACCCTCGACCCTGATTTCATCTTCGCCAACTACGCACGCTACATCGGCATCGGCGGCATCGCCATGGCCGGACTTATCGGTGTGTGCAAATCCGCCGGCGTCATCAAGAAATCGCTCGGCGTGGCCTTCAAGGCCGGCAAGCAGAAGGGTGAGGAGAGCGCCGTGCTGCGCACGCAACGCGACATATCCATGAAGATCATCCTTTTCGGCTTCCTCGCCGTGCTGGTCATGATGTTCCTGTTCTTCATCTTTGGAGGCATGGGCATGAACCTCAAACAGGTGCTGGTCGGACTGCTCGTGGTTTTCATCTTCGCCTTCCTTTTCACCACCGTGGCCGCCACGGCCATTGCCACCGTTGGCACCAATCCCGTGTCGGGCATGACGATGATGACTTTGATTCTCTCCTCCATCGTGCTGGCCTCTGTAGGACTGAAAGGCGGCGCCGGAATCCTCACCGCATTGGTGGTGGGCGGCATCGTCTGCTCTGCTCTTGCCATGGCCGGCGGTTTCATCACCGACCTGAAAATCGGTTATTGGATCGGCACCTCCCCGTATAAACAGGAGGCCTTCAAATTTGTGGGAACACTGGTGTCCGCCCTGACCGTGGGCGCCGTCATCATGCTGTTGTCCAAGACCTACGGATACACGGGAGAAGACGCCTTGGTTGCCCCGCAAGCCAACGCCATGGCCGCCATCATCCAACCCCTGATGTTCAACGGTTCCACCCCGTGGATACTTTACATAGTAGGCGCCGTGCTGGCCATATTGCTCGATGTTATCGGCGTACCGGCACTGGCTTTCTCATTGGGCATGTTCATCCCATTGCAGCTGAACCTGCCGCTGCTGGTGGGCGGTTTCCTGGCTTGGTTCATCAAGACTCGCAGCAAGGACGAGGAGCTCAACAAAGCTCGCGGCGAGAAGGGCACGCTGCTTGCCTCCGGCCTGCTCGCCGGCGGTGCCATCATGGGTGTCATCAGCGCCATCCTCAAATACTGCGGTGTGGAGCCGACCTTCATGACCAACTACATCGGTTCCCCCATGTTCAACATCCTCGCCATTGTCATGTTTGTGGGATTATGCGTGTATCTGGTATTACATTCATTACATGTAAAACCATCTGCTCGGAATTAAACAAAAAGTAGAGAAACAAACATCTCTGCTATAAAACATTATACTTTTTCATTCAACATTAAACTTTCTAACAATATGCATATCGCCGTCGCCGGAAATATCGGATCCGGAAAAACCACGCTCACGGGCATGTTGGCCAAACACTACGGATGGGAACCCCTCTACGAAAGTGTGGACAACAACCCTTATCTGGCCAGCTTCTATCAAGACATGCAGCGCTGGTCATTCAACATACAGATATATTTCCTGAACAGCCGGTTCCGTCAGGTGTTGGACATCCGGAAGCGCAAAAAGGACGTCGTCCAAGATCGCACCATCTATGAAGACGCCTACATTTTCGCGCCAAACCTGCACGAGATGGACTTGATGGCCACCCGTGACTTCGACAACTACACCCAGTTGTTCGAGCTGATGAAGCAGTTCATCCAAGCCCCCGACCTGCTCATCTACCTCAAAGCGGATGTCTCCACCCTGGTGACCCAGATTCACAAGCGCGGACGGGCGTACGAGGACTCCATCCGTCTTTCCTATTTGGAAAACCTGAACGAGAAATACGAAAAATGGATTTCCAATTACAATGATGGAAAATTGCTGGTTGTGGATGTGAACACCATCAAATTCGCCGAGAAGCCTGAGGACTTCGGCGAGATTATCAACAAGATTGACGCCGAATTGTTCGGCCTTTTCAAATAATGGGATTCATTGGCATCATACCGGCGCGGTACGCTTCCACCCGTTTCCCTGGCAAGCCGTTGGCGTTGATCCATGGCAAGCCTATGATCCAGATGGTCTATGAGCACGTATGCGAGGCGGGGCTGGACCGGATGGCCGTGGCCACCGATGACGAGCGCATCGCACAGTGCGTGCGCGGCTTCGGCGGCAAAGTGGTCATGACCCGCCCGGATCACCCATCCGGCACTGACCGGTGCGGAGAGGCTGCGGGGGTACTCCAGCTTGACGATGAGGACGTGGTTGTCAACATCCAGGGTGACGAACCGGCCATAAGCGCCAAGGAAATACAACTGCTGACCAGCCTGTTCCGTGCGCCGGAGGTTAACATCGCCACCTTGGTCCGCCCTTTCACCGACCCCGAGGAGGCCAACAACCCCAACATGGTGAAAGCCGTGCTTTCCCACAACCAAAAGACCCTGTATTTCAGCCGTCTGCCCATTCCGTATGTGCGCGACCCACAATCTTTTTCACCCACATACCACCAGCATCTTGGCATCTATGCCTATCGATATGCAACCCTTAAAAGCATCATACAACTAGCACCCTCCTCCTTAGAGCAATCCGAGAAATTGGAACAGCTTCGCTGGCTGGAAAACGGATTCGACATTTACGCCGCCACCTGCGACTATCAAGGCATCGGCATCGACACCCCTGAAGACCTGGAAAAAATAAACACCTTATTATAATCGCATTCCCTATGATAAATTACATCATAAAAGCCCTTTTAAACGACGATTCCATATCCGTTAACGATTTGGGCGTCTTCAAAAAGCATTACCAGTCGGCCCGCTTCGAAGGGGACACCATGCTGCCGCCCCAATACATCGTGACACTGGAAATCCCTGAAGACCAACCCGACGGAACCGCGCTCATCAATCTGATTTGTCATGAGAAACAGTGCCGCATCACCGAGGCCTCCTCTGAAATCATCCGTTGGGTGGAGGAACTGAAAACAGCCCTGGAGAACAACAAAAGCGTCAGTTTCGACAATTTTGGCACATTCTCTCTAACCGAAAAGGGCAGCATCCGGTTTGTATGCGACCGCATCAGCGACCTCAACCGCGAATTCGAAGGGATGGGAATTGTGAGATTAGGTGAAGGTGGTGAAATGGGTACAGACGGTGAAATGGGTGAAAAGGTGAATGGGGTGCAAGAGGTACAGGAGGTAAATGAGGTAAATGAGGTAAATGAGGTAGAGGATAGACGTTTGCAAGAAGAAGCAATGAAACGGTTAAAAGAGGCGGAAGAGCAAGAACGTCTGGCTAAAGAGGCTGAGGAGAAACGTCTGCAGGAAGAGGCGGAACAACGATTACGCGAGGCGGAAGAGCAAGAACGTTTGGCTAAAGAGGCCGAGGAGAAACGTCTGCAGGAAGAGGCGGAACAACGGTTAAAAGAGGCAGAAGAGCAAGAACGTTTGGCCAAAGAGGCCGAGGAGAAACGTCTGCAGGAAGAGGCGGAACAACGATTACGCGAGGCGGNNGAGGAGAAACGTCTGCAGGAAGAGGCGGAACAACGATTACGCGAGGCGGAAGAGCAAGAACGTCTGGCTAAAGAGGCAAAAGAAATCGAAAAGGTTAACGAAGAGGAAGAGAAAGAGGGAGAGAAAGAGGTAACGAAAACGGAAGAAGAAGAAAGAGATGTTGAGAATGACAAATACCCGAAGAAACATCGCAATCATTGGTGGCTGTTCATTCTTATCATCATGATTTCATTGGGCGTGTTGGGGTACCTGTTCCGTCAGCAATTGTTAATTGCATTCAACTACCTGAAGGAAAGGATTTCCGCACCGAAGGAGGCCGTGGTCACGGAGGAGCCCGAGACGGCTGCAGAAGACACGGCGACATACGAAGAGGAGATTACGATTGCCGAGGACACTGTCGTGGAGCCGGAGGTCTATACCCCCGAAGTGGTGCGCAACACCGCCAGCGGCAACTATCCTGTCATCCGCTTTGAGCCGGGCCACTTCTACGTGATTGCGGGCAGTCTGCCCAACGAGCAGGATGCCGTGCGACACATCCGCCAACGCAACCTCGACCAATATGAGCCGAAAATCGTCATGCAACCAGGGGCCAATCTGCGTGTCTGCATCGGCATATTCGACACCGAAGAAGAGGCGGTGACCTTTGCCAAGAACATCAACCCGAAATATTGGGTACTAAAATAGCAAATAATATCCCTTCCTTTACCCCATTTACCTCATTTACCCCATGAACCTCATGCACCTTTTAACCTTGAACCTTTTAACCTTTTAACCTTTGAAAAAGCATATCCCCAACACATTAACCTGCCTGAATCTGGTCTGCGGATGCCTTTCGGTGATGAGTGCGCTGAAGGGCAATCTGGAGACGGCTGCCATTTTCATCATCATAGCCGCAGTGTTCGACTTTTTAGACGGCTTTGCCGCCCGTCTGCTGAAGGTCAGCTCCGCCATCGGCAAGGAGTTGGACTCTCTGGCTGACGTAGTTTCCTTCGGCGTGGCTCCCGGCATGATCATCTATACATGGTTGGTGCGCTGCACGGAGGGTATTTCGCCACTCCACCAAGGAGCCATATACGACTACCTGCCTTTCATTGCCCTGCTGGTGCCAGCCCTATCGGCAGTGCGCCTTGCCCGTTTCAACATTGACGAGAACCAGGCCACTTCTTTCTTAGGGTTGCCCACACCCGCCAACGCCATGTTTCTGGGCTTCCTGCCTTTGGCTGCCGAGAAACTTGTTTTCCTGAACAATTTTTGGATTGTCTGGGGGCTAACCGTCATCTTTTCACTGCTGCTAGTCACCAACATCTGGATGCTCTCTTTGAAATTCAAGGATTTCAAATGGCAGGGCTTGAATATAGCACGGTACATACTCCTGATTATCGGTGTCATCCTGATTCCCATTTTCGGCTGGGGTGCTTTCCCGATCATAATCATGGCTTACATTATCATCTCTTTACTATATCACGCATTAATCAAACTTCAGGTAATATGAAATACAAAAGTATAGCGTTATTTTGCGGTTCGGCCACGGGCCATAATCCGGTTTATGTTGAGCAGGCAAGGGCGTTCGGACAGCAGATGGTTGACAAAGGGTTAACACTGTACTACGGTGGCGGCAGCATCGGACTGATGTGGGCAGCCGCAGAGGTGATGATGCAGAACGGAGGCACTGTCATCGGAGTGGCTCCCGACTTCTTCACCCGCAACCATGTGTTGGCAGAAAACATCACGAAGATGATTTTTGTGAAGACCATGAGCGAACGCAAACAACTTTTAGAGCAAGAAGCCGATGCTTTTGTAGCCCTTCCTGGCGGATACGGCACCATGGACGAGCTGTTTGAGATACTCACAGACAGCCAGCTCGGCATGCATACCAAGCCTATTGTGCTTTATAACCACAACGGATTCTACGACCATCTCATCGCTCAAATAGAACGTTTCAGTGAAGAGGGGTTTCTGCGTCCCTTCCACCGCAATCTGATGCTTGTAGCCACCACAACAGACGAGATTTTCCATTGCCTTGACCAGTATGAAAACACTAACGATCAGGATTGGTTGAAGAAGATCAGGCACTAACCCATTGTAAAACATTTTAAATCCAACATTATGCAATTCAAAGATGTCCTTGTTTCCGCGAAATTGAAAGAGCAGTTGCTGAGCCAGGTGCACGAGCACCGGATCAGTCATGCCCAGTTCTTTCTGGCTCAGCCTGGCAATCACGCCTTTGCCTTGGCCGTAGCATTAGCCCAGTATCTGTGTTGCGAGCACCCCTCCGACACCGACTCCTGCGGTATCTGCCCTTCCTGCGTGCAGTTCTCCAAACTCTCACACCCCGATCTGCACATCTACTTCCCGAATTGCACCACCAAAACCGTAAAAAAAGATCCCGACTCCATACTGCTGGCTCAAACTTTCAAAGATTTTGTCCTTAGGAACAACTATCATATTGACATGCAGGATTGGCTTGACGAGCTGGATGGGGAAAACAAACAGCCCTCTATCAACATCCGCGACTGTTCACACATCATTAACCAGAACAGCATGAGATCGTTCATGGGCGGATTCAAAATTTACATACTTTGGTCTGTTGACCGCCTACACCACGCAGCAGCGCCCAAGTTGCTCAAGACTTTGGAGGAACCCGAAAGCCAGTCTCTCTTCATCCTCATTTCCGAAAAACCTGATCAGATTCTGAGCACCATCCTATCGCGTACTCAATTGGTCAAAATCCCCCGTCTGACCGACGACGAACTATACGAGGCCTTGAAGGCTGCCGAACCGGACATGGACGACAGGACAGCCCGCGACATAGCTGTCATTTCTGAAGGGGACTACAATAAAGCGATGCAGATATATCAGAACAATGCGGAGCAACGTGACATGATTGATGCATTTGACACTATGATGACCAGTGCCATGTCTTTCGCACAACAGCGTCCACCAGCGGAAATCAATTACGCCCACACACAGGAAATCTTCGGGGAAATTGTGAAGCAAGGTCGTGAGAAACAGAAAGCCTTTGTAAATCTCACTCTTCGGATGCTCCGCAACCTGCTTATGCAGAACAGCGGTTCCCCCACCCTGGTCAAAGTTACCGATCAGGAGATGGGCATCCTCTCTTCATTCCGGAATGTAAACCTGAAAAGCATAACCAAGATGACAGAGGAGTGCAACAAGGCCCTCTATCACATCGGGCGCAACGGCAACACCGCTATCATTCTTACCGATCTCTATTTCAAACTGGCAGAGTGTCTTAGCGAGAAACGTTAATCACGATTGTTGGTAATGTTGCCAAAACATCAGAAAAAAAATGGCAATTCAAAAGAGATAAGAATTACGCTTTTTTGAACAAATTCTTCAGATAATTCCGGTTCATAACAGCCAGGACCGCCAGGTACACCACCAGGATGATGGAATTGACGGCCAGACGGACTCCCATCTGTTCTATATGTAATACATTATTGATGAGAACGCTCAATCCATATACGGCAACAGCGAACAATATATAGAATAATATCTTTTTCAGATTATAATCCACATGATAGTATTTCTGCCCCAACAAATAGGACACCACCATCATACTCAAGTAACAGACGAAGGTGGCCCATGCGGATCCCATGTAGTCAAAACGTGGAATCAAAGCCATATTAAGACCCAGCGTGATAACCGCACCGAAGATGGCAATATAAGCTCCGAACTTAGTCTGACCGGTAAGCTTGTACCATATCGAGAGATTGTAGAAAATACCAAGGAAGAGATTGGCCATCAGCAATATGGGCACAACAGGAAGACCAACACGGTATGCCGGTCCAACAAAAAACTTTACAATATCTATATATAGCATTATGCCCACAAAAATAACAGAGCATACAAAGACAAATGCTGTCATAACCTCTGCATAAGCCTCTTTGGCATCCTTATCTTTTGACTTGCTGAAAAAGAAGGGCTCTGCCGCATACTTGAACGCCTGCACAAAGATGGTCATCATGATGGAGATCTTGTAACACGCGCTGTAGATGCCCACCGAAGCCAGCGGGTCAGGTTGGTTGGAAAAGTGCTTCAACAGAACACGGTCCATCGTTTCATTCACAATGCCGGCCAAGCCAAAAATCAGCAACGGAAAAGCGTAAGCAAACATTTTCTTCCACAATGTCCAGTCAAACACATACTTCTGTTTGAAGATACTCGGAAGCAGCATGAGCAGCGTCACTACAGAAGCAATAAGATTGGAAATGAAGATGTACCCCACTCCAATCCCAGGGTTATAAATAGCACGAATAAACGATGAATCGGGATTGTTTTTCAGAAGATACGGACAAAGCAGCAGGAAGAAGAGATTGAACAGCACAGTTATCACAATATTGGTGATTTTCACTGCGGCGAAACGTAAGGCTTTGTTCAAATGCCGCAACTGTGCAAAGAAAATCGAGGTCAGAGCATCTACAGCAATAATAATAGAGAACCACGTGATATATTCAGGATGGTCAGGGTACTTAAGCCACCCGGCAATGTTTCCTTTAAATAAATAACAAACCACAACGAACAGTGTGGAAGTAATCGCCAAAGAGGTTACAATAGTCGTAAACACTCTGTTTTTTATCGACTCATCGCGAGAAAAATTGAAAAAGGCGGTCTCCATTCCGTAGGTCAGTATCACTATGAAAAGGCTGGTCCAGGCATACAATTCGCCGACAACACCATATTGGGCAGCATCTGAAAAAATATAGGTGTGCAGAGGGACCAGCAAATAATTAAGCAGGCGTCCCAGAATATTGGTCGCCCCATAAACCACGGTCTGACTGGCAAGTTGCTTTATTGAGTTGGACATGATGGGTAAAAGGGGTAAAAGGGGTGAATGGGGTAAAAGAGGTGAATGGGGTAAAAGGGGTGAATGGGGTGAAGGAGGTGAATGGGGTAAAAGGAGGCAAGTATTAGGAAATCATTGGCCTTTAGTCTTTGGTCTCTTAATGATATCCTTTCCTTTTGCCGAAGTCGTAAGCGATATAGCCGCAGAGGTAGAAAGCTTTGGCTTTATTGAAGGCCATTTGCTGGATAAACGGGAATACCATGTCTATGCTAAGGCCAACCTCCAGAGCCTGGATTTTATAGTCATTCTTTGCGAATTCAAAGTTTATACCCGTTTTGGCATAGAAGCCGGGGCGTGCTATAGTCTGCATAATCCCTGTATAGAAAGGGGCGCCACCAATAACATTGTTGAGGTTATGAATATCGGGGTCATAGCGCACAACTTCGGAGAATCCGGTGTTGTAGTTAAGCACCTCCACATAGTTGGGAATTCCGAGTGCGAGTGAGGGACCGGCGGAAATCGTGTATCTCACCTGTACACCACCCCAATAGGGTTTGGTGTGAAGAGTTCGCTGGTATCCGTAACCGGCGCGCAGAAAAAACAGCGTGTAGAGTTGTCCGTATCGGCAGGGGCGAACACCCTCATACACCACATTGACTGAACGGACAGACTTGGGATGCTGGTTGTACATAAACTCGACCTCCCAAAAATGTTTGTTATAGAGATCGGGGGTACGCCCGCGCTGGAAACCGGCCCCGAAGCCGCCCGTGTTCAAAAACAGCTCCAGGTTCCACTCCTTGAGGGTTACATCGTGGTAATATTCTCCCACCTCCTGCGCATGGGCCTGCAGGAAAGCCCCGGCGAGAAGAAAGGCCGCAAACAGCCTCCGAAAGACGCCAGACGAAAACCCATCGACCATACGACGACGTTATTCGGCAGGTGTCTCGGGTGCCTGATAATAAGAATAATGGCCGTACGCAGCACATTTACGCTGCGTGTCACAAGAAGAAAAGAGTGCCAAACCGAAAAAAATCACGGCTATTAATACAATAATCTTTTTCATTTCCGTTATGCTTTTTTTAAACGTGCAAAGATAATTAAAAATTAAAGAAGGTTGCTTTTTTTTGATTTATATTTTATAAACGATTGAAATCTAAATCCTTATATATCGCCTGCTTTCTATTTCTGTACATAAATGTTCTTTATGCACAGCCAAACGTACCGTTTAAGGAATCTCTTTCGGAATACCCCACCCGCGCCGAAGGGATCATTCGCAACCTGGAGAACCACGGCTACCCCTTCGCCTCCGTCACGCTGCAAGCTTCCGACCCTGAAAACGGCGACATGACCCCTGTTATTGTCATTGACTCCAACATTTTCGTCACTTTTGACTCCATTGTGCTGAAAGGAGACGTGAAGCTGTCCAGGAACTTCCTCTATCCCTATTTGGGACTCCGGAAGGGCACGCCCTATAACGAGCAGCTCATGCGGGCTGTGGACGGAAAGCTCGAAGAACTGCCTTTCGCCACCGTGGTGCAGCCTTCCGGTGTCGCCTTTGTCAAGGACAAAGCCTATCTCTACGTATATCTCAACCACCGGAGAACCAACCAGTTCGACGGTTATGTGGGATTGGTGCCCGCAGATGAGAAAACCGGAAAGGTGTCCGTACAGGGCGACCTGTCACTATCCCTGCAAAACATCCTCCGCCAGGGCGAGAGTCTCAACCTTCATTGGTACAGCAGCGAGCGCCGCTCCCAGCATCTCGATCTGGCTATCAAATTCCCCTATCTCTTCCGAACGAGATTCGGGGTGGAGGGAACTTTCCTATTAGACAAGAAAGACACCTCCTATCTCAACCTCAACTACCATATCGGCATCCCCTACGCCTTCCTTAACAACAGCTACATAGAGCCCTATTTCGACTACACGGGCTCCACCATTCTCAATCCTGATTTGTTGCAATTCGGCAGTGACACCAGTTTCATCGACTTCCGCAAGACGCTGTATGGTTTGAAATTGCACTTCCGGAAACTGGATTACCTGTTCAACCCACGCAAAGGCGTGGATATTTGGGCCGATTTGTCAGCCGGGCGGCGAAAGATCATCCAAAACTCCCATGTTGATGCTTCTTTTTATGAAGATTTGACGATGCAGAAAACCACATACCGGCTATGCGGTTTTGTTCAAGGCTTTATTCCGATTTGGAAATGTTTCGTCCTTGCGCCAAGTCTGCAAGGGGGATCGCTGCTGTCCGGCCCCCACTATTTCAACGAATTGTTCAATCTCGGCGGTCCGGGGCGCATCCGCGGATTCAATCCCAACGACATATACGCCTCCACCTACATGCTCTATTCTCTGGAGTTCCGCTATCTTTTCGGGAAAAAATCTTTCGCCAACCTGTTCTTTGACGGGGGCGTTTATGAGCGTCAGATGGAAAACGGTTATCTTTTCGACACCCCGTTCGGATTCGGAGCCGGCGTGCACCTCGCCGTCAGCAGCGGAATCTTCTATCTGGAATATGCCCTGGGACGACAACTCGGCAATCCCATTTCGTTCAAAACCGGAAAGATACATTTTGGCATACAAGTGAATTTCTAAAATCGTACAACATCGAATTCGCTAATCGCCGCTCGTTCATCGCTACTCGTTTTTTTGTATCTTTGCACCCTCATTGATAAAAACTCACTGTATGAATATCGTAAAACCTTCAATACCCAAAGGAACACGTGATTTCACGCCGACTGAGATGATGCGGCGCAACTATATTTTCGACACCATACGCTCCATATTCTACAAACACGCCTATCTGCCCATTGAGACCCCATCCATGGAGAATCTCTCCACGCTCATGGGGAAATATGGAGAAGAGGGTGACCGGCTGTTGTTCAAGATCCTCAACTCGGGCGATTTCACGCAAGGAGTGAACTTCAACGACCCCGAGATGTCTGTCAACAAATTAGCCACCAAACTGTGCGAAAAGGGATTACGTTACGACCTTACGGTACCCTTTGCCAGATTTGTGGTGCAGCATCAGAACGAACTGACATTTCCGTTCAAACGTTACCAGATGCAACCGGTATGGCGTGCCGACCGACCGCAAAAGGGCCGCTACCGCGAGTTCTACCAATGCGACGCCGACATTATCGGAAGCATCTCGCTTATCAACGAGGCGGAACTGATTGAAATCACGGATGAGATTTTCTCAGCATTCGGCATTGCTGTGGTAATGAAAATCAACAACCGCAAGATACTCTCGGGTATTGCCGAGGTGATCGGCGAACCCGAGCAAGTCACCAACCTTTGCATCGCCATGGACAAGCTGGACAAGATCGGGCAAGAGGCCGTCTGCGCTGAAATGATGGAACGCGGCATCTGCGAAAGCGCTATCGAAAAACTGAAACCCATCTTCGAATTCAGCGGGAAAAGCAACGATGAAAAACTGGGACTTCTGTCCAACCTGCTGGCCGACAGTGAAATCGGAAAAAAGGGCATTGAAGAAATCACCACCGTGCTGGATTACGTCAAGGACATGGATTTGGCCACCGAGCTGGAAATCGACATCACGCTGGCTCGCGGGCTGAACTACTATACCGGGGCCATCTTTGAAGTGAAAGCCAAAGACGCTGCCATGGGCAGCATCTCCGGTGGCGGGCGCTATGACAATCTCACCGGCATTTTTGGTCTCAAGAACATGTCCGGCGTAGGTATCTCTTATGGCGCTGAACGCATTTATGATGTGCTCAACGAACTGAACCTGTTCCCTGCTGCAATCCTCAATCCTGTGAAAGCCCTGTTTATCAACTTCAGCGCAGAGGATGAGAGATATGCACTCTCCGGGTTGCGTGCCGTGCGCAAAGCCGGCATCTCCGCAGAGATCTACCCCGACCATGTCAAGATTGGAAAGCAAATGTCCTACGCCAACAGCAAATCCATACCTTTCGTCATCATGGCTGGGGAAAATGAGCGTAACAACAACACCTATACACTTAAAGATATGACCACTGGCGAACAGTGTGAGCTGACGTTGGACAATATCATAGAAAAGCTCCAATAATCCCTACCCTTTTAACATCTTAAAATGGAAACGGAAAAGAAAAACAGATTTCTAAGAATCCTTAAGGTTATCTGGCATAAAATAAAAGAATACGCCTATATTAATGAGGATACCGACTACGAAGCTACGGTAGATTACATATCCAAAAGTGTGGTCTTTAAGGGTTTCAACGTATGGATTCTGTTTTTTGCCATCATCGTTGCTTCCGTTGGGTTAAATGTCAACTCCACGGCCGTCATCATCGGTGCCATGTTGATTTCGCCGCTTATGGGTCCCATCACCGGCATCGGTTTGGCCATCGGCACATTTGACGAGGACCTTCTCAGGAAATCACTGAAGAACCTGCTGGTCATGGTGATAATCAGTCTGGCGGCCTCCACGCTCTACTTTTTGCTTTCACCGCTCAACGACGCCCGTTCCGAGCTGCTGGCGCGCACGCAGCCCACCATCTTCGATGTGTTCATCGCATTCTTCGGGGGACTGGCGGGCATTGTGGCCACTTCACGCAAGTCACAGTCCATCACAGTCATCTCCGGTGTGGCCATCGCCACAGCCCTCATGCCTCCGCTATGCACCGCCGGCTTCGGCATTGCCACCAGACAGATCTGGTATTTTCTCGGAGCCTTTTACCTTTTCTTCATCAACTCCTTTTTCATTGCCCTGGCCACCTTTGTCACCGTGCGTCTGCTGAGGTTCCCGCAGACCCGGTACGTGGACGAGCATCGGCGCAAGACGGTCAAGCGCATCATCACCATCTTCACCATCATCGTCCTGGTGCCCAGCATCTATCTGGCAGGGGACGTCATCAAAGAGGCGGCCTTCAACACCCAGAGCATCAAGTTTGTCAACGAGATCCAGAACTCCGAGATTCTAGCAAACACCCAGATTCTCAACTCCGACCGCGAATATCACCACCGGAGCCAGACCATCACCCTTACGCTTATCGGACAGCCCCTTGATGAGATGCAAGTTTATAAGCTACAGGACATTCTACACAATGAATACGGATTGTACAAAGCAAGCCTGATCGTCAAGCAGTCAACCGGTGAAAAAATAGACCTCAAAATGCAAAGCGAAATCATTGCAAATATCATTGACAAGAAGGATGAAACCATCCGCCAGCAGGACTCCATCATCCGGGAACTCCAGCGGCAACTTTCAGAACTCGACTCTGCAACAGTCGAGTAGAATTGTGCCATGAAGTTGTCACATTTTTTGTATTTTTGCACGTTTTTTTTGGCAAGGACATTCTAATTTATACATACAATGAAAAAGATTTTAGTCATAGGTGCTTGCGGACAGATTGGGTCCGAACTCACACCCGCTTTACGTAAACAATACGGCACCGACAATGTGGTTGCCGCTGACATGATTTATCCTTTAAAGGGAGACTTGGCCGAGGCCGGTCCATCCTGCAAAATCGACGCCACCAATGCGCAAGACATTGCCGATGCTGTAAAGAAATACAACATTGACGCCATCTACAACCTGGCCGCCATTCTCTCCGCCAAGGCGGAGGCAAACCCCATGCTGGGTTGGAACGTAGGCGTGGGCGCCCTTATCAACTGTCTGGAGGTGTCCCGTGAAATGGGATGCTCCCTGTTCACCCCAAGTTCTATAGGTGCATTTGGTCCGGACACTCCGCATGACATGACCCCGCAGGACACTATCCAGCGTCCAAAGACCATTTACGGTGTGACCAAGGTTACGGGCGAGTTGCTCAGCGACTATTACTTCAAACGCTTCGGTGTGGACACCCGCTCCGTACGTTTCCCGGGCCTCATCTCCAATGTCACCCTGCCTGGCGGCGGCACCACCGACTACGCTGTGGAGATCTACTACGCAGCCGTCAAGGGCGAGAAGTTCACCTGCCCTATAGCCAAAGGCACTTTCATGGACATGATGTACATGCCCGACGCCCTCAAGGCTGCCATTGACCTCATGGAAGCCGACCCGAGCAAGCTCGTGCACCGCAACAGTTTCAACATCACCGCCATGAGTTTTGAGCCGGAGATGATTTACAACGAGATCAAGAAACACATCCCCGACTTCCAGATGGAATACCAGTATGATGAACTCCGCCAGACCATCGCCGACTCCTGGCCGAACCAGATGGACGACCACTGCGCCCGCGAAGAATGGGGATTCAAACCCGCCTATGACCTGACCTCCATGACCGAGGACATGCTGAAAGTATTAGGCGAAAGATACAGATAATTTGGCGGCAGACCTACGTGCCCCGTCAAGGACCTGTGTCCCTAAATCATTTTAGACTATTAAATAAAAACTGTTATGATATATTTAGACAATTCTGCAACATCATTCCCAAAACCGAAAGAGGTTTACGATTTCATGGACACCTTCTACCGCGAACATGGTGTTAGCCCAGGCCGTGCCGGTTACGATGCCGGTATTGAGACCGGTGAACTGCTGACTGACACCCGCCGTCTTCTGGCACAACTCTTCAACGGAGGTGCCAAGGTGGACGAGCGCCGTCTGACCTTCAGCTACAACGCCACTGACTCTCTGAACATCCTGATTCAGGGTCTTGCTCAGAAAGGATCCCATGTCATCACCACCATGCTGGAACACAACTCTGTGCTCCGTCCGCTCTACTGTCTGGAGCAAGCCGGCGTGATCGAGGTGACCTATCTGCCTTTCGATGAAGCCGGTTATGTACACCCTGACGATTTCAAGAAAGCCATCAAGCCGAACACCAAGATGGTGGTTTGCACGCAATGCTCCAACGTTATCGGCACCGTGCAGCCTATCAAGGAGATTGGCAAGGTTTGCAAAGAGAACGGTCTTATTTTCGTAGTAGATGGCAGCCAGGGTGCCGGTTCTGTGGAAATGAACATGTTGGAATACGGAGTTGACGCATACGCTTTCACGGGCCACAAGTGTCTGATGGGACCCACCGGTATCGGAGGTTCCTACGTGGCTGATGGAGTGGAAGTACGCCACACCCGCTTCGGCGGCACTGGCGTTCGTTCCGCCGTACGTACCCACTTGGATGAATATCCCTACCGCCTTGAGGCCGGCACCATGAACATGCTCGGCATCAGCGGTCTCTACAGAGGCACCAAATGGATTATTGAGAAAGGTATTGAGACAATCCACGACCAGGAGATGAAACTGTGGAAGAGACTCCGCGACGGTCTCCGCGAGATCGAGGGCGTGACCGTCTATTGCGCCACCACCGTGGAAAACCAGAACCCTGTGCTCTCCATCAACGTCAAGGGCTTTGAAGCTATGGACGTGGGCACCATGCTGGATGTGGACTACGACATTGCATGCCGCACCGGTTTGCAGTGCGCCCCGCTGGTTCACGAGCGCATCGGCACCCTGCCAGTCGATGGCACCGTGCGTCTGAGTATCGGCGCCTTCAACACGGAAGAGGAAATCGACACCTGCATCAACGCTGTCAAGGAAATCGCTTCCTTGAAGAATTAGCAGTACGGGCGAATTTCCATTCGCCCGTACGATGAAATTATGTCAGATAAGAGCCAAAATCGAAAATGGGTCGGGCATTTGGCCGCGCTGGCGGTGTATGTCATCTTCGGCATAAACCCCAACTGTTCCAAGGCTGTAGTCCCGCAATACATATCCCCAGAAGTTTTCACCGCCGTACGCATGTTATTTGGTACGGCGGCTTTTTGGTTATTGGATCTGCTCAATTATCGCAAGCGCGAGCAGGTCAGCAAAGGAGACATGCGACTCTTTTTTGGAGCCGGCATCGTGTTGGCAGGCACCCTAATCGCCTTTTCGGAAGCATTCCGCTACACTTCACCCTGCTATGTGTCATTGGTGTCAGCCACCAGCCCGCTCATCGTGATGCTCATGGCCGCCGTGTTCCTCAAGGAACCCATCTCCATCCGGAAATCATTGGGGGTATTCATCGGTATCGGAGGCGGACTGATGACCGTGCTCTTTTCGTGGGGCAATGATGCCAACGCCTCTGCCATCGGATTGCTTTTATGCTTTGTCAACATCCTCTTTTACGCCGGATATCTGGTCCTCACACGTGCTATCTCCAACAAGTACAGTCCCATCACCATGATGAAATGGATTTTCCTGTACGGCTCCATATTCTGCATACCCATGGGCATTCCTTTCTTCTCGGCAGAAAGCTGCCCTCTACTGGTAGGCAAAGCTCCTGCAAGCGCCTTTCTGAACCTGTTTACCGTGCTGATATTCGCCACGGTGGTTTCCTATTTCCTGCTCCCGATTGCCCTGCGCCACATTCGCCCCACTACAGTAAGTATGTATAGCAACCTCCAGCCGTTAGTGACCGCCTGCGTCGCCATAGCATTTGGACAAGACATCTTTACTTGGAACAAGCCCGTGGCTTTGGTACTCATTCTGATAGGAGTGTATTTGGTAACGACAAGTCGGGCAAAAAACGAGGAACGATGAGCGAGGAACGATGTGCGATTATCGTTCGTTTCTATTCGCAAATCGCTAATCATTTATAGATAATCGAAAAAAGGACCGACTAATCGGTCCTTTTTTGTGGGTTGTATAGGAGTTGAACCTATGACCTCTGCCGTGTGAAAGCAGCGCTCTAAACCACTGAGCTAACAACCCTCATTTGCGGCCGCAAAAATACACTTTTTTCAATATAAAACAACAAAAAGAATTATTTAATCACAAAATAAAAAAATCAATTTATATATACTTGATTTTTAAAAATTTAAAAATCAAATCGTAATATTGGAGCAGAAAAGTGGTTTTTTTGTCAAAAATGACTACTTTTGCAAAAATCTAATCACAAACAATTCAACACTCTAACCCGATGCGGACAATGCGACAACAGTCCAAAACTGCTTATGAAAAAGAAACTACTGATTTTAACAGCAATCGCCACATTTGCATTGTGCTTGTGCTCTTGCGAGAAAGAGAAAGTCAAGACCTGCACTTGCAAGACAGAGACCTGGACGGAGCGCTACAGCTACTCCAACGCCGAAACCGACATTTCCAACTACAACTCTTCCGTCACATTCGTAGATGTAAAAGACAGGGATTATTGTTCAAGCCTTGACATTGACCAGTCACAGTACCTTAGTGATTACCCCTACAACTACACCTATCACTGCAAAGTGACATGTCATTAACATAATCTTAAGCAAGAATGAGAAACGGCGGCCCTTGGGCCGCCGTTTCTCGTGTATTAAGAACATCAATGATTATTTCTTGATGAATTTGGCAGTGACATTGTGGGTGCCATCTGTCATGCGAAGGAAGTAGCATCCGGCGGTGAGGTTGCTCACGTTCAGACTGAACACATTCTCTTCCACACTTTGCGACAGAACCACTCTGCCGGTAATATCCACCACATAGAGGTGGTTAACCTGGAAATTGTCATTCTTCACGGTCACATTCACGAAATCAACAGCCGGGTTGGGGGCGATTGTAACGTCGTTTTCAGACACGAAGTTCTGAATACCAGTGGAGAAATCGTTCATATTACGAGGCACGATATAATATCTGTAATCCGGATAAGTATTGCCAATCTTGCTGGTAGAGAAGTTGAAACCTGTAATGTTGATTTGTCCTGTAGGGATATCCTGACCAATGGTGTTGGCATCCTGGAAATAGGGATAAACGGCAGATGCTGTAATGCCGTCTTGCGTAATCTCATACGTGCTGAGAGTGGCAAAAGAGCCAGTGGATGTGAAAGC